>NZ_JAUOQU010000030.1:0-61858 GCF_030547195.1 Shewanella sp. 6_MG-2023 | reverse complement strand
GCGGGAGCTGGATTTGAACCAACGACCTTCGGGTTATGAGCCCGACGAGCTACCAAACTGCTCCATCCCGCGTCCGTTTAAGCGGGGCAGACTATAACGGCCAATCTTGTTCTTGGCAAGTCATAATGACAACTTTATTACTGCTTGCTGACTTACTGAGCACCAATAGCAAAAAATAGCGGCTTTATAAGGCAGATAGCCCTGTTATAGCCGTAGTTTTGAAACAGAAATGAAAGTTTACTCACCAATACAGGGCTATATCGGTAATGTATTGTATAAAATGTGGCAATTAACAGACATTTTCACACCTAATATCGGTTTAGGTATATAATGCATGCTTAATTATATCTGTGAGTTGATGACTGTCTATCCATGTTAAATTTTTTTGCTGCTGCCCCAAAGGGGTTTGAATATAGCTTATCCAATGAGCTTAAAGAGTTTGGTGCTACTGATGTTAAGGAAAGCGTCGCTGGTGTGTATTTTTCTGCGCCTTTAGAACTTGCCTATCGAATTACATTGTGGACTCGACTTGCTAGCCGAATTGTTGTGGTTATCTATAAAGGTGCTTGTGAATCTGCTGAGCAACTTTATAACGCAGCTTACAGTATTGATTGGCCGTCTCACTTCTCAAACGATAGTACCTTCAGTATCGATTTTCACGGTACTGGCGGCTTTATTAATAATACCCAGTTTGGCGCTTTAAAAACCAAAGATGCGGTTGTGGATCGTTTTCGCGATGATGGTTTAGATAGACCTGATGTTGGACGCGTCAATGCTGAATTTAGAATTGATGCCCATTATCGTAATAATCAATTAACGCTTTCAGTTAATTTCTCTGGCGCTTCTTTACACCAACGTGGCTACCGATCAATAACCGGTGAAGCACCTCTGAAAGAAAACTTAGCCGCTAACATGCTTATAAGAAGTGGTTGGCAAGCAAATCCAATTACATTATTAGATCCCTTTTGTGGCAGTGGTACCGTTGTTATCGAAGCGGCATTAATGGCTGCAGATATTGCTCCAGCGCTTAAACGCGCCCGTTTTGGTTTTGAGCATTGGCATCAACATGACGATACCCTATGGCAAGGGATTTTAAATGAAGCAAAAGCCCGAGCCAGTCTTGGTAAAACTCGCTGCGCATTGAAGTTTTTTGCCTCTGATATTGACGGTCACCTTGTAGCGCTTGCAAAACAAAACGCAGAAAACGCCGGTGTTGCTGATTTAATTGAATTTAGTGTTTCAGATGCACTTGATGTTACTCCACCAGTAGAAGCGGGTTTCTTAATCTCAAACCCACCATATGGTGAGCGTTTAGGTAGCATTACGGAATTATTGAAGCTGTATTACAAGCTTGGCGATAAGTTTAAGAAAGACTTTGGCGGTTGGAAAATTGCCATGTTGTGTAGTGATATTGAATTACTCTCAGCATTAAAGCTAAAAGCCGATAAGCAAATGAAGATGTTTAACGGTGCACTAGAGTGTGGCTTTAACTTATATACTTTGCATGCTAAAAGCACTCGCCGTGAAATGCCGGTGTTGCCTGAAGGTGTTGATATTGCAGATATCTCGCCTGCTTTTGCTAATCGTATTAAAAAGAATATGAAGCAACTAACCAAGTGGGCTAAAAAAGAAGGTATTGATAGTTACCGCATTTATGATGCTGACTTACCTGAATACAATGTGGCAGTTGATAAATATGTCGATTATGTGGTTATTCAAGAATACTCTGCGCCTGCGACTATTCCTGAAGCGGTGACAAAGCGTCGTTTAACCGATGTATTACTTTCATTGCCTGCAGCATTAAATATGGACCCTGATCGCGTTACCTTAAAGACCCGTGAAAAGCAAAAGGGCACCAACCAGTATCAAAAGCTTGATCAACAAAAGCTGGAGATCATTACCCAAGAGTATGGCGCTAAGTTTAAGTTAAATTTAACTGGCTACCTTGATACCGGTTTATTCTTAGATCATCGTTTGACCCGTAAATTAGTTGGTGAAAAATCAGCGGGTAAAAATGTGCTGAATTTATTTTCTTACACAGGCTCTGCATCGGTACATGCGGCATTAGGTGGGGCTAAATCTGTCACTACAGTCGATATGTCAAATACTTACCTTGCTTGGGCAAAAGAGAATTTTGATTTAAATAATTTATCAGGTAAGCAATATCAATTCATCCAAGCTAACTGTATTCAGTGGGTGAAAGATTGTGAAGAGAAATTCGATCTGATATTTATCGATCCGCCAACTTTTTCTAATTCAAAAAGAATGGAAGATAGCTGGGACGTTCAACGAGACCATGCGGCAATGCTGGTTGATTTGATTAAAGTATTAAGCCCTAATGGCGAAATTATTTTCTCGAATAATAAGCGTAAATTTAAAATGGATATCGAGCTTTTAAGCCAATATAAAATGGACATTAAAAATATCGATAGTCAAACATTACCATTGGATTATAAGCGTAATCCGCACATCCATAATACTTGGTTAATTACCCATGCTAAGTCTCCTTACGCTAAATAAGCTTTAAGGTTAAAAGTATGAGTTCTAACCCAACAACAGACAGTGCAGGCCTAATTTTATATCACACAGATGGCTGTCATCTGTGTGAAATTGCTCAAGCGTTAGTTGAGCAATTAGGCATTGACTATCAACATATTGATATTTGCGATAATGACACACTGGCAAGCCGTTATGGCATATCTATACCAGTGTTAGTTATGGATGAAAAAGAATTGTTTTGGCCCTTTGATGCCCAGCAGTTAACAGAATTTATTAGGAGCGTCGCTTGAGTTTAGTTCGTATTAATAATGGCTCTTTAGCCTATGGCTATACCCCGTTATTGAAAAATGCTGATTTCACTATTTTACCTGGTGAGCGAGTGTGTATCGTAGGCCGAAATGGGGCGGGTAAATCAAGTTTAATGAAAGTGCTGTCAGGTGATGTATTACTTGATGACGGTGAATTTAATATTGCCTCTGATGTGAATGTCAGTCGACTACAGCAAGATCCGCCTAAAGCTGAAACCGGCACGGTTTATAAATATATCTCTTTAGCATTAAAAGAAATTGGTGAAATGCTAGAGCGTTATCATAAGCTTTCACATGACGTTGCTACCGCTGAACCTGATGAAATGAACAAGATGCTCAATCAAATGCAGCGCTTGCAAGAGTCATTAGATCATAATAACGGCTGGCATTTAGATTCTCGTATTATTCAAAATTGTGAATTGTTAGGCTTAGATCCCGATAAACCCCTTAGTGAGTTATCAGGTGGCTGGCAGCGTAAAGTGGCATTAGCAAGAGCCCTAGTTAGCGAACCGGACTTATTATTGCTTGATGAACCGACCAACCACCTTGATATTGATACCATTGAATGGCTTGAAGAGTTTTTATTAAACTTTAAAGGCGCTATCGTGTTTGTCAGTCATGACCGTGGCTTTATTCATCGTATGGCAACACGCATTGTTGATTTAGATCGCGGCGTAGTGACATCGTGGCCGGGTAATTACCATGCTTATTTAGAAGGTAAGCAAGAGTGGTTGCGTGTTGAAGCGGAACAAAATGCCCATTTTGACAAAAAATTAGCAGAAGAAGAAACTTGGATCCGTCAAGGGGTAAAAGCCAGACGTACCCGTAATGAAGGCCGAGTGCGCGCCCTTAAAGCATTAAGAAATGAACGCAGTGAGCGCCTGAATCGTCAAGGTAATGCCAAGATGAACGTCAGTGATACTGAGCGTTCTGGTAAGTTAGTATTTGATATTAATAATCTTAATTACAATTTACCTGATAAAGATTTAGTTAAAAACTTCAGTTCAACGGTTATACGTGGTGACAGAATTGCCTTAATCGGGCCAAACGGTTGTGGTAAATCAACATTAATTAAGCTATTAATTGAGCAGCTTTCGCCGCAATCAGGTGAAGTTAAAGTCGGTACCAAACTCGAAGTTGCCTATTTTGACCAATACCGTGAAGCGTTAGATCCAGAAAAAACCGTTGAAGAAAACGTAGGCGACGGTAAGAAAACCGTTACGATTAACGGTCAAGATCGTCATATATTAAGTTACTTACAAGACTTCTTGTTTTCACCTATGCGTGCACGTACCCCTGTTAAGGCGTTATCAGGTGGTGAGAAAAACCGATTGCTATTAGCACGCTTGTTATTGCGACCTGCAAACTTAATTATTCTCGATGAACCAACCAATGACCTTGATATTGAGACCCTAGAATTGTTAGAGTCCTTACTAACTGATTTTAAAGGGACCTTATTGATTGTTAGTCACGACAGGGAATTTATTGATAATACCGTGACCAGTAGTTGGTGGTTTGCCGGTAATGGTAACTGGCATGAGTATGTTGGCGGATACAATGATGCCGTCTCTCAGGGCGCTAAATTTTATTCTGAGGAACAAGCAGCAACATCTGTTGTCCAAACTCCTGCGCCAGTAGAAACTAAGCCTGTAAAGCAGACTAAAGCTGCCAGTACAGCACCTAAAAAATTATCGTTCAAACTTCAACGTGAACTCGAACAACTACCGAGTAAAATGGAAAAGTTAGAACAAGAAGTAGAAGAAATACAAAATACTGTGGCTTCAGCTGATTTTTATAGCCAACCACAAGATACCGTCAACTCAGTGCTTAAAGCATTGGCGACAAAAGAACAGGAATTGGACACTTGCTTCGAGCGTTGGGAAGAACTCGAATCACTGAAGTAAGCGTATAATAATAATAGGAATTATAATGAAGTCGAAGTTTGATAAGGCATTATCTGTCGTTGCCTTGAGTGTGCTTGGCGCTATCGGAAGTGTACATGCCGCTCCAGTATATGAAATTGTAAACATTGAAGATTTTGATCTTAAAGGCACAGTAGACGGTACCCGAAGTGGTTACGCCATGGCTGTTAATGCCAACAATGAACTTGTAGGTGTTTCTAAAGGTAAGAAAAAACTATCTGTCGATGATGACGAAGATGACAATGACGTTATTGATGTAGAAGATGGTATCGCACCTGAAGAAACCATTATTTATTCAGTATTTTTGCCTCTGGTGGCAAATAACTTTACTTTCACAGCGGAAGAAAACGATGCTGAGTCAGCTTGGTATCCAAACTTCTATAGCGTTAATGGCACTACAGCACCAACCGATGTTGATGATGAAGGCGAGTTAATTATCAATTCGGTTGATACCTTTTTCTATGGCATGAATGACAACAATTACAAAGTTGGTTCATATACTGCGCCTGAAAAAACTATCGACTATGTTGGTAGTGATGAAGACCAAGAGTTTTGGTACTATCGCGATTTTGAGCTTCGTGGTGTCGCTGTCACGCCTGACGGAGAAGAACTTGAATTAGTACCATCTTACGAAACTTATATTCGTGAAGATGATGGTTTTGAAGTTGAGTTAGGTGGCTGGTCAGCGGCTGCGGCAATTAACGATAATAATTTGGTGGCAGGTTATGCCAGTACTGACATTATTGAATTCAGCTCAGATCGTATCGATAGTTGTATTGACGCAGATTTAGACGCAGATGAAGACTCGCCAGCGCCAGTTGAAATTTGCGTGCAGGCCGATCAGTTCCCTGCAAATGGTCGTCGTAACATTCAGTATCAAACCCGTGCCCATGTATGGCAAATTGCTGATGATAATACGATTCCTGCAGAAAACGTCATTGAGTTGGAGTTAGGTTTAACCCCTGATGAAGATTCAACCTTGGTGTATACCGCTCAAGCTTTAGGTGTTAACAACAATGATGTCGTCGTAGGGCGCTCACACGTTTACCGTAATGGTAAAACGGATGATCTTTATCAAGACGCTGCCTATTGGGTGAAAAATGCCGCAGGTGAATATGAGTATCAGTGGATTGATACTGATATTTTCAGTGACGATGTTTATAACTCAATAGCACGTGATATTAATGATAATGGTATTGTCATTGGTACTTTTTATAAATATGTCAGTGGAATTTTACGAGATAAGTTCTTCTATTACGATATTAACAACCCATCTGCTGAAATCGTAGTACCTAGTGACTTTCAAGATTCAGGTATTTCAGAGCTAAGTAGTTACCCAAAAGCCATTAATAATGCAGGTCAAGTGGTTGGTAATATTGAGGTCACTTATGATAAAGATAAGCCGCGACCAAAAGCAGGTTTTCTTTATAACATCGGTGATGATGAATTTGTGAACCTTAATGCGACTTTAACGTGTGAGTCAAAAGGCTATGAGCAAGATGCTGATGGCAAATGGACTCGTTATCCGGTTGAGGTTATTGATGGTGACGGCTCAATTTTAAGCTATGACAGTGAAATATATGTGGTTGAGGCCAATGACATCAATGAAGACGGCACCATTGTAGGTACAGCATTTATTCGTAAACCTTTATACCAATTTGATACCGATGGTAATTTGATTCTTGATGAAGACACTAACCTACCGTTATTTGAAATAAATGGTAATGGCGACCCTGTAACGTCTTATTTACCGCGTATGGTGGTAATGAAACCGGTATCAGGTAACGAACAAGCCTGTACTGAAAGTGATGACGTAGAAGATGAGCCCTATGTAAGAAAAGGGGCGGCTAGCTTTGCTTGGTTATTCGCTCTGCCGTTACTTTGGTTACGTCGTCGCAAGCTTAAGTAGAGAGCATTTTTTGAACTAAAAGTCGAGGATTATTCCTCGATTTTTTTTTGCTTTTTATCTCAATACTTTAATCAAAAACACATAATTTTGTCATATTTTTGCATTGATCTTGTGTGAAATTTCACCTATTTGTAATGCTGAAGCGAACGCTTCTTGATTAACAAAATGAGGATGTGTTAATGAAAAGACAAAAAAGAGATAAGTTAGATAGAGCTTTTTCTAAGGGATTCCAAGCAGGTATTGCAGGGCGCTCTAAGGAGCTTTGCCCTTACGGAACTTTAGATTCTAAATCTCAATGGTTAGGTGGTTGGAGAGAAGGCGTAGATGGACGTATGAGTGGTTTGTTTAATAAATAAATGAAAAGGCATCATATTAATATCTTTGCCCTCAGGGTGTTGATTGAGGGCAAAATAATGCCGTTTAGCTAAGTTAACCCGAAGCAACATTAGCTAACAGTGATTACTATTCATATTCAGTGAAATGCTTAAAAGGTCGAGGTATCCTTAAAAATACCGACTTTCAAATCAGTAGCCGAGTAAATCTCACGGCCATCCACTTCCATAGTGGCATCAGCAATCCCCATAACCAGCTTACGGTGAATCTTTCGTTTTAAAGTGAGCTTATAGGTGACTTTTTTCGCTTCCGGTAATACTTGCCCGGTGAACTTTACTTCGCCAACCCCAAGTGCGCGCCCTTTACCTTCTGCGCCTTCCCAGCCTAAATAAAAGCCAACCAATTGCCACATGGCATCTAAACCTAAGCAACCTGGCATCACAGGATCGCCATTAAAGTGGCAGTCAAAAAACCATAAATCAGGGGTGATATCGAGTTCAGCGACTATTTCGCCTTTACCATATTCACCACCGTCAGCATTAATGGTTGTGATCCTATCTATCATCAACATATTATCGACAGGCAGACGTGGTGAGTTAGGCTCAAAAAGGTTGCCATTACCACATGCGATCAGCTCTTCTTTAGTGAAACTGTTAGCTCTTTTCATTTAAATATTTACCACTTTATTACGAATAGGCTGACAAGATAGCGAACACGTGTAAGCTAAACAACTCCGATCACTATAATATCTTTAATTTCATTAATATTTTTTGTAAAAAGCTTAATTCGAGCTCTTCATCATCGTGGCCAGCCATTTTTTCTAAACGTGTTTGGACCTGGCCATAAATTGATTCAGCAGGAAAATCATTGTCTTCGTTTCTTACCCCTGCTGGAGCTTTCATTAATAAATCGATAGCTTGATCCATATGCTCAATTGCATGAATATGAAACAAGCCTTTTTCAACGGCCTCAATAACTTCGGTTTCAAGGTTTAGTTGTAGCACATTCGATTTAGGAATAATAACGCTGTGCTCACCTGTTAAGCCACGTCGCTTACATAAATGATAGAAGCCTTCGATCTTTTCATTCACACCACCAATGGCTTGCACCGCGCCGAATTGATCTAGTGCGCCCGTAATGGCAAATGCTTGGTTAATCGGCTGCTCGGCAATGGCAGACATTAAGCAACAGTACTCAGCTAAAGAGGCACTATCGCCATCAATCTCTTGATAAGACTGCTCAAACACTATATTGGCATTTAAATGCAAAGGTACATCGCGACCAAAAATACGGTACAAGGAAGCTGAAAGGATCATCATACCTTTAGTATGAATATTACCGCCCAACTCTGATTTCCTCTCAATATCAATCACTTCACCGTCACCATAATGGACAGAGGTAGTGATCCTTGCCGGCTCGCCATAACTTGAATCATCAGTGTCAATCACAGTTAAGCCATTAATCTGGCCGATTATTTCACCGCTCGTTTGCAGATTAATGAAATTATCATCAAAGTTTTGTGCTGAATAAACCTCAGAACTGTCATGGCGTGACTTTGACTGTCTAAGAGCTTTTGCTATGGCAGTTGAATTGAGCGAAGCACTATTAGAGTATGCTTTAGCTTGAGTCAGTACCTGAACTATTTGCAGCATTGATAAACTTAAGCGTTGCTGATGCTCAGTAAGTTTGGCGCTGTAATTAAATAGCGGTATCAAGCTTGATGGCTCTAATTGAATGTTATAGGCATCAGCTAAACTATTTAGCCATTGCAGGTACTGAGTTTCATTATATTTAGTTAAATCAATTTCTGAGTTAACCTCGCCAAGCAGTGGAAAGTTTTTATAAAAAACTCTGTCTTCAGTTCTTAAATGAGTAAACAAGTTAGCTGAGCCCATTAGCACAATTTTACAATTGAGTGGGATTGGCGCGATATCGTTGCTAATTTTATATTGTTTATGCTCGAGGATCTGCATGACAAAATCCCACAGGCCTTCACGTTTCCATAAAGAGTTAGCATCAATAAAAACGAAATGGTTGGAGGCTAAAATGCCAGCTTTATACTGGCTAGACTTATCAGTCTTATGCATTTTACCGACTAGATCAGCGCGGCGAATAGAGCCACTAACATAGCTGTAAAGGGTATTTTGATGCGCAACAGTGCCAACATTCTCTGCCGGTAACTCAGCCTGCCAGCGGAAATTAAAATTGTGATTTTCATCTTGGCTTTTAGTCGCAACCAAAAAGGAATCTGATGGCGTATTAGCCTGACTCACAAGGGCTTTAATAAACAGTTCACGCTCAATACCCGCAAAATCAGCGACAAATAAATGTTGGTGTGCAAGTTTAGTCATTAAATTAAATGCATCTAAACAACGCTCTTGTCCCAACAATAAATGGCTTAGATAAGCAGTAGAAGGTAAAGATTGAGGTAACGTAAACTGAGGAGCAAGTTTGGGTATAGAAATTAAAGTTGTGGTCATAGCTTTAAGTATCAGAAATAGTTAAAGCGATTTTAGCATATATTATCGTCATATCATTGAAATGTTCGATGCTTTGCGGATTATCTATGGGCTTGCTGGAAAAATATGACACTGGATTGCTATATTCAAGGCCATTGCTGCTTCTTATTTGGGGGTTAGCGTAATTCTTTAAACAAAATGTAATCGCTAAAAGCGTGTTTGTTGATAGAAAAGGTGAGGGAATCCAGTGGTGTAGAAGGTGATTTTTACTCACCTGATTAGCAAATGAGCCAACAAAGGTGGAAAAATGTCTTAAAAGCTTATTTGATGAGCATTTGAATGTTTTTTTATAAATTCCGGTTTACAACGAGGTCTGATACTTATATTATTCTCGGCGTTCGGAGAGATGGCAGAGTGGTCGAATGCACCGGTCTTGAAAACCGGCATGGGTTTGTAGCCCATCTAGGGTTCAAATCCCTATCTCTCCGCCATATTAAATACGAGAAAAGCCGTTGATTATCAACGGCTTTTTTTGTTTCTGGCGTTTGAGGGGCTTTCTGAGAGGATTGACTCAGACAATGTACCTTTATAGAGTTCCTAATAACGTGTACTTCACACGTATCTGTTTAGCCAAATCGTTACGCGATAAAGGCTTTCCTTTTGATATTAAAGTTTCTTTGTTGACTCGTGACAGAGCACAAGCGGTTATTCGCAATATCGATGTCGCAGGCACGCTGAAAAAAATCATCAATACCATAGACCATCAAACCTGTATCAATGACTTTATTCGTTATGTTGATGAAGTGATTAACAGTCTTCGCAGTGAATTTGAGAAAAACAAGTCAACCATCAGTACAAAGCCAGCAAGTTATAGCATCCCCATCAGAGACACTAAGCTGTCACAACACCGTGAAAGCACGGCTGTAGCCCAAGCAATGCCCGTGGTGACGTTACATGATGCTCTAGCAGGTTTTGTTACTTCAAAAGAGAAGTCAGGCATTAGACCACTCTCTATTAAACAACTTGGACAGCGAACCTTTCACTTCATTAAATTACTGCCAACAATCGGTAACCGGTCACCAAAAAGCACTCAAGCTATTTGCACTAACGATATTACCTCGGCCGATGCGATGAAGTACCGTGATGAACTGCTTACACAGGGCAGAAGCTATAAAAGTAATAAAGAATACTTAGCGGCCGTATTTCAGTTTTTTAAGTGGTGCAAGTTAATGAACTACTGCAGCCATAACCCTTTTGAAAATGTGACAGTAGGGCAAAAGCCCAAAGTTAAAACCAACCAAGAAAGAGACCGTTGGGATACGAGTGATTTAAAAAGGCTAATACATTCAGCCGAATTTAAAGCTTCAACAGTGGACTTTAAGTGGGTTACCCGATTGATGCTTTATGGCGGCCTAAGGCCATCAGAGGCGTGTCAGTTAAAGCCCAGTGACATCGTCGTAATCGAAGGTATTCATTGCATTAACGTTGATGACAGCGGCAAAGGGCAACGTATTAAGAATGCTAATGCAAGACGCAGTATTCCAATACACCAAACCTTGATAGAGCAGGGCTTTATTGAATTTGTAAAAACACGTAAAAAACATCCCCAGTTGTTTAATTATAAACCAGTGGGGTTAGTGGAAGATTGGTCAAAAACCTATTGTAAGCACCTATCGATATTACAAACCTGCATTGGCATGAAAGCGAGTCAACGACCAACGGCTTATAGTCTACGACACACTTTTATCGATGAGTTTAAGCGTTTGGATATCAGCGAGCATATTGTGGCGCAGATAGTTGGCCACGCAAACCCAAACATCACCTACGGCCGCTATGGGAAGGATATGCAGGCTAGGGCATTACTCAAATACATTGAGCGACTTGAATATAATATTTGATGATCGGGTGTGTTTATTCGAAAGTGATAGAGGAGTGTGTAGCTCATTTCTGCCCCTTTTCGAGTTAAAGTAATTACTCAGTAGAAGATCGTGCCGCTGAAATCATAGTACTTTTCCTCATAACTGGCAGCTAAAGAGCTTTGTTTAAAAACTCCCAGAACTGTGCAGAAAGGGTATCTTCGTATCCAAATGTTTAGAGTGCATGGTTATGCAAAACTGCTTGAAGTCATATGCCAGAAATAGAAAAAATGAGTTAGAGAATTCACTCTAACTCATGCAGTTCAGGTAAAGAAAAGTAACTTGAAGTCGGTAGGAACGAACCTAATCGATCAAACTACTTAACAGACTTGACAGCTTCAAAAAGGATCTTGTTGAACTCATTCGGTTTTTCTAGCATCGGAAAGTGCCCAGACTCCTCAATGTAGTAAATGCTGTAATCTTTGATATGTTGTAGTAGCTCAGACTTGATCTGACAGTTACCCATTTTTTATGGTGTCTGTCAGCTTAGATTTGAGCTAGGTTTTTATCTGCCCAAATCTGTTTCCCATCCAATAATGTTTCAAGTGGCGTTCGACCAGTACAGGGGGCTAAGTAAAGCTTTGTGTCTAAGGCTGCGGCTATCACTTTATGATTCGCAAACTCACGACAATTGCTGATCGTTGTCGTGTGCGCATAACGTTATGTTCTTCAAAACTGGCGAATATCAGAATGCATTGAAAGACATATTTTTATATAGATGTTTGATGTTTATTAGTAGTTTGTCACAAATTTAAATTTCTGGTTGTTTACGTTATGAGGTTTATCACTGAAGTTATCGTTGTAGATAAGTAATATTAACACTTACATATATAAGTAAAATCATTGGAAGTTTTGGGGATGAAACAATCAATAATAAGTAATAAAGTTACCATTGATTCTGCAATTGAACGGCGAGAGAGACTAGAATTAACACTAAATAACGAGGTAAGTCGTTTAGGTTTTATTGGGGGCACTTATATTCTCGATTTGGCAAGATCGGTGAAGATGCAAAACTCTCATATTGATGTTGATGCTGAAGTGTCGATTAGTAAACGTGAGAAACGACATAATTTTTTATATTCTAACTCAGCAATGCGTAAGATGAGAGCGGACTTTACCAAAAAAGCCATTAAAGTTGAGCCAAATATGAGCAAATTGAATGCTAGTGGCATTCAGATTTTTAGTTACGAAGAGGATACGGAGGCTTCACGACTGTGTCGTGATGTTTTAAGTAAGTATAACGTAAGAAGCCGCGTCTATTATCGTTACCAGAGTGAAAACTGTCCTTATCTTCATGGGCGATTTTTTTTCATGAGTGAATTTGAACCAACAGTATTAAAGACGTTTGCGGAGCAAAATAGGGAACAAATGCAGCAATTTATTTCTAATTTTCATAATATGGTACTGGGAAGTGAAGCAACATCAGAGATTAATCCTTTCACTGGTTTGGGGCTTATTTCGCGTAAAAGTCATAATGTGTTAAAAATGCTTGCAGAAGGTCATTCAAGAATTTCAATTTCAGAAACGCTGCACTTGACTGAGCGTGGTGTCGACTACCATGTCAATAAAATGAAAGCCTTATTTGAAGTTAAAAACAATTCGCAACTGGTAGCTGTTGCATTTAAATATAAAATTTTGTCATAAGGTCTAGTAGCTCAGATTTGATCTGACCGTTACCTCTTTTTTTATGGTGTCTGTCAGCTTAGATTTGAGCTAGATTTTTATCCACCCAAATCTGTTTCCCATCCAATAATGTTTCAAGTGGCGTTCGACTGATCAGTCACCGATAGATTTTGAAATCTCTTTTAGAAAAGTGTCCGGTTGGAGTTGACCAGAACAAGGCAATATGTAAAAAAGGAACGGACTTAAGAACCGTGTCAGATAGTGATATTGAGTTTGCGTTGTCGGGAATAAATTACTGACCCAAAAAGTGTTTAGGGTTCAAGCAGCCAGCTGTAATATTTAAAAATATGACATTGGCTGCTTGATATAGGCGAGTGTCGCACTTCACAGTTGAATTTGGGGATTATTTATCAAATGAACCGTTATCGTGACACGTCATGCATGAATATGGATCTGGGAATGTTTGTGACATGCTCCAGTCTGAATTCGCGCCACTAATAATACCTTTATCAGGGTAAGAGTTTGGGTTACCTGCTGAATCTCTAGGCATCACCGGGCTTCCACTATTGTAGAAGAAGATATCTTTTTCTTCATTAATAGCGTCAATGATACTCGGTACAGTACGCTTGCTGAACGCATCACCATGGAATTCAGGTGTTTTAGAGCTAGAGTGACACCAGAAACAGCGAGCGGTTGCACCATGACCTTCACTTGCACCATTAGTCCCGTGACAAGTTGAACAGAAGTAAGGCTGTGGAATGTCAAACCCATCGTTGGTGTTAACTGGCAGTGGTGCGCCATTCATGTGTCCATCTTCTGGGTTGTGACACAACATACAGTCAGCTTTGCCCCAGCCATAGTGAGATTCTGTTAGCATAGCATCAGAATTTGCATCTTTTGCAGAATTTAGGGTTTCTAAATTTGCCACTAGGCCATTGCTAAACTCGTATTCTTTGCCTAGATCATTGCCATTATATTCTTCCATACCCCATGCATTATAATGATTTGCATAAACCAGCATTCCGTATTCTTTTGGATAGCTCATCACCCACACATCAGTCATTAAGTGTAACTTATTGCCACCAAAAGCATATTGGAAGTCGTCTATACAATCTTCAGCTGGAAAAGCACTAACAGAAGCTGTTTTACCTTCTTTATCCCACAAACATGCAGGCAGTGGTCCATAGTCGGTGGCTACTTCTTTTTCGCCCATCATGTTAACCCAACCTTCACCTACTGACGATGTGATACCATTTACATGGTTAACTGAATACGAATTGACTGAAGCCCCTGTATCCACTGTTGGCCAGTAGCTCAGTTTAAAGTCATATCCTTCATCGATTGCAGACATAAACCAATCTATACCTGTAATAACGCCTGGCTGAAAGACGTCTGGACGCAGGTTATGGGCAGTTACTTTTAAATTTTGTACATAAGGGTAAGGATATGGCGTATCACCATCACGGACCAAAATTTCACTAATGACTTGACCATTTTCATCCAGACGTGCCATTTCTTTTTCCCACAGGTGTTGGCGTCTAACAGTGGTAACTTCATGGAAAGGCTGGAATCTGATAGCTAAATCATGCTGCGCCCACATTTCATCCATACGGTTGTAAGTCGCCTCACCATCTGGTTCACCAGTCGCACGTTGGAAATCTCCGGCACTAGTTTTAAAGCGGAAGAACCAATTAGGCGAGTTAACGAATTCATCACCATCATTGGTAAAGTCACCATCATTATTTTTGTCATAGGAGATGGAAAACTCGAAAGTGTTATAAGGAGACTCTTCTGCAGGTGTAACAGAGTCAAATTTAAGTTGAGGATCGCTATGCACTACATATCGTAATACATCGAATACACTGTATTGTCCTTCAACAAAAATATCTGGTCGAGAGGTATGCTGACCGTAACCATCAGGGTTTTCGGTAAGAAAAGCGACAACATCAGAATAGTTAACTTCAAGGTAGTCAATCGGTGGGTTTTCTACCCCTGCTTTTTGCGCATCATAAAAACTAATTCGGCCGTCACCATCAAGATCTTCTGCCTGATCGCTGTTCATCCAAGTTTTAATTTTGTCGTCAAAGCGGCCTAAAGCGACATAATGAATTTTGTCAGCCACAGGTTGATGATTAACATCCATTACCACATATTTATCATTTTTATAGCCCTGTTCTGGCTCTGTTAGGTCAACCTTATCATTACTGTCACTGCCACAACCTACAAGCAAAAAAGACAAAGCCAAAGTGGTTGTTATTACATTAAGTTTCATTACTCATCTCCAGTATATTCTGAATCTATAGCAATATTTATTTACTGCTAAATTCATGATTGGATATTATTTTTATCCATTAATCACTCAGTCGAGTATGAATTCGAGCCGCAATAAAAACGCTATCAGTACTCATAGAAATAAAGATTTGTTGAGTAAAATCGGAGGTGGGTCACATAAAATAAACAGTTAAGCAACCGTGCCGGGCAGATGTTAACAATGCTGCTAAAGAGTTACATTGCCCTGTGTATATTTAAGGCTAATACTCTTTGATATTCGTTAATCCTATTACAGATATAGTGTGATTGGTAGATTCTGCATATCTATCACCTTAGTAACAGACCAACTTTGTGATATCCCTCAGTATAAGGTGCAGGGCGAGATCGCGAACGTTTTCAGGACTATTTATAGTGCTCTTTTAAATCCTGATTCTGCTTACTAAATCTTTATTTGAGGTTAGTTAAAAGTGATTCTGTCTTTTGGTTGAATAGATTGTATGAAAACGCACAATATTGGCTATTGCGCTTTTAACAAGGCCTCACTATTCATTTAGCGGTCATTAAAATTTGTGTTTTAATTACCATAAATAGCTTCCGCGAGTAGCCTTGCAGCTTGGGGGATATTCGGCCCAGCCTATTTGGTAACTGCCGAGTCAAATGTCAACTACAGCAAGTTGCCAATCAGCTTCATTTTACGCTTTCTGGGGGACAAAAGCAGCGGCTATTGCTGGCGTTGAGTTTAGTTAATGATCCCGCTTTGCTTTTTTTAGATGAGCCCACCACAGGGCTAGACCCCCAAGCAAGGTTACATTTTTGGCAGTTGGTTAGGGAGATAATAAAACAAGGGAAACCAGTTATTCTCACTACACATTATATGGATGAAGCAGAGCAGCTTTGCGATCAAATTGCCATCATGGATACACGCAAATGAGGCTTTAAATTATTCTTGATTTTGCGGACCTGCAGTAAGTGTTGCGCCCCTATCAAGTAGGGGCAATGATATTACTGAATTAAAAAGTTATTGTATGCTGAATGTATTAAGCTAGAGCAGTTGCTAGCACCTAGTAACTTCTTGAGTTTAAGTATGCGATAGTCGACACCTCGTGCGGACAAATGTGCTGCTTTGGCAATTGATTCACGGTCGTGTCCATTTGCCATCATATATAATATCGCAATATCAGCGCTTTTTATTAAACCATAGTCTAAAAACGGATTCAGGTTCTCCATACTACTTTGCAGTAACATGTAATGAATATCGGTTAGGTCTTTATATAAACGGCTAAATGCATTGGGGTCAGCAAGTTTATTATTAGTTTGCACCATGAAGTAGAAGCGCCCCACCCAATTGGGGTTCATCATACAGGGGACTTCTACGGTTACTTTTTGCTGGTAGCCAAATTTAACAATATCGTCATTAGGTCCAACTTTAAACTGTGGCCAGTCACTGTAATCCCAAGTATGGTATTTACGCTTTAAAGAGACCTCTGTGTTGTGGTCTTTTTTTGCCCACTTTTTTCGAGATACTTTGCTGTATTTTATCGCATTAACTGAGCTAGCGAGAATATGAGTTCTACCAGCTACTTGATTAAGTTTAGAGAACCCTGAAGGTAGCATATTACTATTTATGTCTAAGACAAACATGGTGTCTGTAATATTATGAGTTCGTGAGAACTCGTTCAGAATGCTACTGACTTTCATGCTTAGCCTCCATTTCTGAAAAGTCCTTTAGTAGACCATATTGATTTACGTTATAAATTAACGCGGGTAAACTGTCTGCTTCAAACGTTATTTTGGCGATTTCTATATAATAATCGATGCCACGTACCGATAAATTTAATTTTGGCGCGATATCCTTTCTAGAGTAACCCACGGCCGTAAACTGTAATATATCGATTGTTTTACGATTAATTACGCCCATATTTATTAATGATTGTTTGATAAGTTTATGGCTATTATTGATTTTAATCGCTACTTGCAAAAGCTTTGATTTAATCAACTCAAGCTTGTCACTTAGAGCTGTAATACAGAGCTTGTTAGAATAAAAAACAAATTTTGCTGTTAATTTAGGCGCGAATAAAAAAGTGATATCAATGCTCATGTTCTCTTTATACATGAGGTTTGCAACATCAAGCGTTGGAGTAGCAGAACGGCTAGGTGCACTTGTTTTATCAGCTTCCAAACTGACCCATTGGCAATGTTGTGCTTTGAATTGTTTGACAACATGCTTATCGCTAGCAACGACAAGGCTAGCAGCTTCACGAGTTGTGCGTAGATTAATTGGGTTATTCAAAAAAATATAGAGCACGCAAGCATTAACGCCTAGTTCATTAGACAGAGTAGACAAATCAGAGTCTATTATTGCTTTCATCATAGTGCTCCTCCTTTGTATAGTGAGCCGAAGCTACCCTTTGTAAATACCGTAATTAAGTGATTGCGAATTTTATGCATTTCCTTGTTTCCAGCAATAGCGATTGTGAATAAATGCGACAGTGGGCAATACCTACTTTTAGATATGCGACATGGTTCAAGACAATAGTGCTGGATTCAAAAAATCTAACAAGCTTTCTTTGTTTTCTGTGAAAAACCACTAACAGGGATAAGTGTTACAGCATTGATGATGTGAGAAAGAGGCCATTAAGCTTGTTGATATTTGGCTGGATTGGCTATTTAAGTTGCTTTGTGCAGGACCCGTTGATTTACAAATGTAATTACGGCTAAAGGCTGACAAGGTTGTAATTAACTATGTAAATACCGAAACATCACTCTCAGAGCTAGTGTCTACTCAATTATTATCATTAAAACCTTAATATAAATGGATCTTGAGAGCTTATGATGTTGATAATTCTTCAAAACAACAATTAATCATTTATTCGCAAAACATGTGTTACCTTGCGTAAAACAGGCTGCTGAACAACATCATTAGTTAATCAAGTTTCCCCTTTATATAGAATCAATATGGACATGCTGTGTGGTGTAAAAAACGCACTCCTTTTTGATGTTACCTTTTCAAATTAGGCACTGTTTCTAACGTTTTATATGTTCAATATGCATTTTGTTGCAGTTGTTAGCGTAATGTTTATGGTGATTTTTTTGATTTTATTTATGAGTTAAAGTTGATTAAGTTAGTGAATTTAAATGTAATTGTGATGGGGTTCAAATCTAAATAAACAAAATCATTTTATTTACAAATGGTGTGATTGTTACTGTGAGAAGTCACTGTCCCTTAAGGCGTTGGGTAAGTCAATATGCCGCTTCAATATTTACATTGTAAAAGGGATGAGATGAAACATATAAAAACATCAGCAACATTATTAATGCTTGCAATGCTTGCCGCTTGTGGAAGTGATGACGCCAAAAGTTCTCCTGAAAATCCAGATATACCTGAGATTGTCGAGCCGCCTCAAACAGGTAGTCAAGTATTCGATAATGTTTGGGGGCCAGATATTAAGTGGCAGTTAGAAGGGCCGATCACTATTTATATCGGTAAAGAAATGGCTAGAACAGACTGGGTGGCACAGTCTGAAAGGCGACATGGTGATATAAAGCACGGTTATACCGTTCAGGCTGCAGATGTTCGTAAGTTGATCCCTAAGCCATTACGTGATGATATTTTCAATGATGGTCAAATTACCTTTGCTGAAGTATTGCTTTACGTTTCAGCGACACGTGATGACTTTCACGTTGAATACGAGTGGGGCGAGGACATTGGTGCTTACCGCTTTACGGTTTGGCATAACGAAGATGGCAGCAACATTGAATTTGATACTGATGGCAAGCCTGTAGGTGAAGGCGATCCAAACTGGGCCGCAAACTGGATCCCAGACACAGGTGAATTTAAAAGAGAAAACAAGTACACCAACTTCGGCGAAGCGGTTGGAACTCGCATGGAAATGACGGTACTTCAAGATAATTCTGGGGTGATGTTAGCTTCTCGAAGTGAAGCTTACACCTATCGCCGTGAAGAGATGCAGCGCACCCAAGTTGAACGCAGAAAGGCTGATGAAGAAAAGTTTGGTGATAACCGTGCAACCTTCCCAAGAGTGATGGTACAGCCTGTTGGCGGTGAACAAATGGTCTTTAACGATGTGGTTGTTCGTCCACATAACCTGCGTCCTGATATCTATAAAAAAGACGTCATGATCACCATGGCTGATGTATTCATGAGTCTGCATGAGCAAGGCTTAGTTGAAATGGGCTTTTCTTACTGGGGACAAATTTCCACCGGTGCTAATATTCAACACTTTTTAGTTAACTCTGTTGATGGCGTGGTAAACCAAGCGCGTTTTGCCTACGCAATTGACGGTTATGAAACACGCTATACAAGTGATTGGAACCATAAGTACGGTCTAGGGAATATGGCAGATTCGAACTCAGCGCCACCTGCAACTTTTTGTGATGGCATTGGTCTTGATGGTCAAAAGACAGGCACTCCAAATGGTTTGGTTGACGAGGAATGTGCCGAATACTTTGGTAGCAAAGGCATTGAAATCGATTTGACTGATTGGCATGGCGATAAAAACCGTCACGTATTTCCTGACGTGTGGCCATTATACTACCCAACTGATAGCGTATTTGTTATGGCGCGTCAGTTGAAATTTGCTGCGCCAGAAAGCCACCGAGTGGGTGGTGATGATAAGTATCCAATTTACGATATTGACGAGGCAATTCGTCCATTATCTGAAGAGCATTTTGGCTGGGGCGTTGCCGATTGTGGTACTTGTCACTCGTTAGGTAGTATTCACTCTGATGGCGACCAAGGTAGTTTGGGGGTTAACCCAACGCCCGTTTATGTTATGGATCTAGCTAAAGGCGTACAGTCTTATGAAGTATTAGATGAAGCGGATCGCGCCGTGGCACCTTACCAATGTGCTCAATGTCATGGTAATAACGGTGCTCCAGAAGGACATGGTGAAGTCGGTGTTTGTTTCTGGTGCCATGACAATGAGTTTCAACCTAAAAACCATGGTTCAGTAAATAAACTGTTTCCGAAAATGTACGAAGGTGGTAACTCTCCTGAAGATATGACCTTTCATCCAGCTAAACCAATCATTGATGTGCCATCAACCGATAGAGATGCTGTGAGCGTTGTTAGTGGTGAAATGTACGGTGATCCAAATTACTTATTGAACATATTACCTGAGTTGAAAGATCAAAACTTTGTTTATATGCACGGCTTATATAGCGATGATATGAAAGTTAGGGGTAATAGTGACTGGACCACAGATCCTGTTTACCCAGATCCATACTCGTGTATGACTTGTCACGTAAACCCAAAATAAGCTGTAATTAGTTAAATTCGATGCTAAAGGCCACTTGATTTCAAGTGGCCTTTTTTTTGAGTATGTTCCGTCCTGAGCTAAGCTGACAAAGGTTTGTCATAGCTGTGGGTAAAATCTGATTTTAAGCTTGTTGGAAAGCAGTTTTATATTGTAGTAAAGCGTGGACCCTGCAACTCTTTATCATGGTCATTTTACGGTCTAAAAAGCATTCATTTTAATTGATGGGTGTAGTAGTTAGGTTAAAGTTGAGCTGTTTTAGCTTTATTTAGGTTGTTAAGGTGTGTAAATGTTCAAGGTGTGCGTTTCAAATAGTTTAAGAGGTTTGAGGTGTTCAATTTAATGCAACCCAAGCTATTTGTGATACGTTTCAAATCTAAGAATTCAATATCATTTTTATTACAACTGAATGTATTTTACTGTGATAAGTCACTAACTCAAAAGGGGTAGGTTGAGCGAGTATCGCCCACATTCGAAAAATGTTGTGAAATGGATGATATGAAACAATTAAATACAACTGCTGCTTTGCTTGCATTGGCGATACTTTCAGGCTGTGGAAGTGATGACTCCAACAGTGCTCCAACCCCGCCAGATTTACCTGAAACAGGCCAACCACCACAAACTGGTAGCGAGGTATTCGATAATGTTTGGGGACCGGATATAAAATGGCAATTAGAAGGACCAATAACCATCTACTTCGACAGGATGGACAGAGCTGATTGGGTTGCTCAATCTGAAAGACGACATGCCGATATTAAACATGGATTCACTGTTGAAGCAGAAGAGGTTCGTCGGGTTATTCCAACACCGCTGCGGGATGATTTGTTTAATGATGGTCAAATCACTTTTGCAGAAGTGCTGCTATACCTATCTCAGACCCGTGATGATTTCCATGTTGAGTACCAATGGGGCGAAGATATCGGTGCTTATCGCTATACGGTATGGCGTAATGAGGATGGTAGTGCTGTAGAGTTTGATATTGATGGAAAACCAGTTGGAGAAGGCGATCCTAACTGGTATGCCAATTGGATCCCAGATACTGCAGACTTTAAGCGCGAATTTCAATACAACAATTGGGGTGAAAACGTTGGCACTCGTTTAGAAATGACTGTGCTGCAATCAAATTCAGGTGTATTACTGCGTCCAAGAAGTGAGGCTTATACCTACCGACGTGAAGAAATGCAAAGAACACAGGTTGAGCGTCGCAACGAAGCTCAGGCTCAGTTCTCTGATAATCGTATAATTATTCCTGAAGTTATGCTTGATCCTGCTGATGGCGAACCAAGATATTTTTATAACGTCGAGGTTAGACCACATAACTTACGTCCTGACATATATAAGAAAGATGCCATGATCACCATGGCGGATATTTATATGAGTATGCATGAAGATGGGCTGATTGATGTTGGTTTTTCATACTGGGGTAAGATATCCACAGGTATAGATATTCAGCACTTCATTATTAATTCTGTTGATGGTGCTACTAACCAGGCTAGATACGCATATGCGATTAATGGTTATGAGCGCCGTTATATTAAAGATTGGAATCACAAGTACGGCCTTGGAGATATGTCTAAGCCTGAAGACACGCCACCGGCAACATTCTGTGATGGCATTGCCCTTGATGGCTCAGCCACTGGCACATCAAACGGTCAAATTGATCAAGAATGTGGCGAATACTTTGCAAGTAAAGGCATTGAAATTGACCTTACTGATTGGTATGGCTACAGAAATATGCACACCTTTGCAGATGTTTGGCCTATGTATTACCCCGTTGATTATACCGCGGTAATGGCTAGACAGTTGATGTTTGCTGCACCAGAAAGCCATCGAGTTGGCGGGGATAATCAATATCCAATTTACGATATTGACGAGGCAATTCGTCCATTATCAGCAGAGCATTTTGGCTGGGGCGTTGCCGATTGTGGTACTTGTCACTCGTTAGGCAGTATTCACTCTGATGGCGACCAAGGTAGTTTGGGGGTTAACCCAACGCCCGTTTATGTTATGGATCTTGCAAATGGCGTACAGTCTTATGAAGTATTAGATGAAGCGGATCGCGCCGTAGCACCTTACCAATGTGCTCAGTGTCATGGTAGTAACGGCGCACCAGCAGGTCACGGTGAAATGGGGGTATGTTTCTGGTGCCATGATAATGAGTTCCAACCTAAAAACCATGGTTCAGTAAATAAACTGTTCCCGAAAATGTACGAAGGTGGTAACTCTCCTGAAGATATGAGTTATCACCCAGCTAAACCAATCATTGATGTGCCATCAACCGATAGAGATGCTGTGAGCGTTGTTAGTGCTGAAATGTATGGTGATGCAAATCACTTATTGAACATATTACCTGCGTTGAAAGATCAAAACTTTGTTTATATGCACGGCTTATATAGCGATGATATGAAAGTTAGGGGTAATAGTGACTGGACCACAGATCCTGTTTACCCAGATCCATACTCGTGTATGACCTGTCATGTAAACCCCAAATAAGCTGTAAAAAGCTAAATTCGATGCTAAAGGCCACTTGATTTCAAGTGGCCTTTTTATTTTTGAGTATGTTCCGTCCTGAGCTAAGCTGACAAAGGTTTGTCATAGCTGTGGGCAAAATCTGATTTTAAGCTTGTGGGAAAGCAGTTTTATATTGTAGTAAAGCGTGGACCCTGCAACTCTTTATCATGGTCATTTTACGGTCTAAAAAGCATTCATTTTAATTGATGGGTGTAGTAGTTAGGTTAAAGTTGAGCTGTTTTAGCTTTATTTAGCTTTATTTAGCTTTATTTAGCTTTATTTAGGTTGTTAAGGTGTGTAAATGTTCAAGGTGTGCGTTTCAAATAGTTTAAGAGGTTTGAGGTGTTCAATTTAATGCAACTCAAGTTAAAACTAATACATTTTAAGGAGGTATTGGGTTATCCCTTTACTGTGATTTGAATCGTATTGATTGCTTTGGTTGTACGCCGTGTGTGATGAATGCCTCAGCATTCAAGTACCGTTTTATTTTCCAAAGCAGGCTTAGAAAAGTCATCTTTGCATGAATTCATTAAAGGTCGCACAGTGTCTTACATTTGATTAACTAAACCACCTTAGTTGTAGCTATTTAAGGTGGATACCTTAATAATTTAATGTTTATAAATGAGTTGCTTAATCAGCGTACTTAACGCACGCTAATGACCAAAGCTATTAGCTACATTTTCGCTTTGTTGCAAATATTTGATAACTTATTGCACTAAAGATTAAATTGCTGTTTGGTTTATTTATCGTTTTTTTGTAATTGGCTATTGCGCTTTTAACAAGGCCTCACTATTCATTTAGCGGTCATTAAAATTTGTGTTTTAATTACCATAAATAGCTTCCGCGAGTAGCCTTGCAGCTTGGGGGATATTCGGCCCAGCCTGTTTGGTCACTGCCGAGTCAATAAATCTGACAGCGTCTTTATTTACTGCGTTCACGCGATCAGCCTCTTCACGGGACTTGACCTCACTGATGGTGGTGGTGCCGCTACCCGCTTGTGGTCCTTCGAAGATTGGACCTGTAGCATCCGGCCACATCGGCAGCAAAATAACATCGGGGTTTTCTTGCACAACTTCTGGCCAGGTCACCATGGGCGCGATACCATCACGATCTGACAAAATGGCTTTAGCTCCAACCAATTCAATTAGTTCAGTCATGTATGAATGCTTTCCGGGCACGCATTTATATAAATAGTTAATTTCGTAATAGACCTTTGGAGATGGATGGTTACTGTATTGGGATGCGATCTTTCGTAGCTGACCCTGAATTGATTCGACCAAGGTAATGGCTTGTTTTTGATTATTTATTGTCTCCCCAAGCAAAATTATTTTGGTGTATACCTCTTCTAAGCTGGATTCCTCCATATGAATAACGGGTATTCCCAGTGCTTTTAGCTGTGCTTTTAACGTCAGTTGCAGTCCAGTAGCTGTGAGCACGAGATCTGGATTCAAGCGAGTGATATTGTCGATAGTGATATCAGTAAATCCACCAACAATGTCGATACGACTTTGTTCAACTCTTAAGGGGACTTCGGCAGGAAATCGAGCGTAACGAGTCACACCTACTAGGTTATCAATTGCCCCAATTTCAGCAACAGTATGGCTCCAATTGGGGGCCAAAGACACAATTCTGAGGGATTGTTCCTCTTGGCTAAAAACTGGCTGTATAGCTAAAAAAAGGACTAGCCCAAATAGTATTTTTATCGCGCGCATGTTAAATCTCAATATCAATGATGTTCAGGCATGATGGGGTGATTTTCGCTAAAAACAAGCACGTTAAAACAGCTTTGTGTGCAAGTACACAATTATGATTTGCTAAATCAAAGACTGTTAAAACCCCCAGTGTTTTTTTCCATTGCACTACAGATAATATATGTCTAATAATTTTTCTTGAGGTTGTATTGTCAGTATTATTAAGTGTTCGCGGCTTAACTCATCGATACGGTGATTTCACTGCGGTTAATAACATTAACTTAGATATTGAGGCTGGTCAGTGTTTTGGTTTACTGGGTCCTAATGGCGCCGGTAAGTCAACAACGCTTGAAATCCTTGAAGGTGTCTTGAAGCCAACTCAGGGTGACATACGCTATCGAGGCTTGCCAATCAAAAAGAATTTCAAACAAGAAATTGGAATTCAATTTCAGTCGACTACGCTACCGGATTATTTAACTGTTAAAGATTGCTTGAAACTTTTCGCAAGTTTTTACCAAAGCCATGCACCTATTTCCCATTTGATCGAGTTATGTCAACTACAGGAAGTTGCTAATCAGCTTCATTTTACGCTTTCTGGGGGACAAAAGCAGCG
This sequence comes from Shewanella sp. 6_MG-2023, assembly GCF_030547195.1. Classification (NCBI taxonomy): domain Bacteria; kingdom Pseudomonadati; phylum Pseudomonadota; class Gammaproteobacteria; order Alteromonadales; family Shewanellaceae; genus Shewanella; species Shewanella sp. 6_MG-2023. The sequence goes on along the minus strand of NZ_JAUOQU010000030.1, from coordinate 36,527 downwards.
GCTATTGCTGGCGTTGAGTTTAGTTAATGATCCCGCTTTGCTTTTTTTAGATGAGCCCACCACCGGGCTAGACCCCCAGGCTAGGTTACATTTTTGGCAGTTGGTTAGGGAGATAATAAAACAAGGGAAAACAGTTATTCTCACTACACATTATATGGATGAAGCAGAGCAGCTTTGCGATCAAATTGCCATCATGGATAAAGGACAGTTTATCGCAGAAGGTTCACCTGAAGCGCTACTTAAAGATAATTTTTTTCCGCAAATTGTTGAACTCGATGGCGTTTATTGCGCTCAGGATTTTGACGGTTTACCAGTAAGAGTTAGTCATTGTTCTGGTCAAACAAGGGTAGAGTGTCATAGCTTTAATGATCTACTGCCAGCACTCGCTTCAGGTCACTCTACTAACGGCATGTCTGTGCGTAAGCCGCACCTTGAAGACCTTTTTCTAAAGTTAACTGGTAATGAGCTTCGTATATGAATGCATTATTTGCACTGATCAACGCCCGAAACCTTGAGTTTGTGCGTGACAAGTCTGCGCTAGGCTGGTCACTACTATTTCCAATTATCATTATTCTGGTTCTCGTACTGGTGTTCGATGATGATAACCCGACGCTTTATCAGCTTGGTGCCTATGGTGATAGTCCGCAGCTTGAGGCATTGTCGGAGTTAAAACATGTGGATGTTATTTATTACAATGACTTAGAGCAAGCAAAGCATAAAGTCTCTCGACATTTAATTGATGGTTTGATCAGTGGCGATAGTTATTGGGTCAACCCAGACAGTGCTAAAGGTTATATATTAGAGCAGGTTATTTTTAGCAAATCCCCTGAGTTAGAAAAGCAAACAATTGTTGGCAATGCCGTGCGTCATGTTGAGTGGCTACTGCCAGGTATTATCGGAATGAACATGATGTTTTCTGCGCTTTATGGCGTGGGTTATGTGGTGGTGCGGTATCGCAGAACCGGGGTGTTAAAGCGGTTGCAAGTAACCCCGTTAGCGGCGTGGCAGTTTTTGGCATCCCAACTCATTTCAAGACTTGGAGCGACAGTGGTTTCTGCTATCTTAGTCTTTTTGGTTATCGCGCTGATGTTCGATATTAGCTCTCAAGGTAATGTACTGCTTTTGGTGCTCAATACATTACTCGGTAGCGCAGCCATGATCAGTATCGGTTTGCTGGTGGCAAGTCGTACCCGCTCAGACGAGTTGTGTAATGGACTGCTTAATATTCTCTCATGGCCAATGATGTTTTTATCGGGGATTTGGTTTTCTTTAGAAGGCAGTAAACCCTGGGTTCGTTTTTTGGCTGATTGCTTACCGTTAACTCACATGAATGATGCTAATAGGGCGGTTATTATCGACGGCGCTGGATTATTCGATATTGGCAATCATCTGCTATATCTTGTGGCAACGATTTTGATATGTTTAGCGCTAGCTAGTCGCAGTTTCCGCTGGGATTGATTCAATGATAACGAGGTAGCTACTAATAATAGTAGCTACCTATAAAGGAAATGTAATTACCTCCATCTTAGCGCTGCAATCCATTGGGAGGTTCAATACACCTATTTGCCAGTAGATTATCTATACACGCTAAGGTAATTTCACATCAATTAAACTGTTTTTTACCTTAGTTTCACTTTTATCTGCAGTATGTGATCCAGAGGGGAAGCCCTCTTATGCCCACCTTGTTATCAGCCTGCCAAAATATCTTCGGTTATAGCTAACAGTTTTAAGTTTACTGTTAAAAACCCCAGAGAAATTTCTATTTTTTGTGGTTAGTCTCTGTTTCTAATCGATATGTAAATTGAACATATTGAGTAGCAAAACTAAAAATCTAATATAAATTATGGCAGATGATATGAAAAAATTGAAACGTATGAGTGCATTGCTAATTATGCTATCTGGCTTTATTGCCAGTAGCATTAATGCTGAGCCAATCGATATTTTGATGGATAAATTTGAAAGTGGGGCTTATTCGAAAAAGGGGGCTGATGGTTGCTTGATGTGCCATAAGCGCTCTGAAAAAGTCATGGCCATCTTTGATGGCGTTCACGGTCAAGCGATGTCAAGCAATAGCCCAATGGCGGGTTTGCAATGTGAGGCATGTCATGGACCTCAAGGTAAGCATAGGGGCAAAAATGAACCAATGATAGATTTTGGTACAGACTCAGTTTTGACTGCTGATATGCAAAACTCTGTGTGTACTGCTTGTCATAATGACAATGCTCGAAGTGCATGGCATACCTCTGCTCATGCAGATCAAGACGTTGCTTGTGTCAGCTGTCATCAGGTGCATGCTGCCAAAGATCCTATTATGGTAAAAAACACACAAGCTGAAGTGTGTGCGAACTGTCATATCAAAGTAAATGCAGATACCCATAAACGTAGCCATCATCCAATTAATAATGGCTCAATGGTCTGTACTGATTGTCATAACCCGCATGGGTCAATGGGCGAGAGTGATCTTAAAGCCTTTAATGTTAATCAAACCTGTTTTGAGTGCCATGCCGAAAAACGTGGTCCTTTCCTTTGGGAGCACGCTCCGGTAATGGAGAACTGTGCCAACTGTCACAACGCTCATGGCAGCGTTAACAATGATCTTCTTAAATCACGTGTGCCTATGTTGTGTAAGCAATGTCATGCAGGAGATATCCATGCTTCCACTATGCCTGGTGATAATCAAAGCGTCCAAACAGCAGGCCAGGGATGTTTAAATTGTCATAGCCAAATACATGGTTCAAATCATACGTCTGGCAAGGCGCTACAGTTTTAAGGGGATTATCTTATGAAATTTAGATTAAATTTAGTTGCCATAGCGCTTGCCAGTGTTAGTACTGGAGCGATGGCATTTGATTTTGGTGTAACAGCGGCAAATGATGTTAACAATCGTGCTGATAGCTGGAAATGTAAGAACTGCGTTTCTAACAGCAGTGTTATTGGTCAGGTTGGAGTTGATTTAGGGGCATTAGATAGTGACGATGACTACGCCGCGAATAAACTGAAATACACAGACGGTTTAGCCGCTGGAGTGAACTCTGATCTGGTGATTAATAGTCGAGGTTATCGTACCGAAATCAAGGCTGATAATTTAGGTAGTCAGCAAGGTAACGGTAGCATCAAAACTGGCCGCCTCGGTAGTTGGGGTATCAAGGCAAGTTTTGATGAAAAAAATCAATACACAGCAGATAATGCACAAAGCGTTTGGACTAGTAATAATGGCCATTTTGTAGAAAATGATGACCTCGTGACTCAGTCATTATCTTTACAGCGCAAAAAGTATCAATTAGAAGCAAACTATACTCGCGACCGCTACGCGACCTATGTTAAATACGCGACGGAAGATAAAACGGGTAAGCTGCTTAGCAGTATGAGTAATGGTGGCATCATTGCGACTAACTTAGCTGCACCTGTAGATATGCGCACGCAAAATTTATCTGCGGGAGTGAACTTTAATGGCAATAATTGGTTCTCTGAAGTTAACTACAAAGGTAGTTGGTTTGATAATAATAACCATGCTTTGTCAATTGACAATGATGCTTATCCTAGTGTGTCACAGGCGGCAGATAACCAAGCACATTTTGTGAGTGCGTTAGGTAATTACCGTTTTGATAAAACCTATCTCAGTGGCCGCCTTGTTAGCGGAAATATGAAGCAAGACAGTAACTTTATTACCTTAACAGGTATCCCAAACAGTGGGAATCAAGGTAATGTCGAAGTTGATATTCTTGATGCTAACTTTAAAGTGTCTAGCCTAATTGCTAAAGGGCTACGTTTGAATGCTTCTGTGGATTACTCTGATAGAGACAACACCACCGACATCCACGAGTACGAACAGTATAATTACAATTCGATGACCGGACAATTGGTTGAGAATCGTATCTATGACACGACTCGAACGACTTACAAAGTGAGTGCTAGTTATAATCTTGCAACGGGTCAGCGTATTGAGGCAGGTTTTGACCGTACAGATACTGAACGTTCAAATCAAGATCGAGAAAAAACGGATGACAATATTTTTTGGGCGCAATGGCGTGCAAGTAATTTTGAAAAGTGGGATTTACGCTTAAAAGGCAGTTACTCGGACAAAGGTGGTTCATCGTTCTTATATGACGATGCAGTATCAGGTGACGAGAGTGAGTTAATGCGTAAGTATTATCTTGCAGATAAGAAAAGCTCAAAAGCTGAGGTATTTGTCACTCATACCCCATTGGATAATGTCTCAGTTAGCTTCAACGGCTATTACTCGCTAGATGATTATACTAATACTGATATTGGCCTCATTGAATCAGAAAACTACGGTTATGACTTAAGTGTAAACTGGCAAGTGACTGAAACCTTGAACCTAAATGGTGATGGCGGTTATCAATGGATTGATAATAATCAGGCTGGTGCACGTAATGATTATTCTAATTATTGGCAAGCTAATACCAACGAGCAGTTTGGCTTTATTGGTGTTGGATTTGATTACACAGGTTTAGCTGACTATGGCATAAGTATCGGTGGTAATTATAGCTATGCACTGTCTTTCAGCGACAGCGATATTGACAATAATGATGTATTTGGCGATTTTGAATCAACCAGTCATTATGCTTCGGTTTTTGTAGATTATGCATTGTCTAAAGCCATGACGGTCGGCTTACGTTATGAAATTGAACGTTACAAAGACAGTGACGATACGCAATTACCTGTTAATTACTATCCAGGAACTGGCCCTACTGGTATTAAAACCTTAGGGGAATTGAATCATGATTACACCGCTCATCTCGTGATGGCGACCTTTAGGTATCATTTTTAGTTGGTTTTAAAATACTAGCTAAATAGTCTTAGTTGCTATTACCAGTCTGTTTTTGAGGGTAATAGCAACTTTTTATAGCGGCTAACAGTAAACTAACAGCGCTTTAAGTACGCCTCTGTGACTGTCGTCGTAATCTATTATATTTCGGGGAAACCTTGGTTTGTGACTAGCTGTAACACCGTAAAGCCCTTACCGTCACACTCTTATAAAGATATTTTAGCTGCTTATATGTAAACAGCTTAGATACTGACTTTATTATGTTTTCATAGAACCAATACTCGTTATGCTACACGTAAACATCGGTTTAATAATGTCATCTGGGTCGAAATATCAGTTTGCCACTGTGGTAGGCTTTTTTGGTTAATTTCATGGACAAGGAAATCAGGCTTTATACGCTCAATAAGATTGGATAAGTCACACTGACTAAAGGCTTGGTGTGGGTCTAGTTTATTGATGTGTTGTAAAGATAAATCAAACTGTTGCCAGAATGGACTCTTTACTGACAGTGGAGCTCGCCACTGAGGCTTGTGAGCTGGGAGTATATTGCTGTTTAAATGAAGGGTACAAATCTCATGGTGTAAATCCAGCTGCAGCAAGCGTTGCTCAATAAAATCCAGAGCCTGCTGCTCATGGCTAAACTGTGTTTGGGTGGCCATCATATGGCCCGTATCGAAGCAAATGCCGCAGTTTTGATAATCAACACTGTGTCGTAATAGATCATACTCACAGCGGTTATCGAGGCGAAAGCTTTGCTGCCACCACATGTTTTCGAATAATAATTTCCCCTTAAATTTACTCTTGGCTAGTACTTGATTCAATAACAGGCTGCAGGCTTTAACTGTATCTTCATAAGTCCAAGGAAAGTGTTGTGAGATGAGGTTGTCGATATCACAATCCATAGGGTGAAATACCGCATAGGGTGCGCCTAATGCGTGCGCCAAGTCCAGTTGTTGAGTGAGGGTGTTGATGAGGTAGTCGGCATCAGTACCACCATAGAATTGTGCGACAGTGTCCCAATCACCAAAGATGTCCATTAACCGTTTGCTGTCGTTATAAAGTAACGGAGTCAGAATGGGAAAAGATTGCAGATGAAAGCCGCCACTTAAATGAGCTGGAATAGCATCCGCAGAGACAGTGCCATGCGGATATATTTCGAAACCATCAAGGTTCATTTGGCTTAACCAATCTTCAGCTTGTTGCCAGTTATCTAGCAGGTGACCTGGGTTTGGGGTCACTGTGAGGTTCGTCAGTTGCTTCATTATTGCTCCTTGCTGTTATGTGTCGAAAACTCATGTTCTACATAAGATGAGGTGATGTAGGTTTGTCACATATTGATCTGCCAAATAGCCAGAAACCTCCGTTATATTCAGAGGGGAGGTTATTCAAGTTGTCCGTGAAGATGTCATAGCGTTGCGTGACGATAACGTTTATGACGTCCTCAATTTCCCGAGGAAAAGGCGATATGCCAAGATCGAGGTGGTGAGCAGGATGACCACTGGCGAATTCATGAAAAATAGGGTCGATAAAGTCAGGCCCAGTTTTAAACACTCTGACTTTGTTTCCTTGATTACTCCAATATCTGGCCATAGCAGCAACCAATGTAGTTTTACCACTATCACTACTTGGAGCTGTAACAAACAAAGCAGGGCAATGAGCTTGCATCTTATTCATTAGCTCCACCCCTCAATACCGTTAAATAGTGAATCGAGATCGAGCGACTCTTCAAGGCTATCGGCGAGTCGATTGAGGTTTTCCTCACGCAATGCTGACATATCTTGGGCTTTTTGCTGTTGGTAGCCTGCCCAGTTCAGTAGCGCATTACAGGCTTGTGGCTCATCGAATACGCCATGAAGATAAGTGCCTAATACTTGATTTTGTGGACAGACTGCACCATCAGGATAGCGATTATCCTCAGTGCCTAATGTGAAGGGTTGAGTCTCCTGTACATTACTGACTCCTGCATGGATCTCATAGCCTTTCACTGGATGAGTGTTGCCATTAAGCTGGAGTTCGCCATGGATCTGTTTAAGGGTTTTCGTTTTCTCAAGGGTGGTAGTGATGTTAAGGTATCCAAGTCCTTCGCTGCTGCCAGCTTGACCTTCGATACCATGGGGGTCATCAATGCTGTGGCCGAGCATTTGATAGCCGCCGCAAATGCCAATTAACTTGCCGCCAAATCGTAAATGACGGGCGATTTGCTTGTCCCAACCACGATCTCGCAATGCTTTCAAATCGCCGCGCACGCTCTTAGAACCGGGCAAGATAATTAAGTCGGCATTTGGTAGTTTATCGCCAGGTTTAACAAAGCAAAGGTCGACACCCGGGTGAAGCCTGAGGGCATCAAAATCCGTATGATTACTTATGCGTGGCAAACCCGGCACGACAACTTTAAAATGGCTATCGTCATCGAGTTGCTGTTGGTTGATAGCATCTTCCGCTTCAAGGTAGAGTCCGTGTAAATATGGGACAACACCGATTACCGGCACGCCAGTTTTCTCCGTCAACCAAGTAAGCCCACTTTCTAATAAGGTGATATCGCCTCTGAAGCGATTGATAATAAAACCCTTAACCAGTAATTTCTCTTCAGCAGAAAGCAGATCAAAAGTCCCATATAAATGAGCAAAGACGCCGCCTCGATCAATATCTGCCACAATAACAACAGGGGTTTGGGCCGCAACGGCAAAGCCCATATTGGCTATGTCTTGCTCACGCAGATTCACTTCAGCAGGACTGCCAGCGCCTTCAACCAGTCTAGCCTGCATACCTTGTCCCAGGGTTTCAAAACTTTCCAGCACTATCTCTAGCAGCTGCGGTTTAAAGTTGTGGTAATTGACGGCATTCATATCTTCAATTGCTTTACCACGAATGATCACCTGTGCACCTGTATCGGTATTGGGTTTTAGCAGTACTGGATTCATGTGTACGCTTAACGGAAGGTTACACGCTTGTGCCTGCACAGCTTGTGCGCGACCTATTTCGCCGCCGTCTGGCGTGACTGCGCTGTTAAGTGCCATATTTTGTGGTTTGAAAGGGGCGACTTTAATTCCTTTACGTGCCAGAACTCGACAAAGCCCTGCAACCATCAAGCTTTTACCAGCGTCGCTGGTAGTGCCTTGCACCATTAATTTGAATCCGCTCATGGGAGTTGTTCCATTAAAAAATTATTTTGGGCTTGTTTTTAAGCGTCAAAAATTGAATTGATAAATAAGCTGGGCACTTCGGGAAATATCGCTATTAAAGTCGCCCGCAATTTGCGTACCTTTTAATTACCAGTCCAGCCCTTGACGCGCTTTTAAGCCTTGATGGAACGCATGTTTTTCAGGTCTTACTTCACTGACCGTATCAGCGTACTCTTTGAGCTCACGATGGGCTGCTCGACCAGTGATAACCACTGACATTTCAGTTGGTCTTTGTTTCAGTGTGGTAATGATGTCGTCCAGTTCAATAAAGCCCCAAGTGATCATGTAAGTGAGTTCGTCTAATAGCACCAAATCTAAGCTAGGATCGGTAATGAATGATTTTGCTGCTTGCCATGCAATTTGTGCTGCTTGCTTATCAACTTCTTTATCTTCACTATTCCAGCTAAATCCTGTATTCATGGTATGAACTGGTACATTGAGTTGTTCAAGTAAGTTACGCTCACCGCATTCAAGATCGCCTTTAACAAACTGCACTGCCGCGACTTTTTGTTGGTGGCCTAGGGCTCTAAATAAGGTGCCAAATCCACCAGTGGTTTTACCTTTACCATTACCTGTTATCACTAATACTTGACCACGCTCTTCTTGGGCTTTTTCGATGGCCTGGTCAACATGCTCTTTGTGTTGTGCTTGTTTTTTAGGGTTATAGCTCATTATTATTCCTGATACTTTATTCTGGTATATTGATAGCGTTTGCTAGCCTGTTATCACAAGTTATGACTCAAATCCTATTTCCCACATTAGGCCACCGATTCGTTTTCAAGAAATGGTCGCTGGTATTCATTTACGGCCAGTTCAAGCGCCTTAATTATCGCAGGTTCGTTTATCCCTAATGTCTCAGCTAAAACCAGCAGGCCACCTAAGCCGCAGCCCTCTACTACTAGCCCTTGCTCATAGCACTGAAGGCAGCTCATATCAGAGCGTGAAAAATTGGTTGTGTGGGTGGTGATGACATCTTTGTCCCCAAGATGGGATAATACTTGTTTGCCATCGCCATTAAGTACCCACCGAGTGGTGTGGATTAGCACAGGGATGGCTAGAGAGTTGGTTTTTCTTGCCGCCAATAGCGGCGCTACGAACATCATGCCACCAGCAAAAGTTGGCATTGGTAGCTGTGTTGGCCACTGTTTAATTAGTTGGCTGACGGCCAGTTGAATTGGATCGTGAAACCGTGGGTTAGCTAATAAGCGCGTTTCATCAAAATTTTCGCCATCAACACGATATTGGCATTCAAGCTCATTGAGTAGTTGCTGCTTTATAGCTAATTTTTTAGGGTCGATAGTGCTTCCCGCGGGAGACAAATCCATACCAGTAAGTAAGCGTAACCACAGGGTAGAAAAGGTGGTGCCGCCAACTCCGCACTCAGACAAAATACTGATGCAGCCTCTTTGGGCTTGATCCACTAACGAGGGAATTAATGTCGTTTCAATTAACTCAGTGCTATCAATATTTCTGCCACCATGGTGTGATTGTACTAGCCAATCTTCTTGCATGGTGTGCGGCTGACTGACATTAAAGTTATAGCTATGAAATTCAATGTTATAACCATTGCTGGCTAATAACTTTAGTAGCCCTCGAGATAATACTGCCGGACTAATACCACCATTACTTAACAGCCCATCATATTTATCAGCCTCTTTGGACTGCAACTTTTTCAGAGGTAATACCGTGTTGGCTTGCCCATTGGCGATAATTTCACTGTCTCTGGTTGGGGTGAAATGCATTAAATCGGAACCTGCCCCAGCATCAGAAAGTTGATGTAAGCTCGGCAATTGAGTTGCTGCGCAGTTCAAAATGTTAAAACAGATAGTTTTCATTTTAGGCTTCCTTTGGCTGAGTGTCAGCGTGGTAGTTATGCAGTCCTGTCAATTGCGGCCATAGCACCTTGTCATCATCAATAAAGGTATTGATTTGTAGTCGAGCTGCGTAGGAAACCATAAGATTGCTAAGGTGGGCATTGCAATATTGATGGCTGTGGCTATGAGAGGATAGAAACGCTTCAGAGAACTTGTCTATCGAATTTGAATGACATAATAGCCAATGCATAATGATGCGAATAACCCCTGAATGAGTCACAATTAATAAGTGTTGGCCTTGATATTGTCGACTGAGTAACTGAATTTGCTTTACTACTCGTTGCATTAATTGAATGCTTGATTCACCTTGAGGAGGCTGGCTTAAAAAGGGGTTTTGCCAAAATTTAGGGTAGTCAATATCAGTAGCCGCCCACAGCTGTTTAAGCGGCAGACCGTCCCATAAACCGAAGTCCATTTCTTGCCAGTCAGCACAGATAGTTATTGGTACGGCGCTTTCGTGAGCGAGTTGCTGGGCAAATGCGCTACAGCGCTCTAATGGTGAACTAATAATTCTATCAAAGCCTAAACCTATACTACTTTGACGTAGTTGTTGCCAGCCAAGGGCGGTTAATGGTGCATTGGTGCGACCCAGTAAGCAGTCGCTGAGTTGCGGCTGACCATGGCGTAATAAAGTGAACTTAGTGTTATTCATAACTGAGTTCTTTTGGCATTTTTAACGTGTTAGCAATTTTGCTTTGGCAGAAAGTCACCTTGTCAGCGATTTCGGCGATGATTTGGTGCATTTCGCCACTGGCATTAACGAACAGTTGGCTCATTTTATCTTCTGGAATCAAGCTTTGGCCACATTCAGTGCTAACCAGAACGCAATGCGATTGCATATTGGCCAGTGTTTTCGCAAGCTCCTCGATAGCTTGTTTTAGGCAATGTTGTGCCAACAGTTGGTTGGTTAACCACAGGGTTAAACAATCAATTATGATGGTTTGCTCTGGCTTGTCGTGTTTAATTAAGCTAGTGACTAAATCTACTGGCACTTCGAGAGTTTGCCAACTGTCAGGGCGCTGTTGTTTATGTAAGCGGATCCGCTCTTGCATAGATGCACTCGGGCGAGAGGTAGCGATATAGAGCACGGGTAATCGAGTTTGGCTGACTTCTAACTCTGCAAGGGACGACTTGCCACTGCGAGCACCACCTAAATAAAAACTAATCATAATGTTGCCGCTCTTTGATGACGTGCTAAGTCGATTTTCTGGCAAATGTTTATCATTCCTTGAAGTACACGGGGGCCTGTACGGTGAATGAGATCACCTTCTAAGGCGATCACTTGTCCATGCTTTACTGCGGGTAGCTCACTCCAAGTTTCCCAGCGGATTAACTCTTGATTACTGTTGCCGTGATAAATAGGTTTAAAGATCATTTCAGGCATTAATGAAACGACTTGTTCCATGTTGACTTGAGGGTAATCTGAGTGGGCATTTTCAAATATGTTTACCCCTCCGCATCCTGCAAAAATCTCATCCATCCATGAACTGGAGGTTGTCGTTAAAGGGTGAGGCCACACCTGATAAAAAATGCTGATGGGATCTTGATGCTGATATTGTTGACGAATCTCGTTTAGCTGCTGACTGAATTGCGCAGCTTGTTGCTGGGCAAGCTGTTGTTGTCCGGTTAGTTGACCTAATTCAATTAACCTTTTCGGTATATCAGCAAGCTCTGTGACACTGGTATCAATAACAGTAAACCCGAGGCTTTTAATGCGGCTAAGCATTCCCGATGACGTGCTTTCACTGTTCACTATGATGGCGTCGGGATTAAGCATCATTAGGGCTTCGTAATTAACAAAGTCGTAGCGACCAATACGTTTTATATCATTTGCAGCAGCAGGGTAGTCGGCATATTCCACTGTGCCAATAATTCTATCGCCTGCGTCAATACTGAACATCATTTCTACCGCATGGGGTGATAGCACAACGAATCTTTGCTGTGCGCTGTGGGCATATGAAGTAGTCAAGCAGACAAGAAATCCCGCGACAATTAAGCTTATGGGTTTAACGAAAATAGACATAATTAAGCCCTTTCCTTAATAACCATAGGTAGGCCTGCAATTGATACTGTGACCTTATCGACACACTCAGCGATTGATTGGTGTAACCAACCTGATTGGTCGACAAATTCTCGACACAATGCCCCCATAGGGACAACACCTTGACCAACTTCATTACCAATAAGTACTATTTCTCCAGAAAGCGCTTTTATGGTATCGATGAGTTGACGCTTCATTACAGGGTATTGATTCGTAGATTGCTCAGCATCGTGTAGTAAAACATTAGATAACCATAGGGTTAAGCAATCAACCATTATGAGGTTGTCCGCTTGGCTGTGGCGCTGTAGGGTGCTAGCTAGTGCTAAATGGGATTCAACCGTTTGCCAATTGGGCGGACGGTTAGCCTGATGATGAGCGATGCGCTTTGCCATCGCACCATCCTTATTTTGCGCTGTAACAATAACAATGACTTCACCTTGCGTATTGCTTTGCCATTGGGAGGCATAGTTTTGCGCCATTTTACTTTTGCCAGAACGGGCTCCACCAATAATTAACTGCTTCATCTAGTACGACCTTTTTGGCGTTTAATAAGAAGAAAAATAAAGAAAGCACTCCCCATCATGGCGGTCATAACGCCAACAGGGAGCTCTTGGCTAGGTAAAATTACCCGCGAAAGAATATCGACAGAGACCATTAAAATGGCGCCCATCATGGCGGTAATAATGAGGCTAGCTGGGTGAGCTGCACCGACTAACATTCTTGAAATGTGAGGCACCATCAAGCCAACAAAGCCTATTCCTCCACAAGTTGCCACCAAAGATGAGGTAATTAATGCGGTTAGCATTAGCATGCCTAACCGTAATGGCAGTACTGCCACCCCTTGGGTGTGGGCGCTTTCATTGCCTGCCATTAATGCATGCAAAGGTCGCTGAAATTGGAAAACAATAATGCTACCAAGCACTACAATGATGCTGGGGTACAATAAGGTGGACCAAGTAGCATTAGCAAAGCTGCCTAAAGACCAAAACAAAACAGCTTGTATGGCTTGTTGATCGCTAAAATAAAGAATGAGGTTGGCGATAGATGAGAGCAAAAATGAGATTGCAACCCCAGACAATACAAGGGTTTCAACTTGCCCATCACGGGACATGACCATGACGACTGCTACTGCAATTAATGAACCTAAAAAGGCGCAAACAGGCAATGGTAGAAACATTATTCCGCCAGTTAACGCCAAAATAGCGCCTAATGCTGCCCCTGAACTAATACCAAACAGGTATGGGTCGGCAAGTGGATTACGAGTGACACATTGTAATACCGAGCCTGATATGGCTAGTCCTGCGCCGCAGAGCATCGCCATAATTGCCCTTGGCATACGTAACTCAATAATAATACGGTCAGAAATAGCTAAAGAACCTGTTGCAGCCTCTGATATGTCAGCGGCCCGAAGAATCGCGCCTATAACATCATTAAACTCAATATTTGCGGTACCAATAACAATGGCAAATACTGGACTAATGAGCACTAACGGAGTAAGAATAAATAGCAATTTTTTTGCATTAAACAGCCGCATATAAAGCCTCAGAATAATGGTATGTGATCCGAGGGTTCTCATTAGTTGGATGACGATCAATATGGGCATTTACGCCATAGATATGGCGAATATTATCTTCAGACATCACTGCTGAAGGCGGGCCATTTTTGACTAAACGACCTTCTTTGAGAAATAGCATTTGATCGCAAAAGGCGCTGGCTAAATTAAGGTCATGAATTGTGGCGATAACAGTAATATTTAACGATTTAATTAATGTGAGTACTTCGAGTTGGTAACGGATATCAAGGTGATTGGTAGGCTCATCAAGCAATAAAATTTCTGGCTTTTGTAATAGGGCTCTGCCAATCAGTAAGCGTTGTTTTTCTCCACCAGATAAGTGCTCGAAAATATGCTCGCCTTTATCTGACAAGTTAACTTGCTCAAGCACTTCATCAATGATCCGTTGCTCTTTTTTATAGTCAATAGCTTGCCACCATTTATGCTGGCTAACTAAGCCCGTTGCCAGTAATTGGCGGCAGGTGACAGAAAACCCTGATGGAGGGTGTTGCAGCACGACAGCAACTTTTGCTGAAAATTGACGACGAGAGATGTCATTAATATTGACCCCGTCAAGATAGATTTCGCCAGTTGATGGCTTTAGGTATTTATAAATACAGCGCAGTAATGTGGATTTACCAACACCATTAGGGCCTAAAATACCAATAGTCTCTCCTTTATTTACCTTGAAGTTCAGTTGTTGCAATACATTTTTATCAGCGCAACTCCAACTTAAGTTATTAACTGATAGGTGTTCTATTGTGTGGTTATTTACTGTCATTAGTATTCCACTTAGGCGTCAATAGCGCTGACGCCTAAGTCTTAGTTAGGACATAATTAGAAAGCTTGGTAACTCAAGCTCACAAAATATTCCATCCCTGGATTGTTGTAGTTGCTGACGGTCATATAGTCATCATCAAGTATGTTGTTGGTTTTCACACGTAGTTGCCATTTGTCGTTAAACCAATATCCCATGCTGACATCGACCCTATGGTAAGCATCAAGGTGTTGGCCGTAACCTGAATAGCGTTTGCCTTGATAGTGATAGCTTACGAGTAGGTCAAAGTGTTCCCATTGATAGCCCACACTATAATCAAACTCGTGCTCACTACGGCCAACAAGTTCTTCATCATTTTTAGTGTCTTTGGCATCTAAATAGGTGTACGAAATCCGGTGGTCTAATTGCCACAGCTTGGTATTTAACGATAACTCTAAGCCTTTTATCTTGGCTTCATTGATGTTGGCAGGTTTCCATATGTAACCATCTTCATCAATCGGTGCCCAAGCAATGAGGTTATTAATATCGTTTTGGAATAAACTGATATAACCTTGAATAGCAGAGCCCCTATAATTAAGGGTTAATTCATAGCTTTCAGAGGTTTCGGAGGATAAATCTGGGTTTCCTGTTCCAGGCCAGTATAAGTCATTAAAAGTAGGTGCTTTAAAGCCTGTGCCTGTGCTTGCCGTTAAGCGCCATTGATCAGAAAAGTTATAGGCTGCACTTAAATTATAAGAAGTTTCATTGTCGATATTTTCAACGTCATCATATCGGACAGCCCCTTCAAATAGAACGTTATGCCATTGGTATTGAGCCAGCGCATAAATTCCCCAAACTTCTCGTTCATTGACAGCATAATCCCCATTTACGGACTCGTTATACCAATCCACTCCGCCGATAACAGTCAGTTCATTAGATGCTTTAAATTGGTTTGTCCAATTTATTTGATCGCGAGTTGTTTCGTATTTTTGTCTCGCGACATCCGGGTTATCACCGCGAAAATTGACATTTGAATCTTGAGATTGACCAATATTTAATTTACTCGTGAGTTGCTCGCCCTGATATTGGGTGCCAACATTCCACAAATAATTGTCAAAATCAGCTTGGTCAGTGCCGCCACTGGCGTAAATATCATCGTGTTCGCTATTACCAGTGTCATATTGTAGACTCCAGCTAATATCCCATTGGTCAGAGATATTTTGCAAACCCGCTACAGTTAATCCTATGCGGTCATAGCCATCATCATCAGCTTCTTCTGGAGCGCCATTATGGATATTATATCCATCTGAACGTTCACTGTTTACTGTGATAGTACTTTGACCATCACCATGTGCCACTCCCGCACCTACAGTGCCTCGTAGATAGTTATTACTACCTAACTCGGTACTGGCAAACCATTCACCACCATTAAGTTGGCGAGTAAATATTTGTATTACGCCGCCAATAGCATCACTGCCCCAAATAGAAGCTCTAGGGCCTTTTATGACTTCTATCCGCTCAATATTTTGTGGAGAAAGGGAGCCAAAATTGACAGCGTTTAGGGGGGCAGATCCAACCCTTAAACCATCAATAAGCACCAATGAATGCCCAGAGCTGGTGCCTCGTATACTCACTGAAGCCGTTTGTCCAGCCCCACCATTTCGAGTCACACTTAAACCTGGTAATGCTTCTAGAACATCAACTACTGATTTGGGATTAAGCACATCAATTTCTTCACGTTCAATGGTATTAATTACCGTAAGTTGTGAGTCTGGTGTGCTCTCAAAACGTGTTCCAGTGACCACGATTGTTTCATGCACTGGGACTGCAGGTGCTGCAGCATTTACACTGTAAGTTTGAAAAATAGCTAATGTGATAGCTGATAAACGCAGTTTAAAACTCATTATTGTTGCCTTGTTATGCTGAGTTTAAAATAGCGGGAGATGCGCTGCTTGTTAATAATTGAGTAACTAGTAGCGAATAGAAAAAATCCAATCTTTCTATGTCTCAAGAAACCCGCTTGAGTACATCGAACAATTAGGTCGGTCTCCTGGCTCACAGCATCTAGAAATACACCTTCCCGATATAAAGTCAGTGGTAAAAAGTATTTCGCTCTGTTTACAGTTGCAGGTACAGCTGTGGGGTCTCACCACATTCCCAAAAATAACACCCTAATTGTATTGATAGTGATAAAGCTTGTTCGCACAACTCATTGTTGTGAACTGTTACTTTACCCATCGATGATGTGGTGGAATATAATCAATTATTGGTAGTTGGAATGTGAAAATGGTCACAGGTTTATTTATATGGACTAAAGTGTGTGACTTTTAACAGTACTTTTGTGGTGAGACTTTATGGGGCGGTTTTTCTTGCTTTAAATATGAGCTATTTTTACTTGTAATAAGATTTAGGTTGAAAATTAATTTTATAATATGTTTAAATTACTGTTAAAAGTAACATATTAAAAATTATTAAGCATTGCTATTATTTGTTGTGAGAGTTGTTTTACGCATATCGTAATAGAGATGTTTAAAACAATATTCACAACATTTGAATGTAACCATAATTGTTTGGTTTATTCTTATTTTGATATCGTTTTTTTCTGCAAGTTAAATGTTATTTGAAGTCATATTTTTATATTGTGGCTTTTTTGATATTTTTTAATATATACTTCCACCCAAAGTATATGGTAAAACTGAGTAATAACTTCATCACTCTTACTTGGTAACCCTGCATTATGAGGTTAGAGGCATCTAACCTCATTTTTTTTGAGGCTAAATTTTCATCACGGAACCTATGTGTAATTTTATACATGATAGGTTGTTTACGCTTAAGTGTGATTGCTAGAATGCAAATGTTAGCAGTGAGACTTTTAAACTAGATAGGAAAGTTAGTTGCTGAGGAACGTGTTTTTATTTTTTAAATAAAGACTCTCTATGAATTAATCAGCAACTGGCTGAAATAAAAATATTAAGTGTTATCACTTTTAAACTAAAGGGTTTTCCATCACCTTAATATTTTTTACTTTAACATGTTAAGTGCACTAATCCTGTCTGGTTTTGATTTGTAATCACTAGTTTCAATAAGTATTAATATACTAATATGTCCAAATAACAAAGCAAATATAAGTTAATAACTCTATTACTTGCTGCGTTGCGCCAAGGGTGTCACCTGTATATCCATTTATTTGTTTTTTCATTAACTTGAGTAATAAAACAAAAGCTATCAACCAAGTTGCTAGTAATAATAAAGTTAAGCTGCTTGGCAGTAAAAGCAATCCAGGGAAACCACATGCAGTTAGTATCAATAATGTGTTGTAGTTGATAGTATTTGATTTTTGTGGTGTTTTGTTTTCCCCTATACGTGCATATTCAAGAAAGAATGGCACCATGCCAGAGATAGCTCTGCTAGCACCATGTGCAGTTATTAATGCGAGCATGACTTGCTGCATACTGAGTAGCTGCAGGCTACTCAGTTTTATTGCAAAGGTTGATATTAATGCAAGTACCCCATAGGTGCCAATCTGGCTATCTTTCATTATTGCTAACTTTCTGCTTTTATCCCAACCTCCACCAAAGCCATCAGCGAGATCGGCCAAGCCATCTTCATGAAAGGCACCGGTTGCAAGGATGAGTATTACCAAAGTCACAACGCACGCAAGGGAATGAGGAACTACTAAGCTAAGTGCAAAGTATACAGCTGCGCCAAAAAAACCTATAAAAAGACCAACCAATGAAAACCAACGACTAGCAGCCGCCACAGTCTTTTCATGAAACATCATGTGATTTGTAAAAGGAAAGCGTGTTAGAAAACTAATGGCTGCAAGAACTTCATTAAATATATTGTTTTTTTTTATGTCTAAGTTACTCATAACTTGTTTTTTCTCTTTAATCTTGTGGGGTTAGTGATAGAGTATTTTAAGATTACTATTTATGGTTTGCATAATGTTACTGAGAACTTGTTAGGGCAAAAGTGGGGGAGAGTAACCACTTTTTCAATATCATTAAATTTTTTTGATTGAATGGATATTTAATATAGTGATTAACTCAAATTAGGTATGAGTAATAGATCACAAGTTTCTTTTTAAGGAAGAAAGACTGTGCTTTTTCACAGCTTTCAACTGCAATGTAATTGAGGTGAACTAATATTGAATACTGTCAACAACATAAAATTTCAATTGGAACTTTTTAACAGCGTCCATTGCTTCCAGCATAGCAGGTTGAGCTAAGTTCTCCACAGCAGGCACGGCTGAACACATCATTTTATATATAATAGGAAGCCTTGCGTTCAAATCCCTATCTCTCCGCCATATTTAAGACGAAAGGCTCATCAGAAATGATGAGCCTTTTTTCGTTTAACTTACTAAAAATATTGAAGATTAATACTATCAATTCAAAACTACTTTATTGTCTAGTGTTTGAAGTGCCTGTTTTATAGTCACTTATCTTCCTTGAGAGGATTGACTCAGTCAATATCCCTGCTTTTCGCATCAGCAGAGCTCCTATTAACGTGTAGCTCACACGTATCTGTTTAGCCACATATTTACGTGATAAAGGCTTTCCTTTTGATGTAAAAGTATCTTTGTTAACCCTAGGCTTTGCTGAAGCCATATTAGCAATATAGGCGCTATATCGATGTAGCAAGTACACTCAAAAAAATCATCAATGCCATAGATCATCAAATCTGTATTAATGACTTTATTCGTTATGTTGATGAAGTGATTAACAGTCTTCGCAGTGAGTTTGAGAAAAACAAGTCGGCCATCAGTACAAAGCCAGCAAGTTTTAGTATCCCCATCAGAGACACTAAGCTGCCACAACACAGTGAAACTTACTCAGTAGCCAAACCACTGCCAGTTATGAGCTTGAATAATGCATTGGCAGCATTTGTTACCTCAAAAGAGAAATCAGGTTTTAGTCCACTACTTATTAACCTGCATCTATTAACCAGCTTGCGCAAAGACCCCGTCACTTCGTTGAGTTGCTGCCCAAAATAGGAAATCGATCATCAAAAAGATACCTAAGCTATTTGCGTTAACGATATTACTTCGGCTGATGCCATGAAGTATCGTGATGAGCTACTCATGCAGGGTTAACGCTATAAAGAATACTTAGCTAGCGTATTTCAGTTTTAATTCGTATGGTCGATGACATAGTAATTGAGTGGAAAAAGAGGCATTAGCACGTTATATATATGAAGTAATTTCAGTTTCTGAAAAACAAAATCATGATAGTCAATTTGAAGTTCCACAGGGTAATAAAACTCAAGATAGACAATAAAAAATAAGAAGTTCTAGAGGTTAGATTTTAAAACTGAAATTAATTAATTTTATGATTAAGATCAGCTTTAATTGGTAATTTCGAAGCTTGTCGCGATTTACTCATATTGAAGTGAATTGAACTCAACTCTTAGCTACGACTTATGGTTGAAATAATTATCATCTTGAGTCGTTAATTTGCTTTAATAAAATATATATAGTGTGTCTATTTTTGAATGAGTCACTTACTTATTGATTATATGAGATAATATCTGTTTTTATCTGTGGCATTTTTTTTATCCGCTTAATTGTTCATTGGCTGAAACTGTGTAGTGCTACAGGCAAGGTTGATGTTTATCCTGTTTGTTGATATTTGTAGATTTGATAATTTACTAATCTGATTTAGACTTAAAACTGTCATTTTTATGGCGTATTTTTAATTTAGGCTGTTAAAGGGTTATTTGTATTTTATTAGACCAAGCTACAATTGATAAAGCTTGCTGTTATGGCTAAATTCAATAAATTGCATTAGTTAGAGTCGAGTCTTGAGGGATCGAATCTGAACTTTACTCAAACAACATAGGTTAATGATTCGGTATGTATTGGGCGGCATAGTAGTTGCGGCTACGGACCAATACTCTATGAGTATTTAGTAGAATTTAAGCTTAACAGCGTCTGCTTTGAAGCATCAGGCTGTAATCTATGAACATTGGAGTTTGCTATGAATTATAAGTCCTTTTGTGATTTGAGTGATGATATTAAAAATAATATTCACAAAATCAATCAACAAAACTTTGATTTAATTGTAGGTATTCCAAGAAGTGGAATGGTACCTGCATATATGGTGGCGTTATTGCTCAATGCTAACTGTATCGATTTACCTGCTTTTATTCGCAATGATAAGTTAGGTAAAGGCATTACTCGTGATGCCAAAAAAGCCTTAAACTTCCCCCATGAAGCAAGCAACATTTTAATTGTCGATGACAGCATTCTAACTGGTGGTTCGATGATAGATGCGCTAGCCAAAATACCTAGCAGCTTCCAAGGCAAGGTGACCACAGCTGCGATTTACACCACTGCGCTTGTCAGTGACAAAGTTGATATCTTTTTTGAGTATGTGGACTTTCCACGGGTTTTTGAATGGAACTTATTTCATCATCCTATCGTGACTGAGGCTTGTGTCGATATTGATGGTGTCCTGTGCCAGGATCCAACTGAGGAACAAAATGATGATGGGGAGAAATATATTCAGTTTCTCGCTGATGCGACTCCTCGATTTATCCCAACCATGAAAGTTGATGTGCTGATAACTAATAGGTTAGAAAAATTTCGACCGCATACTGAGCAATGGCTGGCAAAACATGGCGTTAATTATAACAAACTAGAAATGTTAGATTTGCCTTCAAAAGCCGCAAGACGGGCCCAAGTAGATTATTTTTCCCATAAGGCAGACTACTTTAAGCGTAGCCCAAATGTGTTATTTATCGAAAGTGATTATCAGCAAGCAATTGAAATTGCTAATCGGTCTAACAAGTTTGTTTATTGTGTTGATACAAACCAAATGATTGCGCCTAATGGTCTTAAGCGGTTTAAAAATAAAAAATACCTTGCTGAGACGATTAGAATGCAATTTTCAAAAATTAAGCCATTAAGAGCGATATACAAAAAAGTTAAAAATCTGGCTAGGGCTTAATCTATAAGCTCTAAACCTTTATCTGGCGTGAAAAATAGGCAGATTATTACCAGCTGCAGATGTTAGATTTTTAGTGGTGAAATTAAGGTCTTGATTTGTCTAATTAGGATTTTTCATTCTGTAGGAATGCCTTTTGAGTTGATCTTTATACTTGCTTTGCTTTTTTAATATTAGGCAATTAAAGCCAAGCAGCTTTTAAAGAATACACTTAATTTAAAATAGATTCTTAAGTAGTAATAGTAACAATATACATCGCAATTTAATGCAATTCCCCCGGCAAGGGCCTTCTCAAACGGCCGTTCAAATCATTAGTTAAAATCAAAATGTTAAATCAATAACTTAAGTAAAGGGCTTAAACACAGCTTTCTTGCTTGTTCATTGAGCTAGAGTGTTGAGTTTTGAGCAAAAATAATCCTATACTGACGTTAATGTAACAACTCTACTATTTATTAACATTATTGGCTCATGCAAGCCGTTAATTTAAAAAAGTAATGCAATTGATTTCAATGCAAGGGAAGGGTATGGCAGATAAGCATAACGATATTTCATCCACTGAATTACCGGCAAATACACCGGAGCAAGCCGTTTTATCAACGCCTACAGATGACATTCATGTTGCTAATGGCGCAGCGGATAAGTCCAAAAATCAGAAAATAAGAAAAGCGACCAATATCATACTGATAGTGGTCGCTTTTTTGTTTGTATTCCATCTTATTGCTGATCGTTATATTCCTTCAACTGATTTAGGTCGAGTTCGCGGTTTTGTGGTCCCCATTACCCCGCAAGTCTCAGGGGAGGTAATTGAAATTTTAACCACGCCAAATACCTTGATCCGTAAAGGGCAGGTGCTTGCGAGAATTAACCCAAGAGATTATGAGATTGCATTATTTACCGCTGAGCAAAATGTGACGCAGGCTGGGCAAAATATGGGAGCTTTAACCGCTAATGTCACCGCTGCAAAAGCAAAGGTTGTTAATGCGGAGGCAAACTTTACTAATGCAAAAGTACAATCTAAGCGTATTTTTACCATGGTTGAGCAGCAGGTGATGTCAGAGGCTGATGCCGACAATGCTAGAGCGGAACTTGCTAGCGCAGAAGCGGGTGTCGCTAGTGCTAAAGCAGATTTAGCCAAAGCAGAAGAAAGGTTGGGCTCAGAAGGTGAAAACAATACCGCGGTAAAATCAGCGTTATTGGCCTTAGAGCAAGCTGAACTTAACCTGGCACGCAGCGAAATTAAAGCGCCCACCGATGGCGTGGCATCAAACTTTCGTTTAAAAGAAGGTTTTTATGCTAACGCTGGTCAACCGGTAATGACCTTTATTTCATCTGAAGATGTGTGGATTGAAGCGAACTTTAGAGAAAATAGCTTAGGCAATATGCAAGCGGGCGATAAAGTCGAGTTTGCACTGGATTATGCTCCGGGTGAGGTTTTTACTGGGAAAGTAGCCTATATCGATTATGGTGTTGATTGGGGACAAAGTGAACAAACGGGAAAGCTGGCTCAAACAACAGGCCAAACAGGTTGGTTAAGACAATCTCAGCGATTTCCTGTAACCATTCATTTTGATGACGAAGAGGCTAAAGGGTTGCGACGTGTCGGCGGTCAAGCGGATGTCATGGTGTATACCGAAGAAAGTTCACTGATGAACTTATTTGGTAAGTTTTGGATCCGAGTCGTTAGCTGGTTCTCCTATGTCAGATAGCGAGCTAGCCTTTAAAGCCATTAATGCTCAATTTGCTGAGGCGATATTTACCCGTCGAGTATTACGCTTCACTTTGGGGATAGGCATTGCAGTGGCCATAGCTGCGGTGTTTGATTGGCAATTAGCTTTTATACTACCGGTGTTTGTCGCTAAGTTTTTAGTTGATAGAGTGGTGCCGACAGTGCAAACCATTTACGAATTGCTTATTTCAATGGTGGTCACTATTGCCATTGCTTGGATGGTGAGTTTTGGGCCGGTTCAATATCCATTTGTACTGTTGCCATTACTCGCATTAATGATGCTATGGGCCTATTACCTGTTTTCTGATCCCAAGTGGAATTTTTTCGCCACTATATTAATTGTCTCGACATTAGTATTACCCTATTTAGGGATTTTACATCCAGGTGCGGCGATTTTTTTTGGTGTCGGCTTAAGCTTTTCAGGCGTGGTGGCGGTCATCATTTTTACTTTATTGCATATTTTGTTGCCTGATTTAGCACCAGAAAAAGAAACTCATTCTGAGTCAGAATTATCTAATGACGAGCGGCTTTACGAGTCAGTTAGGGCATTAATTATTTCATTTCCGGTGATCACCTTTTTCTTTTTATTTGAGGTGACCGGCGCATTACTGACCATGATATTTATTGCAATTTTATCTTTGCAAACGGCCGGCACTAAGAGCGTTAAAGTGAGTTTGTTTTTATTACTCACTAATGGCATAGGTGGTGTGCTGGCGATTATTTTTTATAACATGTTAGTTGTCGTGCCTGAGTTAGCGTTTTATATCGGGCTCACTATGATAGCTGCGTTATTTTTTGCACAAAAAATTTATGATGATCCTGCTAAAGCGCCTATTTTTGCGGGGATATTTTCAGCCTTGCTAGTGGTTGTCGGCTCTACGGCTTCGTCAACAGATGCCGATGTCGCAACCAACTTCTATATTCGTATTGCGCAGTTATTTATTGTCGGTGTTTATATGGTTGTGGCTTCATTTTTTTTAGAAACCAGAAATTGGAAGTTCTTACAAACTAATCATGATTAGGCGGTTTTATTGTAGCCGCTAGGCTATATTTTATTGAACGCTAAGTGTTGATTTAATGGCGGAAATCAAATTTTCTCGTTTATCAATACTAGGTTTATTGAAAAATAACCTATTGTTGTGATGGCTTTTCACTGCAATAAGTTCGATGTTCATAAAGGTGTTAATACATTAACTAAGGTTTAATTTTAAAACGCAACAGCATTTAATTAGGGATAGATAAGTTATGAGTGATAAACCAATATCAAGCTCGAAAGAGTTTACTCATGCGGCAGTGGATGCCGCGATTAAAATAGCCCTGATTTTTATCATGGTCATATGGTGTTTTAAGATTATTCAGCCTTTCATTATGCCCATTTTATGGGGCGGTATTATCGCCATTGCACTGTATCCAGTGGTGTTATTTATCAGTAGCAAGTTGCGATTGTCGGTGAGTAAATCTAGCCTGTTAATTACCTTGCTGGCCTTAGCCATATTATTGGTACCTACCTACTTATTTTCAGGTGCGATAGTTTCAAGCACGCAGGACTTTGTCGCAGAAATACATGACGGCACTTTAGTTATCCCCGCGCCGAAAAGCTCTGTAGCTGAACTCCCGATTGTTGGTGAGAAACTATATGAATTCTGGTCAGACGTCTCTGCAGATCTCGAGCATGTGGTAAAAACCTATGCCGATGAAATAAAAAGCTTTTCGACTAAGGCTGCCAGTGCTTTTGGTAGTTTTGGTATGACAATTTTGCAATTTTTAATTTCAATCATTATCGCAGGGGTGTTTATGGGTAAAGCATCTGGCTCAAGCCAAATGTTCCATAAAGTCTCAGTCAGGCTAGCTGGCAAACATGGTGAAGAGTTTTCTGAATTGGCCGTTGCAACCGTCAGAAGTGTGGTTCAGGGGGTGATTGGGGTAGCCTTTATTCAATCAATATTAGCAGGTGTTGGGCTTGCTTTAGTCGGGGTGCCAGGAACCGGGATTTGGATGTTATTGGTGCTAATACTCGCGATTATTCAATTGCCACCGATTTTGGTTTTAGGTCCTATTATTG
Source organism: Shewanella sp. 6_MG-2023 (assembly GCF_030547195.1). Classification (NCBI taxonomy): domain Bacteria; kingdom Pseudomonadati; phylum Pseudomonadota; class Gammaproteobacteria; order Alteromonadales; family Shewanellaceae; genus Shewanella; species Shewanella sp. 6_MG-2023. The sequence continues at coordinate 11,597 of NZ_JAUOQU010000030.1, read as the reverse complement.
CGTATGTATTTTCTGTTGAATCATCAACCACCGCGATTATTTTTATGATTTGGAGCATTTTAGTGAGTGCCAGTGATGCATTTTTAAAACCGATGTTGATGGGCCGTGGCGTTGATATACCTATGTTGGTGATTTTGTTAGGTGCTATCGGTGGGATGATCCTCTCGGGTATTGTTGGCTTGTTTGTTGGCGCGGTGATTTTAGCTTTAAGTTATAAATTATTTTCAGCATGGCTAGTGGTTGAAACGGCTGAAGTTGATGGTGATGAAGTGTTACCGAACTCAGAGAACTCACAAGGGTAGTTGTTGCAATGGTTAAACCTATGTCTGAAGAAGATAACTTCAGCTACCTACTGGGGTCGTTGGTGTTAGTGCTGTTAAGTTCAGCTTTTGTGGAACAGTTTTTTGAACAGGGCCAGCTCATTGTTGTTTCGACAACTGTGATGAGTTTGTCTATTTCAGTGATTGGATTAGGCGCGAATAAACACTGGTTTCGCTCAAGTTTCGGGGTGATGTTTACTATCTTAGTGGTAGCCAGTATCGGCTCAGTTTTTGAATTGTTGAACCTTGATATTATCGCGCTATTTACCATTTTAACTTTTTTTATTTTGGCCACCTGGCGCGCCGCTAAGCAGGTCTTGTTTAGCGGGGTTATTTCCACTAATCAAATTATCGGATCTATTTGTATATTTCTGTTACTAGGGCTTATTTGGGCATTTATTTATCTATTGCTGATTGAGATTTTTGGTGTGGCTTTCAATGGTATTGAAGCCCAAAATTGGACCGATAATTTAACGACTGTGATTTATTACAGTTACATCACTTTGACTACAGTCGGTTATGGTGAAATATCACCAGCAGTGCCAATGGCGCGTTTTTTCGCTTTTTCTGAAGCGATTACAGGTCAGTTTTATATGGCGATCATTGTTGCCAGTTTAGTTGGAGCCAAAATGTCCAACCACGAACCGAAATAACCTGGAGTGACTTATCATCAACTGTACGCAATATTTATAGCGATAACTGCAATAAAGCTGAGAGATTACGCAACTAACTATTACTCAAAAAGCACTCATTGCGACGTGATATTCAAGGTCAACCGTCTCGCACAACAGTATGGGGAACAATAAACATGAATCTATTATTAAGCCTCGTCATTGTTGGGTTATTGCTATTACTAGGTTGGTGTTTTTGGCGTCTAAAGGCGCAAGTTAATCATGATATTGCCCGCTATTTTGAAGGCGATAAAAATAGGATTTACTTTAGCCTCATCATTGTTTCTTTCTTACTGCTCATCTCATCTATCGCTGCAATTAGTTTGAATGTTGCTTATAAGCATGACTTGCAAAAAAGTGGCTTAGCCTTGGAGTCGGTGTCTAAAACCACTGATGCAGCCTTGGCATCTTGGTTTTTGGGCTGGCAAAACCGAGTGAGTGCAGTGGCTACAAATCCTTTATTACTTAAGCGCACTGCAATGTTAGCTAAGTTAGACTCGAAAAAAGCGCCACTTGTCGGAAATCAACATGTGCTTTGGTCTCGCGAAGCTTACGGGCGTTATAGTCAGGCCTTTGGCACCTTAGGATTTTTTGTTATCTCAGTTGATGGAGTCAATATATCTTCAAGTCGTGACAGCAATTTAGGTCAAATCAATATCGTTAAACAACAGTATCCGATGCTATTTAATCAAGTCTTGGCCGGTAATATTGTCATTACTCCACCTATGCCATCAGAAGTGGCGTTATCAAACCCATTTGGGTTGAAGCAAGCTGAAACACTCACCATGTTTGCCTTAAGCCCCATTACTCAAGATGATGGCAGTATCAGTGGCATTTTGTCACTTCGTATTGACCCTTACATTGAATTTGCCAAGCTGACTCAAAGTGGCGCGGTGGGTGACACTGGTGAATCATACTTTGTCGATGCCCAAGGAAGAATGCAGTCTCACAGTCGCTATGAAAATGACTTGGTGTCACTGGGTTTATTAAAAGCAGGTCAGGTATCAGTACTTAATTTGACTGTGACTAATCCGCAGAGATTATTATCAGAAAAGCAACCTGCTAACGGCCGTCGGGGCAAGGGAGCGTTAACCCTAGCAGCAAAAGAAATTAGCCTTAAACACGATGGTTATAGTTATCAGCCTTATCGTAATTACTTGGGGCAATATGTTATCGGTGTCTGGAAATGGGATGAGCGCTACGGTTTTGGTATTGTGACGGAAATGACCCTTGAAGAAGCCAGCCGAAACTATTTATTTTTTCGAAATATTGTCGTGATGCTGATTGGTATTATTGCCATTTCTTGCTTGCTTCTGACATTTGGTGGTTGGTGGCTAAGTCGTCATGTACATCGGCGCTTTAAAGCTGACAATGAAAGGTTAGAAAAAACTATTTCAATACGAACCCAAGATTTACAAGAGCGTGAAGAGCGTTTATGGGATTTATATGAAAACTCTGCTGTAGCTTATGCCACATTAGATCTTCAAGGCCGCTTCACTAAACACAATAAACAATTTGCACAGATTACTGGTTATGACCGCAAAGACTTCTCGTCGTTAACTTGGCATGACGTACTCGCCACTAAGCACGCTAAAGGCGAACAAATCTTTAGCCAAGCGTTGCAAGGCATTGATACGTCTGATGCACGTGTAGAGCTTGTTAATCATTCAGGTCATACCTTAATTGTTTCATTATCGACCCGTGTTGAAACCGATGTTGCGGGTGAATTTAGTGAAATCCGTTTATCTCTATTAGATATTAATGAGCAAGAAACTGTCCGTGCTGAGATGCTACAAAATCAACATCAATATCAAACATTGGTTGAGAATATTCAAGGCGCAGTATTTAGATATAAAGTCACTGATTTTGACATAAACCATTACCATTTACAGTACATTAGCCCCAACATAGAACCAATAACTGGCTATAAAATGGCAGACTTTATCGGTGAACATCCAGTTAGAAGACTTGCTGATATTGCTTTTGAAAATGATATAGAGCATTTAAAAGTCATGGTTGAACAAACCATCAAAGCGCAAGATAAAATTGTCGCGGAGTTTAGAATTATTAATCGCTCAGGTGAGCTACGCTATTTACAAATGAATGCTCAGTTTGACGGTAATGGCAATAACATGTCAGGTTTTTTTGATGGCATTGTGTTTGATATTACCGAACAAAAAATTGCTGCCAATCGGTTACTCGCATCAGAAGAAAAGTTAGAAGTGGCCTCAGAAAGTGCGCAAATGGGAATGTGGGACTTTTATCCTAATGAGCAACAAGTCGTGGTTAACCGCATGTATTCAAAGATGCTAGGTTATGAACCAACTGATTTATGTCAAGAGGATGACAAGTGGTCGCCATTAATCAATGGCGCGCAAACCTTTATTGATTTAGTCCACCCCGATGAGCAAAACTTGATCTCCAATCCGCAACAAGCATTGGCTGCAAGTGACAATAAAATTCTTCGCCATGAACTGAGAATGCGCAGAAAAGACGGCAGTTACGATTGGATTTTAAGCGTTGGACAACCTTACTCTTTTGATAAGCATGGGGTTCCCGATCGGATCAGTGGGGTTCATATCAACATTAATGAAGCGCGAGCATTACAAACTAAACTTGCCGCCGCTATTTCAGCCGCTGATAGTGCAAATCAAGCAAAAAGTGATTTCTTAGCCAATATGAGTCATGAAATTCGTACACCGATGAATGCCATAATTGGCATGTCCCATTTAGCATTAGACACCCAGCTGACCCCTCAGCAACGCAATTATATTGAAAAAACCCATCGCTCGGCACAATCCTTATTAGGGATTATTAATGACATTCTCGATTTTTCTAAAATTGAAGCGGGTAAGCTAGCTTTAGAACATATCGAATTAGATATCGAAGCAGTGTTAAACAATGTTAATAACCTCATTGGGATCAAGGTCGCAGATAAAGGTTTAGAGCTGCTATTTGATATTGATAATACTATCCCTAAAAACCTATTAGGAGACCCACTTCGCCTAGGGCAAGTGCTCATTAACCTCGCCAATAACGCGGTAAAGTTTACTGAACGTGGCAATATTATTATTGCAGTCAAACTCGAAAGGTTAACCAGCCAACAGGCTTTCATTCGCTTTTCAGTAACAGATTCCGGTATCGGAATGAGTCAAGAACAACAATCAAGATTGTTTAAAGCCTTTTCCCAAGCTGATGCTTCAACTACCCGAAAATACGGCGGCACAGGCTTAGGTTTAGCCATTTGTAAGAATTTAGCCGAATTAATGCAGGGCAGCATAACGGTAACAAGTGAGCTTGAGCAGGGAAGTACGTTTAGTTTGTATTGTCCTTTTGAGTTAAGTCGTTCAACGTCAGTGACTCTCGATACCTTGGAAAAACGTCGCTTTGATGGGCAATCAGTGTTGCTGGCTGATGATAATGATATCGCTCGCTCGATACTGACTAACCTATTGGGCTCAATAGGTTTACAAGTAGTAGCCGTTGCCAGTGGCCGTGAGGCTATACAATATATTGCGGCAGGTAATAAGCCTGATTTCGCCTTAATTGATTGGCAAATGCCAGAGGTCGATGGTATTGATGTTGCGAGGTTTATTAGTGAGCTTGCGCCCGAGCTTAAACCTAAACTCATCATGATTACCGCTTTTGGTAGAGAAGAGCTACTCATGAGTGTAATGTCTGTTCACATCGACCATATTTTAACTAAACCTATAACGTTAACAACATTAACCCAAAGCCTATCTTCATTAGTGTCTGGGAAATCTTTAGCAGATCCTCGAACTAAGGTTCAAAGCCCATTCGATAAGGCGATCACCTCTTTGGTAGGAGCAAAGGTGCTTGTTGTTGAAGATAATGATCTCAACCAAGAGTTAATTGAAGAGTTATTAATTAATAAGCAAATTGATACTGTTTTGGCTGAGAATGGTCAACAAGCCATTGAGTGTTTAGCGCAGCAAGATTTTGATGGGGTGTTAATGGACTGCCAGATGCCGGTGATGGATGGCTACACTGCGACCTCGTTACTCAGGCTGCAGCCACAATTTCAACACTTGCCCATTATTGCCATGACAGCGAATGCCATGGCTGGTGACCGTGAAAAAGCGTTAGCCGCTGGGATGAATGATCATATCTCTAAACCTATTGACGTTGAGTCGATGTTTATCACTATGGCCAAATGGATAAGCCCAACGGTTGCCACTAACACTACTAAGCCAGCGAAATCGGCAATAGAAACGACAGATGCCGATGTCGTTAAGTTTGCCCTAAACCTCAATTCAATTGCCTGTGATCATATTGACGTAGCCCTAGGCTTGAGCCGAATTCAAGGTGATATAAGCTTGTATCACAAATTATTAGTAAGATTTATCCGAGGGCAAAAAGCTTTTCCGCAGTATGTTGAACAAGCTGTTATAGATAATGATACCGAACTGACTCAGCGGTTGGTACATACCTTAAAAGGGGTTGCTGGCAGCATTGGCGCACAAATGCTTGCCACATTGGCAGCAAAGTTTGAACAAACGCTTGATAGTCTATCTGAAGCACACTATGAGCGGGTTTTTACAAAACTATCAATAGAGTTACAAGGAGTATGTCATGACATTGAACGGCTATTGCCTAAGCGACTACAAATATCAGAGCCATTGCAATTATCAAAGCTACAACCAATAGGTGCTGATTTCGCCCAAACTGCATTAGAAAATCAAACTTTGAATAAGTCATTAGCAATTGAAACCTTAGAAGTCCTCATTTCAATGCTATCGAATTTTGATATGGAAGCCACAGAGTATTTTATTAGCCACGGACAATGCTTAAACTTAAAACCATTAATACATGAGTATCAACAGCTTGATTATCAATTGTCGGAATACGAGTTGGATCGTGGTCTCGAAATTGCCAACCAAATGCTTGAGAAAGTAACAGCCATGTAATTGAGGCTTATTCACTAAAAATTTTTGCGTTTAATAGGAGTTCAAATGGAAAGGCAAACCATTTTAGTGGTCGATGATACCGCTGAAAATATCGATGTGTTAGCCAGTGTATTAAAATCTGACTATCAGATTAAAATTGCCAAGAACGGCAAACTCGCGTTAAAAATTGCTAAGGCAATGACATTAGACCTCATTTTGCTCGACATTATGATGCCCGGTATTGACGGTTTTGAAGTTTGCAGGCAATTGAAACAAGATAAACGCACCCAGCACATTCCGATTATATTTGTTACCGCAAAAATATCTGCGGCAGATGAATTAAAAGGGCTCGAGTTAGGGGCAGCAGATTACATCACCAAACCCTTTAATCCCCCCATAGTGCTTAGGCGAGTGCAAACCCAGTTAGCCTTAACCAGTCAAAGCCGCTTGTTGGCCTTACAGGTAAGGCAAAAAACAGCTGAAATTGCCCAAAATCAATTGAACGTGATCCGCCGCCTTGGGCGCGCTGCTGAATATAAAGATAACGAAACCGGCATGCATGTTATCCGTATGAGTTATTACACCCATATATTGGCCCTTGCAGCAGGGTTAAGCGAAGACGATGCCGAGCTATTAATGCACGCCGCCCCCATGCATGATGTGGGTAAAATCGGCATATCGGATGCCATCTTAAAAAAAACCGACAAATTAGATTTTGACGAATTTGAACAAATGAAAAAGCACTGTGAAATCGGCGCTGAAATTTTAGGCGAGCAAGACTCTGAATTAATGGATGTTGCGCAAACTATAGCCTTAACCCATCACGAAAAGTGGGACGGCAGTGGCTACCCCAATGGTTTAAGCGGAGAGGATATACCGCTTTATGGCCGTATTGTGGCAGTGGCAGATGTGTTTGATGCACTCACCAGTAAGCGTCCTTATAAGGAAGCCTGGCCCGTTGAAAAGGCGCTTGAATTACTTAAAAAAGAAGCTGGAACACACTTTGATCCGCAGCTTGTGCCACTTTTTGTTGAAAAATTAGATCAAATTCTTGAAATAAAGGCTAAATTTAATGAAAGCTATACATAGTAGCAGTTTAAAAGCTTGTAATAAAAGTTGAGGTGTTGGGAGTGTTTGTCAAAATTTTGCTATGAATTAGGTGCTGTTATCGTCAGTTATTGTTGGATTCACAAGCAGTTATTGGCTAAATAAGCCATTTGTGATTTTAAACGATGAATAGCGAGTATGATCCGAATATAAGCGGCTCATATTCTTGATGTGCCGTTAAATGCCGTCATTAAATACACTCGATAATTGCTATGGCTAAATACATATCGCAATACTTGTTCAACAGAGGAAATATCAATGTCTAATACGCTTTTCAGTAAAAAAATGCTGCTGGCTGCGGTTATGCTTCCAGCACTGTTAACCGGCTGTGCTACAGGTGATACACCAGAGGCTAAAAAAGCCAATGCCCGCAAAGAAACCCAAGCCGCATTGCAAGAAATTTATGCTGAGCACAATGAAGCTAAAGCTGCGGTAGCGAGCTCTGTGGGATATGTCGTGTGCACTGGCAGCAATAGTTACTTATTTGCATTATCAACCGGTGGCGGTGTTTGCGTACTCACCTCTAAAGGCCAAAACTCCTATTACCGTTTTGCAACCGGAGGCGTCGGTGCTGGCATTGGCTGGAAGCAAATGGCATTCGTGCAAGCATTTATGAATAATAATGCTATGACACGTTTTAAAGAGTCAGGCTATGAAGGCCAAGCTCAAGCAGAAGCGAGCGCTAAATATGAAGACAGTGGCGATCAAGCTTCAGCTAACCAATCAGTTGATGTAACAGGTGTAAAAACCTATCAAGTTAACTTAATGGGCGCCGCAGCTCAGGCAACCGTACAAGGTTATAAGTATTGGGAAACCGATTTTTCTGATGATTTCATGGAAAATAGTGAAGACTAATTTTTTCTAATGACTTGAAGCACAAAAAATTAAAAGCCGTAGTAGGCAACTGCTACGGTTTTTTGTTGGTTGTTATATTTGTATATCGCAACAGTCTAATAATTAACCGCCAACAGGGGCTAGTTGTTAGTGGTTGCATAAGGAGTGAACAATTATGCCATTATTGTGGTTAATATTGCTTTGCGATACTCGTTCAATAGGCTAAATTACAACGGTAAGGATATGATAAAAATTCAGGAAGAATACGCTTAAGGTGGGTTGAAGTTGATTTCAGTATATTTAGTTGATGATCATGAGCTAGTGAGAACCGGTATTCGACGTTTATTGGAAGATGAGCGTGGTATAAAAGTGGTTGGCGAAGCGCCGGATGGCGAAACCGCCGTGCAGTGGTCACGTCAAAATGAAGCTGATGTTATTTTGATGGATATGAACATGCCCGGTATGGGCGGTTTAGAAGCGACCCGTAAAATTTTACGTTATCAACCTGAAGCTAAAATCATCGTATTAACCGTACAAACTGAAGACCCTTTTCCTACCAAAGTCATGCAAGCTGGCGCCTCTGGTTATTTAACCAAAGGGGCAACACAGCCTGAGGTATTAAGAGCCATTCAGCAGGTATCTCGGGGGCAACGTTATTTATCTCCAGAGATTGCCCAGCAAATGGCCTTGAGTCAGTTTAGTCAAACAGACGAAAACCCTTTTAGCAGCCTGTCAGAACGTGAGCTTCAAATTATGTTGATGATCACCAATGGTGAAAAAGTCAACGACATTTCTGAAAAGCTCAATTTAAGCCCGAAAACCGTTAACAGTTATCGCTATCGTTTATTTGCCAAGTTGAATATTGGTGGTGATGTAGAGTTGACCCGTTTGGCGATTCGCTACAAAATGCTTGATGCCAGTTCTTTTTAGTTAATAGGTGTTGAGTCAAACTGGTATTTCACACCTATTTTAGGATAGTTGATGCCATCTCGTTTTAATCCAAAGTTATTTCTCAAGAATGTTTCTTCTTCGCCAGGTGTTTATCGGATGTACGATGACAAGGGCGAAGTCATTTATGTTGGTAAAGCAAAAGATCTTAAAAAGCGCTTATCATCTTATTTCAGAGCCAATATTCCCCATGTAAAAACTCAAGCATTAGTGGCGCGTATTGCCAATATTGATGTCACACTGACCCACAGTGAAACCGATGCGTTATTGCTCGAAAATGATTACATCAAGCAATACATGCCCAAATACAATGTATTGCTGCGTGATGACAAATCCTATCCTTACATTTTGCTCAGTGGCCATAAGCATCCACGACTTGCTTATCACCGTGGCCCTAAGCGTGAAAAAGGCCATTATTTTGGCCCATATCCAAATGGCGGTGCAGTTAGAGAAAGCTTACATCTGATGCAAAAGCTGTTTCCTATTCGTCAGTGTGATGATCTTTATTATAAGTCGCGCTCTCGACCTTGCTTGCAGTATCAATTAGATCGCTGCAGTGCACCCTGTGTTGGTCGCGTAAGCGATGATGAATATTCCGAGCAAGTGAAATTAGCCAGCCTGTTTTTAAAAGGCAAAGATCAGCAAGTGATCAGTGAGCTAGTGGTGAAGATGGATAAGGCTGCCAATGAGCTAGAGTACGAACATGCAGCGCAATTTCGCGATCAAATCACCGCCCTAAGGCGAGTGGCTGAGCAGCAAGAAGTGTCTAATCACAAAGGCGATATGGACGTGATAGGGGTACATTACGCATCAGGTATCGTTTGTTTTCATTTATTATTTATACGAGATGGTAAAATCTTTGGCAGTCGCAGCTATTATCCAACCGTGCCAGCACAAACTGAGCTTGAAGAAGTACTCGTCTCTTTTATGGGGCAGTTTTATTTAAATGCCGACATCCAGCGCACAATTCCTAAAGAAGTATTATTAAGTCACTCCTTTGAAGAACTAACTAGATTACAACAAACTATATCTGCGGCATTAGAACGAAAGTTTGAAATCAAAACACATGTCAGAGGTGAGCGAGCAAACTTTTTACGCCTAGCACTAACCAATGCCACCAATGCGGTTAATACGCGCCTGTCCCACAAAAATACCGTTGAGCAGCGCTTTCAATTATTAGAAGAAGCATTAGAGCTAGGTCACCCAATCCAGCGGATGGAATGTTTTGATATCAGCCATACCATGGGCGAAAGTACCGTTGCCTCTTGTGTGGTGTTTAACCGTGAGGGTCCTCACAAGTCCGATTATCGCCGCTACAATATTAATGGCATTACCGATGGTGATGACTATGCTGCCATGGAACAAGCCTTAAGTCGCCGATTTGATAAAATTGATAGCAAGGGTAAGGTGCCAGATATTGTATTTATTGATGGTGGTTTAGGCCAGTTACGTATTGCACAGCAAATAGTTGATGAAAAATGTGTGCATTTAGATAATGCGCCTTTACTGATCGGGGTAACGAAAGGCGAAGGTCGTAAAGCAGGGCTTGAAACCTTTGTGTTTGGTGGCTCGGAAGATACCTTTGAATTACCCAGTGATTCACCAGCATTTCATTTAATTTTGCATATCCGTGATGAGTCCCACCGCTTTGCAATTACAGGCCATAGAAATAAGCGCCAGAAAACCCGAAATACATCGACGCTAGAATCCATTGCTGGTGTGGGGCCTAAACGGCGCAAACTATTGTTACAACATTTGGGCGGTATTCAAGAAGTGAAGGGCGCAAGTGTCGCTGAATTAACAAAAGTTCCTGGAATTAGCCTAGAAATGGCACAAACAATCCATGATGCATTGCGAGGGGGATAAAATTAAGGCAAGATTGGCGCTGCTTCTGACTATTTGGTTTCGTTCATGCCTTTTAATTTACCTATAGCATTAACTTTATTTCGGCTTGTTTTATTGCCGGTATTTGTTGTTGTGTTTTATCTTCCCTATTCGTGGGCCCCTTTTGCTTCGGCATTTATCTTTTGGCTTGCTGCGGTAACTGATGCGTTAGACGGTTATGCGGCGCGAAAATTAAAGCAGTCGACTCGCTTTGGTGCTTTTCTTGACCCGGTTGCCGATAAAATAATGGTGACCACGGCGTTAGTATTACTAGTGCAGCAAAATGATAATATTTATCTAACCTTAGCGGCATTATTCATGATCGGCCGAGAAATTGTGATTTCTGCGCTACGTGAATGGATGGCAGAAATCGGTAAACGCGGTGTTGTCGCAGTATCATGGATTGGTAAATACAAAACGGCGGCGCAAATGGCGGCGATTGTTGGTTTGATCTGGCAGCCGAATGAATTTTTGACCGATGTGGCTTATGGCTTGTTTTATATTGCTGCAGTGCTGACTTTCTGGTCGATGATGAGCTATATTTCTGCAGCATGGAAAGACTTAACGGCTGAGTAGCGCAATAAAACTTCAATACGTTTACTTAGTGTTCACTCAGTTAATTTTGTTGAAAACAGCAATTGACACCGACACTGAAATCGGTAGAATGCACCCCCGTAGACAAGGATGCTTCGGCTTATAACCAAAAGGTTTTAGCTACAAGACATCAGGTTTATTTGAAAAGATAAACAAATGATTTACGCGACATTAGCTCAGTTGGTAGAGCGATACCTTGCCAAGGTATAGGTCATCGGTTCGAACCCGATATGTCGCTCCAAATCATGTTTATATCGGCGCGATGGCAGAATGGCTATGCTGCGGATTGCAAATCCGTCGACCTCGGTTCGACTCCGGGTCGCGCCTCCACA
>NZ_JAUOQU010000003.1:0-250088 GCF_030547195.1 Shewanella sp. 6_MG-2023 | reverse complement strand
GCGACATTAGCTCAGTTGGTAGAGCGATACCTTGCCAAGGTATAGGTCATCAGTTCGAACCTGATATGTCGCTCCAATTTCTCATCTTAAGAAAATCATTCCTTTCAAATAAAAAAATAAACCCACTCTTAGCTCAGTTGTGCTTTTAGAAATAGTGATACCTTTTTTATTGGCAAGGTATAGGTCATCAGTTCGAACCACTTTTTATGAACAGACAGGTCGCTGCAGTTTCTCCCTGCGTTCAAAATGTCTCGGTTTACCCCCCCCCCGCTTGCACAATATTTATGCATTGTTTAGGGTGCTGTAGCTGGTTGTTGTTTCATTGTTGCTAAATTACTTGTTTTTTATATGCAAAATATGAACTCGCTCAAATATTCTCAACTTTTTTTCAACCATAATAAATACAAGCTTTTACAATCTTATTTTTACTGACCGCCAAAGGGCGGTGACAGATGGAGTGTTTATTATGCGTATCCAACAATTAAGTGAAGTGCTTGAGTTCATTGCCAAGTCACGCTTAGACATGGGTCAGCTTTATGGCCGACTACACCGCAATGCAGACTCTACAAGAGTAAAAATGATGTTGGAATATCTACAGCAACACCAACAGCATGTACATGACAGTATTGAAAATTATATTGATGAAGCACCAAAGCGTATGCTTGAAACTTGGTATAAAGACATCACCTTCGAAGACTTTGAAAAACGCTGCCAAGACTCGACTCTAGCAGCCAATATGAGTGAAGATGATGTACTCGAGATGCATCTTGATTTAGAAAACCGTTTGATTGGTTTTTTAGAAAAAACCGCTAACAGCACTGAGGTCACTGAAATCAAAGATGCTTTATTAGATTTAGTTCGAGTGGAGAAAACCCAGCAGAAACGTATGGTACATAGCGCATTACGGATGGAAGATATCTAAAATCCGGTTTTCCAGCGTCAATTTTATGTTAATATTTATATATAGAGCCAGCTATCAAGCTGGCTTTATTTTTTTAGGCCATCAAATAGCGCAATAGGCTAAGAGGTTAGTATTCTCAGCTATATTGCAGTTTTATATGATTAATCTCCCAAGTGCTGGTAAGTTAACATGACTTCGATTAAAAAATATCTTAAAGATGAGCAAGCAACGATTGATCTTGGTGTTGAATTATCTTTGTGGGTTTCAGCCCCATTAGTGATTTATTTAACTGGTGATCTCGGTGCAGGTAAAACCACCTTAAGCCGTGGTTTGATCCAAAGTTTAGGTCATGATGGCAATGTAAAGAGTCCAACCTATACCCTAGTTGAGCCCTATGAGCTCAAGGGAATGCAAATTTATCATTTTGACTTATATCGTTTGCTTGATCCTGAAGAGCTTGAATTTATGGGGATCCGCGATTACTTTACTGATAACACTATTAGTATTATCGAGTGGCCAGATAGAGGGCATGGCTTATTACCTGAAGCCGATGTTGCCATTCATTTAAGCTATGACGGAGAGCAACGACAGGTGGAGCTCACTGGCATGACAGGAGCTGGTAATCAGCTTGTCGCTAAGCTTTATAACTAATTAGTTCATAATAAGCTTTAAAAACAAACGCTAGTAAGCATAAGTCAATTAACTAAAATAATAATGACCCTAGAAAAAATGACACGATTTATAATCTTCATATGTTTATTATTCTGCTCCTTACAGGTTGCAGCTAATAAACTTGAAAGTGTGCGAATTTGGGATGCCCCGCAATCAACCCGAGTGGTATTTGATTTGTCTTCGGCACCTGATTATAGCTATTTTGTGCTAACAAACCCCCAGCGTTTGGTTATCGACTTAAAACAAGCTTCAACCAATGTGAAGCTTGCTGATATTGCTAAAGACAGCAAGTTGATCAAAAAAGTGCGTATTAGTTCCCCTCCCAAAAAAGGCACTTTACGTGTGGTGCTTGATTTAAACTCACCAGCAAAGCCGAATTTGTTTGCCCTGACACCGACAGCCCCTTACGGTAATCGTTTAGTGGTCGATTTAGATAACTCTGCCAGTAAAAGTGCAGCGGTACAGTCGGTGGTGCACACTAGCAAGCGCTCTACCGATGTGATTGTCGCTATCGATGCAGGCCATGGCGGCGAAGATCCTGGTTCAATCGGCCCCAAAGGCACCTATGAGAAAAAGATTGTACTTGAGATCTCCAAACGTCTTGCACGAGAAATTAATAAAACACCAGGAATGAAAGCGGTGATGACCCGCACTGGCGATTATTTTGTCAATTTAAATCAACGCTCGGAACTGGCTAGAAATAGTCGAGCTGATTTACTGATTTCTATTCATGCAGATGCATTTACGTCACCACAACCTAATGGGGCATCGGTATGGGTATTATCAAAGCGCCGTGCCAATACCGAAATTGGTCGCGTATTTGAGGATAAAGAAAAGCATTCCGAGCTATTAGGTGGCGTTGGAGACATAATTCAAAACTCCGATAGTGAACAGTATCTTGTGATGACCCTAATCGATATGTCGATGGACCATTCTCTGGCTGAAAGTCATCATATTGCCAGTGATGTATTATCAGGTTTAGGTAAAGTGACTAAACTACATAAGAGTAAACCAGAGCATGCGAGCTTTGCTGTTTTAAAGTCGACTGATATACCCTCTATTTTGGTGGAAACTGGTTTTATCTCTAACCCTAGAGAAGAAGGGTTATTGTTAAATGGTAACCATCAACAAAAGTTAGCTAATGCGATCCATAAAGGTGTGCTGAAATATTTTGCCGCTAACCCACCTTCAGGCACCTTATTGGCGAAACAGAGTAACACTAAGCATACAGTAAGAAGTGGCGAATCTTTATCGGTTATTGCCCAGCGATATAAAGTCAGCATAGCCAGTATTCGAAAAACCAACAACCTTAAATCAGATGTCCTACGGATAGGCCAAAAGCTGGTTATTCCAAGAGCGTAAATTATGGCTATTCAAATTTTACCACCACAGCTTGCTAACCAAATTGCTGCCGGCGAAGTGGTTGAGCGTCCTGCATCTGTAGTTAAAGAGTTGGTTGAAAATAGCCTTGATGCTGGCGCAACCCGGGTGGATATCGAAATCGACAAAGGTGGCAGTAAGCTCATTAAAATTAGGGACAATGGTAAAGGCATTTCAAAGGAAGAGTTAGCCTTAGCGTTATCTCGTCACGCGACCTCAAAAGTACACTCCCTTGATGACTTAGAAGCCATTTTAAGTTTTGGTTTTAGAGGCGAGGCCTTAGCCAGTATTAGCTCTGTCTCCCGTTTAAGCCTAACATCAAAACCTGCTGAGCAAACTGAAGCGTGGCAAGCCTACGCTGCAGGCTCGCAAATGGACGTTAAAGTGACGCCCGCTGCGCACCCTAAGGGCACTACCATTGAAGTGGTGGATTTATTCTTTAATACCCCTGCCAGACGACGCTTTTTGAAAAGTGATAAAACCGAATTCACCCATATTGATGAATGGTTAAAACGCATTGCCATCGCCAGAACCGATGTGCATTTTACCTTAACCCATAATGGTAAGTTGGCGCGTCAATATCGAGCGGCCAATACTGAAATTCAATACAAACAGCGTCTTGGGCAAATTTGTGGTCGGGCTTTTGCCGAGCATGCTCTGCACCTAGAATGCCAGCATGATGGCTTGATATTATCGGGTTATTTGCAGTCACCAAATGACTTACAACCGACTGATAGCTGCTATTTTTATGTCAATGGCCGTTTAGTGCGAGACCGATTAGTTAACCATGCGGTAAAGCAGGCATTTGGTCAGTTTCAAGTTCAGCATCAACCGGGTTATGTGTTGATGCTTGAGCTGGATCCGCATCAGGTTGATGTCAATGTACATCCAGCAAAGCATGAAGTGCGTTTTCATCAAAGCCGATTAGTGCATGACTTTATTTTACAGGCATTGCAGTCTGTTTTAGCGCAAATACCTGAATTAGATCTCGGTATAGCTAACAAACCTACAGGCGCGCAAACTGGTATTGGCGAGGAAATTGGTCATTCATCAGAGGCAGAAATAAGCAATTGGCAGCAAGTAAGTCAAGACATGCCGCAAAGTCGGGGATCTGCCACTCAATTACATCAACCTAGAGAGTTATCGAGCAGCCGCTTTGGCAGCATGTCGGTGCCAGCGCAGGGCTATCAACACCAAAGCCATCAACCACAGCATAATGCAGCTACCGGAAGCACAGGAGCTACAAGCAGTGGCAATAATCCCTATAGCGGTGGTAGAACAGCTGACACGGTAGAAATAACCCCAACGGCTATCGCTAATTATGGACAATTACTGCAAACCCAAGCTGGAAATTCTTCATTAACGCAAATTAATGAGACAAATCTGTCTGCGCATATCACTATGCCGTCTATTGTTGATGGTCGCTTCTGGGTGATGGTTAAAGGTCAGCAGATTTTATTAGTTGATATCGCGCAAGTTTCTATTTTTGTTACAAAATTAGAGATACAGACTAAAATAACAACAGGGCTTGTGGGTCAGCCATTATTAATGCCGGTTTCAATTGAAGCCGATGTTGACTGGAAAATTATCCTTGAAGAGCGAGAGCAGTTATTACGTAGGTTAGGATTAACCCTTTCAATCCGCTACCAACAGTTGATAATTAAGAATGTGCCCCCATATCTCAGAGATACCCAATTAGCTGTGTTGATCCCAGAATTATTAGATTGGATTAAATTAGAGCAGCCATCGGATGAAGCGTTGGCGTTGTGGATGGCAAAACAGCAAGCAAATCATTTTTCAGCCGCAGCTGAAGTGTGGCTTCAATATAGCCAATTAACCGCAGAGCAGCAGCAAATGCAGTTATCAAAGGCGAAATCATTGCCATGGCAATCCTGGTTAGAAGAGAATTAATGTGAACCAACTCAAACAGCCCAAAGTATTGTTTTTAATGGGGCCAACCGCTTCAGGAAAAACGGCTTTAGCAATTGAAATGGCCCAGCAGCATAATTGTGAAATTATCTCTGTTGATTCGGCATTAATCTATCGTCAAATGGATATTGGCTCAGCCAAACCTGATGCCGATGAGCTAGCCTTAGCGCCTCATCGTTTAATTGACATTCTCGACCCCAGTGAAAGTTACTCTGCGGCAGATTTTCGTCGCGATGCATTAATTGAAATAGAAGATATAATTAGTCGTGGTAAGACCCCTTTATTGGTAGGGGGGACTATGATGTACTTTAAGGCATTGCTTGAAGGCTTGTCACCGTTACCTGCTGCAGATGAGCAGATCAGAGCGCAAATTATGCAAGAGGCAGAAGAGCAAGGTTGGGATGCATTACATCAACAACTTTGCCAAGTTGATGCCACAGCAGGGGCAAGAATTCATCCTAATGATCCCCAGCGGCTATCTCGCGCTCTAGAAGTATACAGAATTACGGGTAAATCGATGACTGAGCTAACGGCAACAAAGTCAGCGCCGTTACCCTATGATGTGATGCAATTTGCGATAGCGCCACATGAGAGAAAAGTATTACATGAATTGATCGCAAAAAGATTTAAACTAATGATGCAAAATGGTTTTATCGACGAAGTTCAACGATTAAAAGATCGCAAAGACTTACATTTAGATATGCCATCTATGCGTTGTGTCGGCTACCGACAGTGTTGGCAGTACCTCGATGGTGAATTTGACTACGAGACTTTAATAGAAAAAGGCACCGCTGCCACTAGGCAATTAGCCAAACGTCAATTAACATGGTTAAGAAGTTGGCCCGAGTTACATTGGCTTGAAAGTGGCGCCGAAGGAAATTTAGTTACACTTATGCAACATTCTAGCTAGCTAATTAGCTGTTGCTGTATAATACTAAAACTAAACAATAAAACATTCTTCAAAAATTCAAAAAATTTATTTTGAAAATAAAAAAAGGAAATTGAAATGGCTAAGGGGCAATCTTTACAAGACCCATTTTTAAACGCTTTGCGTCGTGAACGTGTACCAGTCTCTATCTATTTAGTGAATGGTATTAAACTACAAGGTCAAGTTGAGTCATTCGACCAATTCGTTATCTTGTTAAAAAATACAGTAAGCCAAATGGTTTACAAGCACGCTATTTCAACTGTTGTACCAGCACGCCCATTTAATGTGGCTGCACAAGGTACTCAGAGCTATACCCCAAATGATGAAGCACCTGCATCAGAATAATATTTAAGGAGTTTACTACTTGTTTGATCGCTATGAAGCGGGTGAAACCGCAGTACTTGTTCACATTGACTTTTCTGACGACGAGCGTAGAGAAGACATTACAGAGTTACAATTATTAGTCGAATCAGCAGGAGTACGCTCTGTTGGTGTTATTACTGGAAGTCGGCGTTCACCAGATCGAAAGTTTTTTGTTGGGTCAGGGAAAGTAGAAGAGCTTGCAGCTATGGTTGCAGCTACAGAAGCTAAAGTGGTGATTTTTAATCATGCACTGAGTCCAGCTCAGGAAAGAAATTTAGAACAGATCTGTCAATGCCGAGTGTTAGACAGAACAACGCTGATTTTAGATATTTTTGCTCAAAGAGCGAGAACACACGAAGGTAAGTTGCAAGTGGAGCTAGCGCAATTGCGCCACATGTCGACGCGCCTTATTCGTGGTTGGACTCACTTGGAGAGACAAAAAGGTGGTATTGGTATGCGTGGCCCGGGTGAAACCCAGCTCGAAACCGATAGACGTTTACTTCGTGGACGGATTAAAAGTATTAATCGCCGACTTGATAAAGTAGACAAACAACGTGAACAAAGTCGACGTTCACGAAAGCGCAGTGACTTATCCACTGTGTCATTGGTGGGTTACACCAATGCGGGAAAATCGACCTTGTTTAATGCGTTAACCGCCTCAGAAGTTTATGCCGCAGATCAATTGTTCGCCACACTTGATCCTACTCTGCGTAAATTGAATTTACCTGACGGAGCAGTTATTTTAGCTGATACAGTTGGGTTTATTCGTCATTTACCTCACGACTTAGTCGCAGCATTTAAAGCAACCTTGCAAGAAACACGTCAAGCTGATCTGTTATTGCATATTGTTGATTGTGCTGATGAGAATATGACGGAGAATTTTGATCAAGTTCAAAATGTGCTTGAAGAAATTGAAGCAGATACTATTCCACAATTGGTCGTTTGTAATAAAATCGACTTATTGGAAGATTTTGTGCCTCGCATCGATTACGACGATGAAGGTAAGCCAGAGCGAGTCTGGGTATCTGCACAAAAACAAATTGGATTTGAATTGCTCTTGCAGGCTATCAACGAGTTAATCGGTGAAGTCATTATAGAGCAGACATTGAAAATTCCAGCTACGGCTGGACATTATCTTGGCCAGTTTTATCGACTGGACGCGATACAGCAGAAAGAGTACGACGATCTGGGGAACTGTATTTTGTCTGTTCGTTTATCGGATGCCAATTGGCGCCGATTAACAAAACAGAGTCAAGGCGAATTAGAGACGTTTATATTTGAGGATTCTTCTGAAGAATCAGACGTAGACGTTATTTGCTAATATCATTTATTTCATCCACTTATGGAGTGCTAAATGGCTTGGAATGAGCCCGGTAACAAGGGAAAAGACCCTTGGGGAAACAAAAACAGTAACGACAAAGGCCCACCAGATCTAGACGAAGTATTTCGTAACCTTTCAAAGCGCTTCGGCGGTGGTAAAGGTGGTTCAGGTGGATCTTCTAGCCCTTCTTTTAACCCAATGAGCCTTATTGTAGTTTTGGTGATTGGTTTAATTATTTGGGGTGGTTCAGGCTTTTATACCATTAAAGAGGCAGAGCGAGGCGTAACCTTACGTTTTGGTCAGCATTCTGGTGAAGTTGGTCCTGGTTTACATTGGAAAGCAACTTTTATTGATGAAGTGTTTCCGGTAAACATTAAAGCAGTGCGCTCTATTCCTGCATCAGGCAGCATGTTAACGGCTGATGAAAACTTAGTGAAAGTGGAACTTGATGTTCAGTATCGAGTGGATGATGCTTATTCTTACTTGTTTAGTGCAGTTGATGCAAATGAGAGTTTGAGTGAAGCAACAGACAGTGCGCTTCGTTATGTGATTGGGCATAACACTATGGATGACATTTTGACTACTGGTCGTGATGCTATTCGTCGTGATACTTGGGCTGAACTTGAGCGTATTCTTGAGCCGTATAAGCTTGGTTTATCAATTCAAGATGTCAACTTCTTACCAGCGCGTCCACCTGAAGAAGTGAAAGATGCATTTGATGATGCTATTTCTGCACAAGAAGATGAACAGCGTTTCATTCGCGAAGCAGAAGCTTATGCGCGTGAAATTGAGCCTAAAGCACGTGGTCAGGTTGAGCGTATGGCGCAACAGGCTAGCGCGTATAAGCAACGTGAAGTCTTAGAAGCTCAAGGTAAGGTTGCTCGTTTCGAAAAACTTTTGCCTGAGTATCAAATGGCACCAGAAGTGACCCGTAAACGTTTATACCTTAATGCGATGCAAGAGGTCATGGCAGATACTAACAAGGTACTAATTGATACTAAAAACAATGGTAATTTAATGTATTTACCATTAGACAAAATGATGGGTAATCAAGCTAAAACTATGCCTGCAGAGCCAGTTGTTGAAACGCATGTGAACACGCCTTCAAATAATTCGCTTACGTCTTCTATGCCAGTTGATGGACGTCAGACTCGTGAGTCTCGTTCACGCCAAGGGAGGGACTAACTCATGGGTAGAATAGGACTGATTGTTCTGGTAATCATTTTAGGTGTTGGTTTTTCATCTGTTATGGTCGTTAACGAAGGTGAACGTGCTATCGTTTCTCGCTTTGGTGAGATCTTAAAAGATAACGTTGAAGGTCAACCTGTCACGCGTGTATTTGCACCAGGTTTACACTTTAAAATTCCAGCAATAGATAAAGTAAAATATCTAGATGCGCGAATTCAGACCTTAGATGGCGCTGCAGATCGTTTTGTTACTTCAGAGAAAAAAGACCTTATGGTTGACTCTTATGTTAAGTGGCGTATTAGCGATTTTGAAAAGTTTTACCTGTCCACTGGTGGCGGTAATGTTGCAACAGCTGAAAGCCTGTTACAGCGTAAAATCAACAATGACTTACGCACAGAGTTTGGTCGTCGTACTATTAAAGAAATTGTTTCAGGTGAACGTGATGAGTTGCAGATTAATGCACTTGAAAACGCATCTGAAAGCTCACAAGATCTTGGTATCGATGTGGTTGATGTGCGCGTTAAGCAAATCAACTTACCTGCCAACGTAAGTAGCAGTATCTTCCAGCGTATGCGTGCTGAACGTCAAGCTGTAGCAAAAGAGCATCGTGCACAGGGTAAAGAGCAATCTGAAATCATCCGTGCAACTATTGATGCTAACGTGACAGTTAAAGTGGCTGAAGCAGAACGTAAAGCATTAACGGTTCGTGGTGAAGGTGATGCATTATCTGCGAAGATTTATGCTGATGCTTATAACAAAGATGCTGAGTTTTATGGTTTCTTAAGAAGTCTTGAAGCTTACAAGGCGAGTTTCGCTGGCAATAGTGATGTTATGGTTTTAGAACCTGACAGTGATTTCTTCAAATACATGAAATCTATCGATGGTAAATAAGCCAACATTTCATTAATTGAAATTTAGCGTTAATTAAAAACCCGGTTTATACCGGGTTTTTTGCGTTTTGAGATTGTGCAGCGAAATAAATTGAATTTCTGCCAGTTGATACCATTAATCAGCTGTGACTAATTTAGATAGCGTATGTTTCATTAAATATTGTTTATTTACAGCAATTTAACTATTTTGTTTGTTCTTATCTTCATAACAACTGAACAAATCGGTAGCTTATTTTTTGCTCATCGCAAAAAAAACACGCAAATCCCGTAACTTAGTTGTGTGAATTACTATGATCTGGTTCTAATTTTTCGCTATAATGAGCCCCGCCTCAAAGTATAGATTTAGCCGTTAGTGATTCTAATGTTGCTAAGTTATTAAAATATAAGAATTCCAACACCCTCTGGGAGATAAGTGGATGAGCAAAGCGCCAGTCGATACCGGACGCCGCAGATTCCTGACAGCCGCAACCGCCGTAGTTGGTGGAGCTGGTGCCGTCGCTGTAGCGGTGCCTTTTATTAAGTCATGGAATCCGAGCGCTAAAGCGAAAGCTGCAGGTGCACCGGTAGAAGTTAACATTAGTAAAGTAGAACCAGGTCAATTAATTCGAGTTGAATGGCGTGGTAAACCTGTATGGGTTGTTCGTCGTACCGAAACCATTTTAAATGAGTTAAGTTCATTAGATGGTCAATTACGCGATCCTGCTTCAGAAGAATTACAACAGCCCGCGTATGCAGCTAATCCTGCACGTTCAATTAAGCCTGAGTTCTTTATTGCTGTCGGGATTTGTACACATTTAGGTTGTTCACCAACTTATTTACCAGATAGCTTTGGTGAGCAAGTAGAAGGTGTATCTGCTGGTTTCTTCTGTCCATGTCATGGCTCTAAGTTTGATATGGCTGGACGTGTATTCCAGGGCGTACCAGCACCATTGAACCTAGTTGTACCTCCGCATCAATATGTCGATGATGGAACTGTACTCATTGGTGTCGACACAGGAGCTGCATAATGGTTAAGAATATCGTTGATTGGATTGATGCTCGCATCCCAATGACGGCGACCTATAATCGCCATGTTGGTCAATATCCAACACCAAAGAACTTTAACTTTTGGTATTTCTTTGGTTCATTAGCATTACTTGTTTTAGTTAACCAGCTATTAACGGGCATTTGGTTAACCATGAACTACGTACCAACAGCTGAAGGCGCTTTTGCTTCAGTTGAATACATCATGCGTGATGTAGAGTACGGCTGGTTACTTCGTTATATGCACTCCACGGGCGCATCGGCATTCTTCGTGGTGGTTTATCTGCATATGTTCCGTGGCTTAATCTACGGTTCTTATCAAAAACCTAGAGAGCTACTTTGGTTATTTGGTATGTTGATTTTCCTCGTGCTAATGGCTGAAGCCTTCATGGGTTACTTGCTACCTTGGGGACAAATGTCTTACTGGGGTGCACAGGTTATTATCTCATTATTTGGTGCGATTCCATTTATTGGTGATGACCTCACATTGTGGATCCGTGGTGACTATGTTGTTTCTGGTGCGACACTAAACCGTTTCTTTGCATTACATGTTATTGCACTGCCTCTAGTTTTAGTTGTATTAGTTTTCCTTCACTTGATTGCTTTACACGAAGTAGGCTCAAACAACCCTGACGGTGTCGAAGTTAAAAAGAATAAAGATGAAAATGGCTGGCCAGTTGATGCTATCCCTTTCCACCCTTATTACACAGTAAAAGATATCATGGGCGTCGCCGGTTTCTTAATCGTCTTCTGTTACGTGTTGTTCTTTATGCCTGAAGGTGGCGGTTACTTCCTTGAAAAGCCAAACTTTGAAGCGGCTAACCCAATGAAAACCCCTGAGCATATCGCTCCAGTATGGTATTTCACGCCATTCTATGCAATTTTGCGTGCTATTCCTGACAAGCTTTTAGGTGTTGTCGGTATGGGGCTCGCGATTGCGGTACTGTTCGTATTACCTTGGTTAGATCGCTGTAAAGTGAAGTCGATTCGTTATCGTGGACTTGTTCATAAGATTAACATTGCGCAGTTTACCGTTTCATTCTTGATCCTAGGTTATTTAGGTGCGGTTCCAGCTACGCCTACATTAACTATTGCAGCGCGTATCTTTACACTTACTTATTTTGCCTTCTTCGTGGCGCTGTGGGTTTACAGTAAAAACGAAAAGACAAAACCAGTTCCTATGAGGGTGACGCACTAATGAAAAAGCTATTAATCGCATTAGTTACATTGTTACCAACGCTAGCAATAGCGGCTGGTGGCAACAATGAATTTGTTAAGAGTCCTGATCCGGAAATCAACCTACATGACAATGAGTCATTAGAGCGTGGTTTAGACTTATTTCAACAATACTGTTCAGGTTGTCATAGTACCCAGTACCAACGCTATGGCCGTGTTGCTGAAGATTTAGGTATTTCAGTTGATGACATGCGTAACAAGTATATGTTCACCGATGCTAAAGTGGGTGAGCTAATGGAAAACTCTATCCCTGAAGCTGACGCAGCTAAGTGGTTTGGTGCAGCGCCACCAGACTTAACTTTAGTGGCTCGCGTGCGTGGTGCCGATTGGGTTTATTCATACCTTAAAGGCTTTTATAAAGATGAAAGTCGTCCATTTGGGGTAAACAATACTGTTTTCCCATTGGTGGGTATGCCCCATGTTCTTGAAGATTTACAAGGTATTTCTGTAAAACAAGAAGATGGAACGCTAGTTGCGACTGGTGGCTCTATGAACGCAGAAGAGTACGATCAAGCGGTGCGAGATATCACCGGTTTCCTTGTATATTCAGCCGATCCAGTGAAGCTTGAACGTGAAGCTTTAGGCTGGTGGGTACTCGGATTTCTATTCTTTTTCTTCATCATTGCCTATTTGTTGAAGAAAGAATACTGGAAAGATGTGCACTAGACACGAATAACGGGTAAAATACATTATTCGCATACTCTAAACGAGGGGCTTAGCCCCTCGTTTGTTTTGTTTTTCCGTTTCTGGAGGATATCAATGGCTGTAGCTGCCAACAAACGCTCTATCATGACACTGTTTTCAGGTGCCGATGATTTATATAGCCACCAAGTACGTATCGTACTGGCTGAGAAAGGGGTAACTGTTGATGTATTACAGGTAGACCCTAGCGAGAAGCCTCAGGAGTTACTTGACGTAAATCCTTACAACTCAGTTCCGACTTTAGTTGATCGTGAATTAGTATTGTATGAGTCTCGCATTATCATGGAATACCTGGATGAACGCTTTCCACATCCACCATTGATGCCAGTATATCCAGTTGCTCGCGGACAAAGTCGTCTAATGATGCACCGTATTGATACTGACTGGTATGAATTGGTTGCCCGTATTCGCCGTGGCGACAAAGCTGATGCTGCTCGTAAAGAGTTAACTGATAGCTTGGTTGCTTTAGCGCCAGTATTTGCTGAAATGCCATACTTTATGAGCGAAGAATTTGGTCTTTCTGATTGTTACTTAGGGCCGCTATTATGGCGTTTACCTGAACTAGGTATTAACCTTGATGCCCGTACTTCTAAAGATATCCATGCTTACATGACACGTATTTTTGAACGTGAATCATTTAAAGCATCGTTAACTGAGGTTGAGCGCGAAATGCGCATGGGCATGTAATGAAAGCAATTACCCCTAATCGTCCATATTTGTTGCGGGCTTACTATGAGTGGTTGATGGATAATCACTTTACCCCACATGTTGTCGTGGATGCATTTGTGAAAGGGACTCAAGTACCTCAAGAGTTTGTTAAAGACGGTCAAATCGTACTTAACATAGCTGGCGGTGCTGTGGGAAATTTGCAAATGACCAATGAATTTGTCGAGTTTAATGCTCGTTTTGGTGGTGTACCGCAGCAAGTCGTTTTACCGATGGCTGCTATCGTGGCAATTTATGCCCGTGAAAATGGTGCTGGTACCGTGTTTGATATGGAAGATGCTTATATGGCAGAAGATGAATCTGAAGATTTATCACCTGCTACAAGAGCATTTTCTACAGTAGAATCGACCGTAGATGCTACTGTTGACACTGCTGTATCAACTGAAGAAAAGCCAACTGGTGATTCTGAAAAAACTAAAGGACGTGCTCATTTAACGGTTGTTAAATAGTCGGCTCAAATCATAAAAAAACCAGTTATTAGTCCTAGATTAGTAACTGGTTTTTTATTGTCTGTTATTTACTGAGTGGCATAGTGAGCAGCTATTGAAGTCTCAGTAACATCTTAAACTTATCTTGCTAGTTTTACTTCCACTCCACTGAACTGTCCTAGTGCTTAAGCGCATGGGCTGCTAATCTTGTTAGTTTGAAAGCGACTTTTAAACAACGGTTTTCCAAATTATCATTTTCAATTTCTAGCTGGTATCGCGCCAAAATAGCCAGATAAGCACAGAGCTGCTCGCTATCCATGGCTAATGCTAATTGGGCGATTGGTTCGATAAAGGTTTGGTACTGATTTCGATAGCGAGCATTAGGAAATTGCTCACTAGGGTCCCAGTCTTGCCATAGGCAAAGATCCACTTGCTGTTGAAATTGGCATAAGGCTTCAGGGCTTATATCCACCTTAGGCAGTTGCTTTATCATCATCGCTAACAATGCTTCAACACCACTGGCAATCTGTTCTTCTGGGGTGGGTTGGTCAATAAAACAAAACTCGCCAAGGCTGAGTTGTGCATTATCAGATACGCAGGCGTCCTCAAGCTGTTTTTTGCGACCTTGATGCCAAGCAAAACTCACGAGTGGGTAGTTGGCAACCGCTGCGTTGTAATTAACACAAGCCAGGTATTCATTTTGAATATCTGGGAAACTGTCTAAGGGATAATGAGCCACTATTACCGGAACTGTTAACAGATAGTGAGGGTGTTGCTCGGTTAACTCAAATGTTGGGTAATTCAAAATAATATTTAGTGCATGATTGAGCGAGTGATCTTTATCAAACGCGCAGGGCCAATATTGCTGTGATAAAGTATGACTTGGCTCTATATACGGCGCTAACGCTGTGATTGTTTGTTGATCCCAACAAGCATGCACTGCGCGAATATGACCAAAATCCAAAAACAGTGGCAATGACATAAACCAATCTATCCATTGATAAATTGATTCGTCAGCGGGATCAAATAACGATAGGAAAAAGGGGCCTTGTTGGCTTAGGCTATCTGAATTGAGTGCTAGCTTGCTCGCGCTAACTAAAGGCTCGTCTGTGATCGGGTGGTGTTTACTCCAACCTATGGCGTTAAACTCATTTATGCCAAGCAAACAATAAGCATAACCTTCATCAACCAGCCGTTTTATAAAGTTGAGTAAGGCGATGTGCTCAATAGCGGCTGCATCGGTTTGAGCAGGCTGGTGTGACGCAATTAAGTTGCCACAAAAAACTAACTTAACAAATTGAATACTCGATTGTGGATCATCGATATCAAAATCAATTTCGGCTAATAAATCGGTTAACTTGTCTAAGCGACCATAAATATCACCAATAAAATAAAGACTGACATTTCCCACCTGTGTGACTTGTGTTCCTGAAACTTGTGTATTTAAAAATTGCATTCCCATAGTTTACCTTCCTAAGATGGCGGTAGGAGCCACTGATATAGAGCTATAGTATAACCTAGCAATTAAACGTTACAGTCAACAAAACCAGCGATAGGTCTAAACGCTTAAGCACTGAGCAAAGCTATGCTATTATCCGCCACCATTCAGGTATTTTAGCTTTCCTGATTAATTATTCTTATAAAGCAATCTTGTACTTAGGGTCCTTAATGCTGTTAATGATTGATAACTACGATTCGTTTACTTTTAACTTAGTGCAATATTTTCAGCAGCTAGGTTTTGAGATTATGGTAAAGCGTAATGACGAGATCAGCATTGCAGAAATCCAAGCCTTAAATCCAACTCATTTGGTTATTTCTCCAGGCCCTTGCTCGCCTAATGAGGCGGGGATCTCATTACAAGCAATCGAATACTTTGCCGGTAAACTGCCAATTTTAGGGGTATGTCTAGGTCATCAAGCCATTGCACAGGTGTTCGGCGCTAATGTTGTTCGTGCTAAAAGAGTGATGCATGGTAAAACCAGCAAGATAAATCACCATGAAGCTGGCTTGTTTAAACAGCTTAATCAGCCACTTACAGTTACCCGTTATCATTCTTTACTAGTTGAAAGTTTACCTGATGGTTTTCAACTTGATGCATGGTTTGATGATCCAATTCATGGCCGTGAGATCATGGCGATGCGCCATAATAGTTTGCCTATATTTGGGGTGCAATTTCATCCAGAAGCTATTTTGACCGAACAAGGTCTTGAGTTACTACAGAATTTTTTAAATTATTAACTTGCTCATTTGGGGCCAATGAGTCGCATTTGGATCCCTTTATCATCTTCTAAACGGCTAACCTTACTTTCCTCTCCAATAATCAATAATTTCCGTTACAACTTTGACCAAAAAAGCTCACAAGTTTACTCCTTTTTTATGATATAAAAGAGCAATAATAAAAGCACTTGCCAAACAGTGGTTAACGTTTAGGCGAGAATATACCAAACATCTTTGATGACAAAGGATTCAATATGACAAGGCTACTGCGCAATACTGCGCTTAGTGCGCTTTCTTTAGCGATCATTTCTGGTTGCAGCGCGACCGCAACTAGCAATAACACCCCAAGCATTTCTAACGCAGCTTCAAGTTACACAGTGCCGCTTGCGACACCTCCTCAAGTTGAACAGCCTTTAACCTTAAATCAGATCATGGCCAACCCTGATTGGATGGGTGTGTTAGCTAAAAATGCTTATTGGGGCGATGATAGTCAGTCAATTTATTTTAATCGACAAGCACATCAGGCGCCAATTGCTGAGGTTTATCAGCAAGGCGTGAGTCAAACTCAGGCAAGTCTTATTAGCTTGAATCAGTTGCATTTAACTGATCAAAAGCACGGTGTGTTGAGTGCAGATAAATCGCAAAAAGCCTATATCTATCAGGGTAATATATTCGTTAAGCAATTAGCGTCAGGGGACGTAAAACAGCTTACCCGCGTGAATACTGCCATTGATGAGGTTAAGTTCCTTAGTAGCGGCGATTTGGCTTATTTTCAAGGTAATAGTGTCTTCAAGATACATCTGCAGACTGGGTTAACTGAGCAGCTAGCAGATGTGCAAATGGCCAATGCCCCTAAAGGGGTTAGCGATCCAGAATCTTACATTGCCAAACAACAGCATCGTTTGATTGCCTATGTTGCTTTGCAGCATAACAAGAGTAAAACCCGCGCTGAATATGCCGAGGAGTTAGCGGCGCAAGACCCGACTTTTGCGGCTAAAACTTGGTATTTAGGCGATGATGAAAAAGTCTCTGATATGAGTCTTTCCGCTGATGGCCGTTACTTAGTGGTTAACTTAGTTGATAAAGACTATAGCTGGCGCAGCGAGCACGACATCATGCCAAATTATCTAGGTAAAGATGGCTATGTTGATGCAGTACCTGCAAGGGCGCGTGTGGCTGAAGACAGTTACCCAGGTGAACGATTGGTGGTCCTAGACTTGGTCGATCACGTTAAGAAAGATATCACTATTGAAGGTCTTGATGGTTACGATGCCGACGTGTTAGCCAGTGTAAAAGCTGAAAATGCCAAAGCCAAAGGCGAGCGTTATAACAGCGAAAAATCGCCACGGGTATTGCAACTGATGCAAGATTGGACTTGGAGTCAAAGTCCGATGCAGTGGCATGAATCTGAAAATAAATTGCTGGTTATGATTGAAGCGGTTGATAATAAAGATCGCTGGATCGCCAGTGTCAACCTTGAAACCGGCAAGCTAAAAACAGAGCACCGTTTACATGATGATGCTTGGGTTAACTACACCTTTAATCAATTTGGTTGGGTGGGAACATCTGAGTCATTCTATTACTTATCTGAAGAGTCTGGTTATTCACAGCTTTATGTTAAAGGTGAAAATGGCAAGACCAGCGCACTTACCAATGGCGAATATGTGGTTGATCAAGTGACCTTATCACCCGATGCGACGCATCTTTATTATCGTGCTAACAAAGACCACCCTGGAACTTATAATGTTTATCGGGTTGAGATTGCTAGCGGTAAAACTGAGCAGCTGACCCAGTGGACAGGTACCCTTGATTATGAGTTAAGCCCTAATGGTCAATCGTTGCTATTAACGGCATCAACAGCCACCCAACCTAATGAGCTGTATTTGCAGCCAATTGGCGGCGAGCTTAAGCAGTTAACTCATTACACCAGTAAAGCGTTTGCAGATTATGCATGGCAAGCCCCTCAAGTAGTAAAAGTACCATCAACTCATGGTGCGAAAGACATTTACGCTAGAGTCTATTTACCTCAGGGCTATGATGCTAATAATGCTGAAAAATATCCTGCAGTAATTTTTAACCATGGTGCGGGTTACCTGCAAAATGCCCATAATGGTTTTTCTGGCTATTTCAGAGAGTTCATGTTCCATAACTTATTAACACAACAGGGTTATGTCGTCATGGATATGGATTACCGTGGTTCTAAAGGTTATGGCCGCGATTGGCGCACCGCTGTGTATCGCAATATGGGTCATCCTGAAGTTGAAGATTTAAAAGACGGCGTTAGCTGGATGGCGGCTAACAGTCATGTTGACGGCGCTAAAGTAGGTACCTATGGCGGCTCTTATGGCGGCTTCTTAACGTTCATGGCGTTATTTAATGAGCCTGAGTTATTCCAAGCGGGCGCAGCACTTCGTCCGGTCACCGATTGGGCGCATTATAATGCGCCATATACCTCTAACATCTTAAATACCCCAGATGTTGACCCCATTGCCTATGAAAAGAGTTCACCAATTGAACACGCACAGGGTTTACAAAAACCATTGCTGATCATGAGCGGTGTGCTCGATGACAATGTGTTCTTCCAAGATAGTGTGCGCTTAGTACAACGCTTGATTGAGTTAGAAAAGCCGATGTTTGAAACCGCGATTTACCCTGTTGAGCCACATGGCTTTAGACAGGCATCAAGCTGGTTAGATGAATATCGTCGTATCTACAAATTGTTTGAGCAAGAGCTAAAGTAATGATGCGTTTTACTTAAGCTGATTTAAACCATAAGGCTTCCATTTGGAGGCCTTATTTGTAACGATAAGCAGCAGTTGAAATATAATTTTCATATAACTAACACAGAATTAAAGGCAGTTTATTTGTGGCAGTGTCGGTAGCAGGTGGCGTAAGGCCAGGAAAAGTCATTGAAGTTGAGCGCAGGCTGTATAAGCAACTGATTATGGGTAAGGAAAAGTTACCCTCGCAGCTTGATGACTTAGATAAGCAGTTAGAAGATGACGCCAATAAACTTGAAGTTGAACGTTTAGCCATTAAAGCACGTTTAGAAGAGCAAGCGCGGGCTCAGTTGGTGTTACAGCGCATATCAGAGCAATTGACTAACACTGTCATAAGCTCCCTTGAGCATCAGCTCAATTCACCTCAGCAGATGTTAGCGCAATCGGGTTTAAAAGAGTCCCATATTTTATTATTGGATTTACTGCTTAACAAAGAACCTGATCTGCGCCGAGTGCGATCGCTTGTTGAAAATATCAGCTGGCTATCGACCGATCTTATCAATTTAATCAATAGCCCAGCCTCGAGTCACCGCAGACCGCAGCGATCAGAAGTCAAAGTAACCGACATTAAGTTAGTGCTTAATTATATTGGCATTGAAAATTTGCAAGCTGTGATCCCTTACTTTTGTTTACGGCATTGGCTGCCATCGGGCAATACTAACCTGATTTGGGCTAGTCGTAAGTTATGGCGTTACAGCATGATCACCGCCATAGCGGCCAAAGCATTGGCAGCGCTGCATCAAAAGGATGTGGCATTGGTTTATAGCGCAGCTTTGATGAAGCAATTAGGCGCAGCGACTATATTAAATGCCAGCGCCAGACAATTTGAAAACACATGGGGAACCTGGCTACGTGAGACCAGCGCCAAAGGGGATAAAACCTTATACGATGCGGTAATGGCCTCAGCATTTCCAGCTGAGGAAGTGTTTGAGCAAGTGATGTCCTATGGTGAGCAGCTTAATTGGCAATTATTGGACTTAATGGATTTTAACCAGAGCCAGCTAACCCAAGTGCTAAAAGAGCTCGATTTAAATTATCACTTTAGCGAGTTTTCCACAGAAAGCGCTATCGTTGCCAAAGCCAGTTGTTATGCCAAGGTATTAATATTAGAGCAATCGCGTTTAATTGAGCCGCAAGAGAAGCGAGTGTTATTTGATTATTATGAATTTACCGAGCAAGAGCTGATCCGTTTAAAATCGCAAAATTACCGCAAGCTTAATTTAGTTTAAAGTC
Source organism: Shewanella sp. 6_MG-2023 (assembly GCF_030547195.1). Classification (NCBI taxonomy): domain Bacteria; kingdom Pseudomonadati; phylum Pseudomonadota; class Gammaproteobacteria; order Alteromonadales; family Shewanellaceae; genus Shewanella; species Shewanella sp. 6_MG-2023. The sequence continues at coordinate 230,171 of NZ_JAUOQU010000003.1, read as the reverse complement.
AGGCTTTATCCCCCTTAAGTATGACTAAATCTTGTTTAGTTATGCATTTATGATGAATAGCTAGCTTATTTGAGGCCAAATAACTTTTTTTATGACTATTTATGCTAAAAATAAGCTGTAATAGCACTTTGTATGTGAAGTTTGTTAACTCTTTATGCATTATTCATTTAAGTTATGAATAGTTAACCGCTAAAAACTGGTATTTTGATCACGTTTTAGCTAATAATGACCTGCAAGCTATACAAACATCCGCAGTCAACTTAAACCAAAATCAATACAGCAAGCGGAATAGAGTGACTTAAGTGTCGCTAATAACTTTAAGGAACGAAAAGCAATGAGCGTTGAAATGAACTTAACACGTGCCCAATTTGATGAAGTCATGGTGCCTAACTATGCGCCAGCAGCCGTAATCCCAGTTCGCGGAGAAGGCAGTCGAGTTTGGGATCAACAAGGTAATGAGTTTATTGACTTTGCTGGTGGTATTGCAGTGAATTGTTTAGGTCATTGTCACCCAGCACTTGTTGGCGCCCTAAAAGAACAAGGTGAAAAGCTGTGGCATTTATCAAACGTAATGACCAATGAGCCAGCATTAGAGCTGGCGACGAAACTGGTTAACGCCACGTTTGCTGAGCGTGTTTACTTTGCTAACTCAGGTGCTGAAGCCAATGAAGCTGCACTAAAACTTGCCCGTCGTTACGCATTAGATAATCACGGCCCACAAAAAGATCAAATCATCGCCTTTGATAAAGCATTCCATGGTCGTACCTTCTTTACTGTTACTGTGGGTGGTCAAGCGGCTTACTCTGATGGTTTCGGGCCTAAACCACAAAGCGTTACTCATGTACCATTTAATGATATTGCCGCTCTAGAAGCGGTAATTTCTGATAACACTTGTGCCATCATGCTTGAACCACTTCAAGGTGAAGGCGGTATTATCAATGGTGACCCCGAATTCTTAAAAGCTGTGCGCGCACTTGCTGATAAGCATGACGCATTAGTTATTTTTGATGAAGTGCAAACAGGTGTTGGCCGTACCGGTGAGTTATTTGCCTACATGGGCACCGATATTGTGCCTGATATTTTAACCAGCGCCAAAGCCCTAGGTGGCGGTTTCCCAATTGCTGCAATGCTAACCACTGCTAAAATTGCCGCACATCTTAAAATTGGTACTCATGGTTCGACTTATGGCGGCAACCCATTAGCGTGCGCTATTGGTAATGCTGTTATGGATGTGGTGAATACGCCTGAAGTACTGAATGGTGTTAAGCATCGCGAACAGTTATTCCGTGATGGTTTAGCGGCAATCAATGCCAAATATAATGTGTTCTCAGAAGTGCGTGGTAAAGGCATGTTATTAGGCGCAGTACTTAACGAGCAATATGCAGGCCGTAGCCGTGACTTCTTAGTTGCATCGGTTGCAGAAGGCTTAATGAGCTTGATTGCTGGCGCTAACGTCGTGCGTTTTGCTCCATCTCTTGTTATCCCAGAAGCTGATATCGCTGAAGGTTTAGCACGTTTCGAACGTGCTGTAGCTAAAGTGGTTGCAGGTTAATAGATAAGTAAAGCGTAAGGGTAAAACCTTGCGCTTTTTTATTGGGTTATCGGTAATGAAAAGTCTGTTTGTTGGTGACTTTTTATTACTGGATTATCAAGGAGAGTCAGATGCTAATCATACGACCGATTCGTGGCAGTGATTACGAAGCACTTTACAAGGTCGCCGTTGAATCGGGTCATGGGTTCACTTCCCTGCCAGTCAACGAAGAGCTATTACGCTCTAAAATCGCTAGAGCTGAAGCTTCTTTTTCCAAGCAAGTTGAGAAACCTTTCGATGAAGGTTATTTGATGGTGCTTGAAGATTTAAAAACCAATCAAGTTGTCGGTACCTGCGGTATTGAAGCCGCTGTCGGGATGGAAGATGCCTTTTATCATTACCGTTTAGGCACTGAAGTCTATCATTCTAAACAAATCTCAGTTCGTAACGAAGTGGAAACACTGACGCTTTGCCATGACTACACTGGCGCTGCAGAGTTATGTACGCTGTTTTTAAATAAAGAATATCGCAGAGGCTATAACGGCCGCATGCTTTCTCGCTCGCGTTTTTTATTCCTCGCTCAACATGAGCAACGTTTTGGCAGCACTGTAATTGCTGAAATGCGCGGCGTAAGCGATGAAAAGGGTGATTCACCTTTTTATGAGTGGTTACAAGATCATTTCTTAGGCATTGATTTTGTCGAAGCCGATTATTTATCGGGGTTAGGTAAAAAGGCCTTTATGGCTGAAATGATGCCAAGAAGCCCGATACATGTATGCCTATTGCCAAAAAAAGCACAAAAAGTGATTGGCGAGGTGCATAGAAATACTAAACCTGCGCTGAAGTTATTGCAGGCTGAAGGCTTTAAATTTAGAAATTACGTCGATATTTTCGATGGTGGTCCAACAGTGGAGTGTGCGCTAAGCGACATCCGCGCCGTGAGTCAAAGCCGTCTACTTACGGTCACTATTGGAAAGATGCCTCATGCCGATCATCAATATCTTGTCGCCAATACCTTGTTAGCGGATTACCGCGCAACAGCGGCAAGAATTTTAGTTTCACAAGAGCATGATAACGTCACCTTAAGCCCACAATTAGCTGAAGCGCTAATGGTTGAGCAAGGCCAGCAAATTCGCGTATTAGAACTGTAGGAAACAGCAAATGACACAATTTATCAAAGGCCAATGGTCTAATGGCGAAGGTCATGAAATTACATCACTCAACCCAGCAAATGGTGAGGTGATCTGGAGCGGTAAAACGGCGACAGAAGCCCAAGTTAATAGCGCCATTGATGCCGCAAGAAGTGCGCAGTTTGACTGGTTTATGCTTGGCTATGAGGCGCGTTTAGCCATTGTTGAAGCGTACCGCAGCGAACTTGAAGCGCACAAAGCTGAGCTTGCTGAAGTGATAGCCCAAGAAACCGGTAAACCTCAGTGGGAAACCGCCACAGAAGTGGGCGCTATGATAGGCAAAATTGGCTTATCAGCTGCAGCGCATGATAAGCGTACTGGTACAGAAACTAATGACATTCCTGCAGGTCGCGCCGTTTTACGTCATAAGCCGCACGGCGTTGTTGCGGTATTTGGCCCTTATAATTTCCCAGGTCATTTACCCAATGGTCATATTGTTCCAGCCTTACTTGCGGGTAACACCGTGGTGTTTAAGCCATCAGAGCTAACTCCGAAAGTCGCTGAAGAAATGCTAAAACTTTGGGACAAAGCAGGTTTGCCACAAGGTGTGATTAACTTGGTTCAAGGCGAGCTTGAAACCGGTAAAGCATTGGCCTCGCACCCGCAAATTGATGGACTATTCTTTACCGGTAGTTCTCGTACTGGTCACTTGTTGCATCAGCAATATGCAGGGCATCCTGGCAAAATTTTAGCCCTTGAAATGGGGGGTAATAATCCATTAATTATCAAAGACGTCACAGACACTAAAGCGGCCGTTCACGATATTATTCAATCAGCTTATATCTCATCTGGTCAACGTTGTACTTGTGCACGTCGTTTGTACATCCAGCAAGGCGCTGCAGGTGATGCGTTAATTGCTGAGCTTATTACCGCGATTAAGCAAATCAAAGTGGCTAGCTGGAATGCACAGCCGCAGCCATTTATGGGTTCGATGATTTCTGCAGCCGCAGCTAAAGGCATGGTTGCCGCGCAGGCTAACTTGTTGGCATTAGGTGCGACATCGCTTATTGAGCTTACTCACGTTGAAGCGGGGACTGGTCTAGTGTCTCCTGGGTTAATTGATGTGACAGCAATTGCAGAGCTGCCTGATGAAGAATACTTTGGTCCATTGCTGCAATTAGTTAGATACCAAGCCTTTGATGATGCCATTGAGATGGCAAACAACACGCGTTATGGACTTTCTGCTGGTTTGTTGGCGGATAGCCGAGAAGATTATGATTACTTCTTAGCACGCATTCGTGCTGGTATCGTTAACTGGAATAAGCAAATCACAGGCGCATCTGGCGCAGCACCATTTGGTGGTGTTGGCGCATCAGGTAATCATCGTGCAAGTGCATTCTATGCTGCTGATTACTGTGCTTACCCTGTGGCTTCTGTGGAAGCGGATAGTGTTAGCCTACCTGCTAAATTGAGCCCTGGTTTATCTATCTAGTCACTCATTTTGCAACTAAGGCAATAACTCTTGAGTCATTGCCTTTTTTTAAAGAAGGATTTTATCATGCACACCGACGTTAACGCTTTATTCGCCGCTTTATGGCAAGACTACATCAATATGACGCCCTCGGCGGCAAACATTCAGCAACTGTTAGGGCAGGGAAAACCGATCATTAACGATCATATTGCCCTGCGTACCTTTAATATTGAAAAAGTAAATCTTGCTGTGTTAGCGGCGCACTTTGAGTCAATTGGCTATGTCGATAGCGGTGATTATCACTTTGAGCAGAAAAAGTTGGTTGCCAAGCATTTTGAACATCCCGACCCTAACCAGCCTAAGGTGTTTATCTCTGAGCTGTTAGTGGAAGAGTTTAGCCCTGAAGTGCAAAGCATTATCCATGGTTTAGTTGATCAAGTGGATGCTGCGGCGACAACTGCGGATAATTTTTTATATTCAGGCTGTCATTGGCGTGTCGATATCGCCACTTACAAAACCTTATTGGCAGAAAGCGAGTACGCAGCTTGGGTTGCGGCCATTGGTTATCGCGCTAACCATTTTACGGTTTCCATTAATGAGCTGCCTGATTTTGAAACCATTGAATCAGTCAATGAAACCCTAAAAGCTGCTGGCTTTACCTTAAACACCGCTGGTGGTGAGATTAAAGGTTCAGCTGAAGTGCTATTAGAGCAGTCATCAACGATGGCAGATCGCATGGCGGTCAGCTTTGCAGATGGCGAACTTGAAATTCCAACTTGTTTCTATGAGTTTGCCCGTCGTTATCCGATGGCTGACGGTGACCTGTATACTGGTTTTGTCGCCGCGTCTGCTGACAAAATCTTTGAAAGTACTAATGCTGTCAAATAATGCTGCTAGCTAAGTCGGTAGAATTGCGTTAATTTTACCGCTAATGAAAATGCCAAGTAAGTCAGTTTATCTGGCATTTTTCATTGTTAAGTTGCAAGGTTTTAGTACGCCATTAAGGGATTATGTTACGGCGCTACCATCTGGGGTGGTATTGGCAAATATAATGCAAACATGTAAGCCTTTTAACACATCACCACGCTCGAACTTGAGTTGATAACCATATTGCTCAACAATTTCTTTTACAATGGATAACCCCAGCCCATGGCCTAACACGGCTTCATCTAAACGTTTACCGCGATTGGTCAGTTGGCTGATTTGATCGTCATTGACGCCGGGGCCATCATCTTCGATACACAGGGTTAATGTTTGTTGCTGCTGAGATACCGTCAAATTGACCGCTGAATTTGCCCACTTGTAAGCGTTATCTAATAAATTACCAAACAGCTCCATACCATCTTCACGGTGTATCGGCAGGCGACTTATGTCATCGCTGACATCAATGCTGCAATGAATGTTTTTATGGTGATGTACTTTATCTAGAGTGCTAATGAGCGCCTCAAAATCACGTGGCACCACCATTTGCGCTGCTGGCAGCATATCACCAGTAATTCTAGCTGCAGTGAGCTTACGTTCGATCATGTTGCGGATCAGGTCTAATTGCTGCTGCATGGCTTTAGCCGCTTGCGGGTTTGATAAACCCAATACTTCAACTTGTTGCTGCATCACGGCTAATGGGGTTTTTAGGCCGTGGCTTAAATTACCTAAATTATTTCTACTGCGCTCAATTTGATTAGCGGTGTAATCTAATAATTCGTTATAGGTTTCAGCTAAAGGTTTTATTTCAACTGGAATCTTGGTGACTTCTAGGGCATCGATTTCACCTTGGCGTAATTTGGCCAGTGAATCTTGAATGTGTTTAACTGGCTTAAATGATTGGCGTAGAATGATAAAAATACCGCCAATCATTGCCAGTAGCATGGCGATATTAATCGCCAACTTAGTGCCAAACACTTCACTAAAGACCCGCCGGCCAATACTTAAGTCTTGAGCAACCGTAAGGGTGGCAACTTTATCGCCATTGATTGAGCCTATACCAATCGATAATAACTGCATGTCATTATTTTTTGGCCCTTTGGCTTGCCATACCCGGGTTTGATCATGCTGCAATAATTCGATATCTAATTGCACATCCCATAGAGAACGGGAGCGGATCACTTGATCATCGGAGTTAAATTGAAAGTATCGACCTGAATAGGCGGGTTTGTAAAAGCTGGAGAGTTGGTTTTGGTCGATGATAATTTCACCAGCATTGATATGGCTGGCGATAATGATGTGTTCTAAATCTTCTTCGAGACGATTGATGATAGAGTCATGAAACGCTTGTCTTAACATGGACTCAAATAATATGAGTCCGATGACGGTGGCAATAATGATTAAACCGCTAAGCCATAAACTTAGCTTACTGCGGATTGATATCATTCAACAATGCCGTGAAAAATATACCCTTGGCCACGGCGGGTTTCAATGGCGGTTTTACCAAGTTTTTTACGTAAATGGGTAACGTATACTTCAACCACATTTGATTCTTTTTCATCGTCAAATTGATAAAGCTTATCGGTAAGTTGTGCTTTTGAGAGTAATTTCTTTGGCGACATTAAAAATATTTTTAATAGTCTAAATTCCATGGCGGTTAATTCGTAATGCTTGTCACCGATATGCACTCGTTGCTCTGACTCATCAAGGGTAATGCCACCATAACTCAACTGCTTTGATGAGGTATTAAGACGGCCATGGGCACGATGAATAAGTGCCTGAACTCGCGCTAACAGCTCTTGAGCATGAAAAGGCTTACCAAGGTAGTCATCAGCCCCCGCATTAAAGCCTTCGACCTTCTCGTGCCACTGACTGCGCGCAGTGAGCATAATCACCGGCGTATCAATGCCTTTTTCACGCCAAGACTCGACGAGTGTTAAGCCATTACCGTCAGGCAAGCCAATATCCAAAATCACACAATCGTATTGAGTTTCTTTGATGAGGTAATCTGCTTCAACAGCTTTATCGGTTACATCAGTAACGTAGCCGGCTTGTTTTAGTTGTTTTTCAAGCTCAGCAACTAAGAGGGTGTTATCTTCAACGAGTAGCAGTTTCATTTATTTGGCATTCACTTGGTAGTTGGTCAATTGACTCTGGCATCCCATTTGTAGCATCGAGAAATAAATGGATGATATGCCCTTTTTTTATCTTTAACTGTAAATCATAACGCCATTTGTCATCCTCTTGATAGAGGCTGGCATCAATTAATTCACCCTGACAGTATTGTGCAAGTAAAGTGAGGGAATAATCAAGCGAACGAATGCTACCGGATGTAACTAAGCGTTGAACTTCATCATGTGGTAGCTCTGCAGTCATTGCTTGTGATGCTGGTGTTAGAGTCGATATAAGTAGACTGAGTAGTAATGCAGTCAGCAGCCTCATCAGACAGACTCCCATAAAAAAAGTGATAATTAGAATTGCTAATTATCACTTTAATTAATCACCCTTAAATCAAGCTGAAGCTTAACTTAACGAGTGCCATATACCACAATAGTTTTACCGTGAGCTTGAATAAGATTTTGTTCTTCAAGCATTTTTAATATACGGCCAACAGTCTCACGTGAACAACCTACAATTTGACCAATCTCTTGACGAGTGATCTTAATTTGCATGCCATCAGGGTGAGTCATTGCATCTGGTTGCTTAGCAAGGTGTAATAATGTTTGTGCGATGCGTCCAGCAACGTCTAAGAAAGCTAAATCGCCGACTTTTTGGCTAGTGCTGTGCAAACGGTAAGCCATTTGCGCAGTTAACTTCATTAGAATTTCAGGATTAACCTGAATCAGTTGCTTGAATTTCTTGTAAGAAATTTCTGCGATTTCACAAGGTTGTTTGGCACGAACCCAAGCTGTACGTTCAGCTTGTTCTTCGAATAAACCAAGTTCACCAATAAAGTCACCTTGATTAAGGTATGAAAGGATCATTTCTTTCCCTTCTTCATCTTTAATCAATACAGCGACTGAACCTTTAACGATGTAATACAAGGTATCAGACTCTTCACCTGCGTGTATCAAGGTGCTTTTCGCTGGGTATTTATGGATGTGACAGTGTGAAAGAAACCATTCCAAAGTTGGATCAGGTTTAGGCTTGCCAATCAGAGCCATGTGTATTTCCTCGATTGATAAAATGAAAGTAAGGACTATCTAATAAAGTAATTGTACTTGAGTTAATCGTGTAAAACTTTGATGAAGATCGAGTTTAACATTATGAAAAAACAGTCAAGTACGGTATTAAGTTATTAAATTAGAAATTTATTTTTGCAGCTGCACGCCACATTATTATCTAATTTAGCCTTATCTGTTTTAATTGGCAAGTTGATGTTTCTTTAAAAGCATTGTTTTATCAGATTTTTATCAAGCTTTAGATTGAAGATGAACGATTTATTATGATTAATAGGGATTGGTTTATTGTAAAAATCCCCATTGGTGGTTATTGTTAATTTGATTATCAAAGTTGAATCGCTGCAGTACGAGGTTAGTTTGAAATATTCGCAGAAATTATTAAGTGTTGGCTTAGCCTGCTCATTAGGTTTATTGACGAGTGTCAGTGCGCCAGTCAGTGCCTTTTCAATTCCTCAATCGAAAGCATCTCAAGCGGCTAGTAAATTAGTTCATATCCAATTGCGGGCGGCGGAAGGCAATGCCGACGCACAATTTTTATTAGGGCTAATGAGTTTAGCGGGGCGATTTGTCGACCAAGATATTGATCAAGGCATTTATTGGGTCGAGCAAGCGGCGCTACAAGATCATATTAAAGCGCAGCAAACTTTGGCAGATTTAACCTTTGAAGGAAAGTTATTACCGCGGGATTTAGCGGTAGCAGAAAAATGGTACCAGTCTTTAGCTAAGCATGGCGATCCACGAGCTCACTTTCGATTAGGCTTTATTTACTCTGCTGGTGGCGATGGTGTAACCCGCAGTTGCGGCAAAGCTTTAGAGCAATTCACCCAAGCAGGTGACGAAATTGCGCTGGGGAATGTGGCGTGGATTTTAGCGACCTGCCCTGAAGAAGAGTATCGTAATGGGTCAAAAGCGGTGCAGCTTGCACTGCAATTGCTTGAAAGTAACGCTAACGATCCAACCAACTTAGATAACCTTGCTGCTGCTTATGCCGAAATGGGTGAGTTTGAACTGGCTGTTGATACCCAACAAAAAGCCATTGAAGCATTAAAGCAAAACCCAGAAGTTGCCCAGAGCGATGAATTTATCATGCGACTTGAACAGTATCAGCAAGGCAGGGCTTATCGTGAAATCATTCCATTAATGAATTAAGCAATGTTTTGTTTGAATTGAAACGGCCAACAAGGCCGTTTTTTTGTGGCTAAATTTTAGTGCGCGTGGACAAATCATAGCTATTATTAGCTGATGATTAGAGTCAGTTTATTCATCACGACTAGGCGATCACAATGAATGGAATTGTAGATAATAAATTAAAGCTCTATCAGCTTACGGTGATATTTAGCTTACTGTTTTCGCTAATGGGATTCTCATAAAACGTCTGGCGTATGGAGATAACAGAGCATAATAGCAATGTTAGAACAGCAAGTTTTGAAATGCTGCTAGAGCTAGCGCAATTAGAGCAATTGGTCTATGCGGCGCATTACGATAATGATACTGAATTAGGTAACCCTAGGGTGGGATGGGTCAAAGTGGGCTTAATTGAAGATTTAAGTTCATTAACCAATGATCAAGTCAGGCTTAAAGCACAAAATTTAACCTTGGTTTGGTCAGAACAATGGCAACAGATGCTAGAGAGCGAAGCTGCAAGTATGGAGATTACCGCTAAAATTGATTTGGTTCGGGCTGAGATAAAACGCTTACTGGTCTCGTTAAATTAACGGTTTAACAGGGCGAGTTGAAATGGTTTTAGTCTTAATTGAACGCGGCTTATAAGGGCGCTTCAAAGAGCAAGTGACAGGAACAGCGAATAATAGAAGCAGGTTTGCTGATATGCCCAAGTGCGCTAACAGATAAATAAGGGGGAATTAACACCCAAGAGCACATCAACTATCGTTCTTTCGCCTGAAGTCCCGACAGCGAGAATGATAATGGTTTAGGCTTAAATTAAGCTTAACCTGCCAAGTTTACTTGTATTACTTGTATTAGTCGTTGCTTATTCTGCTGGGCTAGCATCATCGAGCTGTTGTACTTCATCGGCAGCTGCTTTTTTCTGCATAATATCTTTAATCAGTGGGGTTAATATTAACTCCATTGCTAATGACATCTTGCCACCAGGCACGACTAAAGTATTGATGCGTGACATAAACGAGCCGTCAATCATTCTTAAGTAATAAGGAAAATCAACATTGTCAATATCTCTAAAGCGGATCACCACAAAACTTTCGTCTAAGCTGGGGATGTCTTTAGCGCTAAATGGATTGGAGGTATCAACTGTAGGAACTCGTTGAAAGTTGATATGGGTGCGAGAAAATTGTGGCGTCATATGCTTAATATAATCATCCATACTGCGCACAATCGAGCCCATGACTTTTTCACGGCTATGGCCTCTGTCTGAGGTATCGCGAATAATTTTTTGAATCCACTCTAAATTGACAATGGGCACCATACCAATCAATAAATCTACGTGCTTGGCAACATCAGCATCTTCAGTGACGACGCCGCCATGCAAACCCTCGTAATACAGCATATCGGTTTTTTCAGGTAATGGGTGCCACTGGGTAAATGTGCCGGGCATTTGGTTAAATGGCACCGCTTCATCAAAAGTATGTAAGTAGCTACGGGTTTGGCCTTGGCCTGTTTCGGCATAGCTTTTAAAGCACTCTTCAAGTTTGACGAAATTATTGGCTTCAGGGCCAAAGTAACTGAGGTTGTTATTTTCAGCCTGTGACTTGCGAATTAATACTTCCATCTCTGCACGGGTGAAGTTATGGAAACTATCCCCTTCAATAAACGCTGCATTAATGCCCAGCTGGCGGAAGATATGAGTAAATGCTGTGGTCGTTGTTGTTGTGCCTGCGCCAGATGAGCCAGTAACAGCAATAATGGGGTGTTTAATAGACATTTATCCTACCTAGATCAAACGTGAAGAAGTTAATTATGATGACAATTCAGTATTTTATAATCCGTTAGTCATTCACATTCACATGTTTCAACCTGAAGAAAAACAGACTCTATTTATACGGCTTGAAACGGGTTAGGTCAATCTTGCATTAAAAGAATGGCTCTTTGTCATCACTGTTTGGATGAATGATCTGCTGTTTTTGTCTAATGGCAATGGATTCATCTTCTTCGCTAAATTCAACGATGAGTTCGCCTTGTTTTAAAGCTTGTTTACATTGATTTATGGCATTTTGTAACTGAGCGTCATCGGTTTGGCCAAAAGAGCCATCTTCAATTTGGGTAAACAAGTACTCTTTAATTAAATTGTCTAATGTTGCTGGTGGCAGTTGTAGCAAGGCATCATAAGGAATAAGCATAATTAGCTCTTTAAAAAATGGATAATTCTTGATTCAAGGTAAAAACGTGGCTTCCAAGGAACGCCGCCGCTGATAAAGCCAACATGGCCGCCCTTAGGGTGTAACTCGTATTCCACATGTTCTGATAATTCTACTGCCGCAGGAATGACATCATCGGTCATGAAAGGATCGTCTTGAGCATGGATAACTAAGGTCGACTTGCTGACATTTTTTAAAAAAGGCTTACCACTGGCTCTTTGGTAGTAATCATTAACGTCAGCAAAACCGTGTAAAGGAGCCGTCACTTTATCATCGAATAAATAAAAGGTGCTTAATTGCTGAATTTGCGCTTCAGTGACGGGCATTTTCTCAACCAAATTGCTTTGCAGTACTTTGCTGTGCATTTTGGCTTGCAGTTGCTTTATTAAATGCTGCTGATAAACTTTTGAAAAGCCCTTTTCTAATTTTTTAGCACAGGCTGCGAGCCACAAAGGCGCTGAAACAATTATGGTTTTTTCTAGCAAGCTTTGCTCGCCTTGTTCACCTTGATATTTTGCCAGTACATTGCCGCCTAGGCTGTAGCCGACGGCATACAGTGGTGATTCTGGGTACTGCTGATGTAACTGAGTTAGGGTAAAGTGAATATCTTCGGTGTCGCCACTATGGTAACTTCTGGCTAACCGATTTGGCTCGCCTGAGCAACTACGGTGATGATGGACAACAGCGCATAAGCCATGGTTTTGGGCGGTTTGTAGCATACGCCTGACGTAGTGTGATTCACTACTGCCTTCAAGTCCATGGAGGATCACTAAAATTGGCTGGCCATTTTGCGGCTTGCCTAACCAATCCAAATCAATAAAATCACCGTCAGTCAGCTCTTGGCGCTGTCTGTGGGTGTCTGGTTTGGCCACCTTAAATAAAACAGGTAAAATCGTTTGAATATGAGGACTTACTGCCCACCATGGTGGAGTGAAAATCTTTTTCATAAGGGTATGTATAGTGCAATAGTTTGTGAATGTTCAAACGTATGTTTAAATGTTGTTAGCGACCACTTTATCACAGATGTTTGCAGCAAGGGATAACTATGAAACGAAGAACCTTTTTGGCTGGCGCCTTTACCGGTACCGCTGCGCTGGCCTTGGGTGTGAGTTTATACACCCCAGACATTACCGATCATCCTGATGAAAATCATCGTTTACTTTTTAATGTGCTAATCCCTATTTTTATGGATGGCACTTTGCCAGAAGTTGCTAATTATCGCGAAGCCTTTATTAATCGTACCATAGTCGCGATTAATCAAACCATCAGTGTGCTGCCTGATGATCAAAAAAGCGAGATTAATCAGCTATTAAATCTACTTGAGAGCCGGATGGGTTTATTGCTGCTAACGAGTAGCCTGACGCCATTGATGCTTCGCTCTGCTGATGAGTTAGTGTTGATGCTAGAAGAGTGGCGCCATCATTTTCTGCAAATGCTGCAAACTGCCTATCTTGGCTTACGGGAATTAGTGCTATCCAGTTATTATGCCTGCCCAGAGCATTGGGGACGGTTACATTACGCTAAACCCACTTTTTTGACAGTCTAATTTTCTTTGATGTAAACCGTGTTTAGGAGTGAGACGTGGCCGCTAATATTATTGACCCCATTACAGAAGGTTTAAAAGCCGGCTGGCAACATATTGATGCGAGTAAACTTGAAAACGATCAGCATTTTGAAGCAGACGTAGTGATTGTCGGCACGGGCGCGGGGGGCGGAACGGCAGCTGAAATCCTCACTCAAGCGGGTCTTAAGGTCATCATGGTTGAAGCTGGACCACTTAAATCGTCCAGTGATTTTAATATGGAAGAGCGCCGTGCTTACCCTGATCTATATCAGCAAGCAGCAGCGATGAAAACCGCTGACAAAGGTATTGGTATTTTTCAAGGTCGCAGTGTGGGCGGCTCAACGACGGTTAATTGGACCACCTCAATTCGTACACCTGAGCAAGCCTTAGCATTTTGGGCCCAAGAAAAGTCAGTTAAAGGCCTATCGTCAGAAAGCTTATTGCCATGGTTTGAAAAAATGGAAACGCGGCTAAATATCAGCGAGTGGCAATTTCAACCTAACCGTAATAATGCGGCCTTAAAAGAAGGCTGTGAAAAACTCGGTTGGGAATATACGGTGATCAAACGTAATGTTAAAGGTTGCTGGAATACAGGTTATTGCGGTATGGGGTGCCCGGTCAACGCTAAGCAGTCTATGCTGGTCACCACCATACCGAGTGCCTTAGAGCAAGGCGCTCAGTTAATATCAAACGCTAAAATTACTGATCTACAGCATAAAGCCGATAAAGTGACTGGTTTAACCGCCAGAGCGCCTCTTGCTTCAGGCCATGGCGCGACTCTGACTTTTAAGGCGAAGCACTATATTCTTAGTGCGGGTGCTCTTCATACGCCGACGATTTTAATGCGTGCTAATACCCCAGATCCTTATCAGCTTTTAGGTAAAACTTTTCTTCATCCTACTTTGTTATCAGGCAGCATTTTTGATAAGCAAATTGATGGCCATAGCGGCGCGCCGCAATCGATATATTCCGATGAATTTGTATGGCGTGATGGCGCTGCTGGAGAGCTGGGTTATAAATTAGAAGTGCCCCCGATCCATCCAGTATTAATCGCATCAAAAACCATTGGTTATGGTCGTAGTCATGCCGAGTTAATGACCCAGTTTAACAATTTACAGGTGATGATTGCCTTAGTGCGTGATGGCTATTCGGCTCAGTCTCCAGGTGGGCAAGTACGCTTAACTGATACCGGCTTTGCGTTAGATTATCCGCTACAAAAACCTTTTTGGGATGCGGCGAGAAGGGCGTTTGCCACTATGGCAGAGCTGCAATTTGCTGCAGGTGCTAATGCCGTGTTGCCCATTAATGATGGTGTTGGCAAGCAGCTTAACTGGCAACAAGCCAAGCAAACCATTGCCACTATGGATATTGGTTTATTAAAAACCATTGTAGCCTCTGCCCATGTAATGGGCGGTTGCGCTATGGGAGAAGATAAAACCCTATCGATGGTCAATAGTGAGGGGAGCTCCCATTATTTTGAAAACTTGTCAGTTATGGATGGCTCCATATTTCCAACTAGTTTAGGTGCTAATCCGCAGCTATCGATTTACGCGATTGTGGCCCGAAATGCGACCTTATTGGCAGAGCGTTTAAAGCCGTCAGTTAAGGTTTAATGCTATGTGATTTTGTTAGTCTGCAGCGGTATTAAATTGCGTGTAAATTTTTAAAATCATCATGGTTAATCCCGAATAATGATAAGTAGTTATCGGTATTTTCATTTTCGCAATGCTGATTCGCTTTAATCTCTGGGGTAACAGTGTTGAGTTTTGTTAGTAGCATTTGCTGGGATTTACGTTCCAGCATTAACTCAATGTCGAGCATCTGCTGATATTCATTAGCTTTAATATGCTCTTTCGCTAAACGGCGCAAGGTCCGATAAGGGTTAACGACCTTGGTGTCCCAATCGTTTATGGTAGCCGCTAACGCTTGCCATTGGACTAAGGGCAGTAGATAGCCTTTTTTATCAAGGTATTGCGCCAGTAGCAGCATGTTAATATTCACTTGGTAAGCATCCTGAAGGCTGATGTAGCGCTTAGGTTCAATAGCGTATTGGCTTTCACATTCTCGCCATAGTAATGAATTAAACTGCTGCACTGATCCTATCCCTTGTTATCTGCATTATGAATTAACCGATACCAAACTCTTGTTCGATGATTTCAATTTCTTCTTGTAGCTCAAACCAGTTCATTTCACTTTCGTCCATTGATTGGGTGAGCGTGGTTCTTTCATTGAGTACTTTGGTCATTTTAGCTTTATTTTCAGCTTCATAAAGTGAACCATCAGCTAACTCTATTTCTAATTCTGCTAATCTGGCAGTGATTTTTTGTTGCTCAGTTTCTAACTTTATTTGTTTTTTACGCAGTGGCGATACTTTTTGTCTTAGCTCTGCTTCAATGCGTTTTTGCTGCTTTTTATCAATACTTGGAGTTGCCGAGCTATCTTTACTGCTATTGGACTGAGCCGCTTTAGCCGCATCTAATAACCATTGATGATAGTCATCTAAATCACCTTGGAATGGTTTAACAGCGCCTTGGTCTACTAAGTAGTAATCGCTACAGCTTAAACGTAAAAGATGTCGATCATGTGACACAATCACCATCGCACCTTCAAATGTTTGCAGCGCCATGGTCAATGCGTGACGCATTTCTAAATCCAAGTGGTTGGTGGGCTCATCGAGTAACAGTACGTTAGGACGCTGCCAAACTAATAGCGCCAACACTAAGCGCGCTTTTTCGCCACCAGAGAACGGTCTAACGGGGGCAAGTGCCATATCGCCATTAAAACCAAAACCGCCGAGAAAGTTTCTAAGTTCTAGCTCTTTTGCGTTAGGCGCTAATCGCACCATGTGCTGTAACGGGGTATCATCAAGACTTAAAAATTCAATTTGATGCTGAGCAAAATAACCAATATTCATTCCTGGATTAGGTTGGTATCTACCCGTTTTGGGTTGTAATTGACCCGATAGCAACTTAATTAAGGTTGATTTACCCGCGCCATTTCGGCCCAGCAAGCCAATACGTGCACCTGGTACTAAGTTAAGCTCCACTTCGCTAAGGATGGTTTTATCATCATAGCCAATAGAGACTTTCTCCATAGTCACTAATGGGTTAGGCAAGGCTTCAGGCTCACGAAATGCCATGTGAAATGGGCTGTCTGCATGGGATGGCAGTAAGTTAGCCATTTTCTCCAGCGCTTTTAAGCGGCTTTGGGCTTGTTTAGCTTTACTGGCTTTGTAGCGGAAGCGGTCAACAAAGCTCTGCATATGTGCCCGTTCTTTTTGTTGACGCTCATAGGCCACTTGCTGCTGCGCCATACGTTCGGCGCGGATCCGCTCAAAGGAGCTGTAGTTGCCTTTGTAGTAATTAAGCTTAG
Organism: Shewanella sp. 6_MG-2023; assembly: GCF_030547195.1. Taxonomy (NCBI): domain Bacteria; kingdom Pseudomonadati; phylum Pseudomonadota; class Gammaproteobacteria; order Alteromonadales; family Shewanellaceae; genus Shewanella; species Shewanella sp. 6_MG-2023. The sequence continues at coordinate 213,668 of NZ_JAUOQU010000003.1, read as the reverse complement.
TATGTTCAACGTGAACAATTTCATCCACGATACCATCAATAAAATCGCGGTCATGGCTGATTAAGATCAGGGTACCTTGATAGGCCTTAATCCAGCCTTCTAGCCAGTACATGGTGTCTAAATCTAAATGGTTGGTGGGCTCATCCAGCAGCAGTAAGTCTGAGCGGCACAACAGTGCTTGAGCAAGGTTGAGTCGCATTCGCCAACCACCTGAAAAGCTCTTTACAGGATTGCTTTGCTCCGCTTCGCTAAAGCCTAGGCCTGCCAACAATGAGCCGGCGCGAGATTTAATCGCATAGCCGCCAATCGCATCAATTTTACCGTGGATGAGGGCAATTTTATGGCCGTCATCTTCATCTTGAGCTTTGTTTAATTGAACTTCAAGCTCTCGAAATTCACTATCACCATCAAGCACATATTCCAGTGCAGACACCTCTAGCGCAGGCGTTTCTTGGGCTACAGTGGCTATTTGCCAACCAGCAGGAAGGCTAAACTCACCCTTGTCAAGTTGTAACTGCCCCAAAATCAACGCTAACAGGGTTGATTTTCCGGTTCCATTGGCCCCGACCAGTCCCACTTTATGGCCCGGGTAAACGGTAAGGTTGGCATCATCGAGTAAGGTTTTAGTTCCGCGAATGAGCTGAGCTTGGCTGATGTTGATCATGAATAGCAACTTGATTGGAGTGAATACGTAAAGTGCAGTGATAATAACGTATCCCAATGCTGAATGACATTTTATTTCTGTGAAATAGTGAGACGCTTTGGCTGAAATCATGGCAAAATAGCGTCACAGGAATTGCACAATTACATTAGAAAAATAACAACATTATGCCAAAAATTAAAAAGCGCTTCGTTGCAGGAGCAAAATGTCCTAAATGTCACGCCCAAGACAGTATCGTATTATTCAAAGAAAATGGTATTGAAACTGTGGAATGTACTGATTGTGATTACCGAGAGCAACAAACGGAAGCTAAAGGGGCTGAAAAAGCCAATGGCAATATGATCGGAGTATTTAAGCCAGATTAGCGGCTGGAGTAACTGGCTTTGCTTCTCAAGAATATTGAGTTTGGCCTAGTGTTTAAGTTGATACTGGCTGTTTAAGTTGAGGCTAGCTGGTGAGGTCGATAATCAGTACTTAGCTAAAATGAAAGCGACTAAAAATCACTTTTAGTCGCGGCTAGCCTTCTTTTTGTGTCAGTGATGTTGGCGCATCACTTTCTTCGATGATTTTCTTTTTATGATCAGTTAATACGATGATAACTTGACGATTATTGCTCATAAGCTCGTCAAAGCGTGAATTGATTTCTTTCAAATCTTTAATGTAATCAGGGTCATCTTTTTCTTTTTTATGCCAATAGCGATTACGATCAAGTTTTTGGATTTCACTGGCGCGCAGAATTTCGAAGTAGCTGTTTTCTTGCTTCAATCGATACACTTCACTATCAAGCAGCTGAATTAACTTCTCTTTTGAAATGGTTTTTTTCTTCAGTAGGGCTTTGAGCGGGTCTTCTTTAAGGACAACTTTATCAGAGTCGATTTCGGTAGTGATCCCTAATTGAAATTCGATTTTGTGCTGACGATACTCTTTCGGGCAGACAGTTTGACTAAAGACGACGCGTTCATCTTTCATGCACTTATAAATGCCATTGGCTGATGCGATAGGGCTTGCAATCAACGCTAGCAAAATGAATGTTTGTAATAGTCTACTTGGCATGCGGCCACAGATCCTTTTGTCTAACCGATATCGTATCAACTTAGGTGTTGGGTTTATATCAGAAGGTTACCGCTTGGAGGCTCAATATCCATTGAGTTCCGCTGGTTGTTAATTATTATAGTCGGTTATTGCTGTAATGCTTTGGCATACTTTTTAACTATGGCTTAATTTTGGTGAGAATGCCAGTTTTTTGACGCTGGTTTTATAATGTAATAGTAAAAAATCACTATAAATTTGTAATACTTAGTGGGCAGTGGGTTAAGTCTTACACTGTTAATGGCGAATGGCTTAACGACTAAAAGTAAGGTTATTGATTCGGTGAGGTTTTCGCCAAAATTCAGTAATAAGTATTACAAAGTGATGATATGTTTCTGATTTAGCAATTACGATCGTAAGGCTTAGTGAATCCTCTTCTAAGTATTACTATCGAACAAGCCAACTAGTGAATGACTTAACGGCTAAAACTCAGGTTGTCGATTAGGCGAATATTGGCTAAAAAGGGCAGTAAAGCGAATTTCAAAATAACTATCTATTTGGATTAAAAATCATAATCATAATCAGAGTCAGCAATTAGACTAGTAAGACTTAGTGAATTCTCTTCTAAGTCTTACTAACGAACAAGCCAATGGTTTAACGACTAAAAGTTAGATTGTCGATTAGGCGAGTATTGCCCAGATAGGCCGCGACAAGTATAACAAAATGGTTATCTTCAGCTGTCACTGGGGCTAAAGTCGCTGCGTTTCTTACCGCTAAAAAGTCCATTTTAAAACCTGCATCAATGAGCTGTTGTTTAGCTACTTCAATGGCTAGCTCAATGGTTTCTCCAGCGGTCACTTGAGCGGCAACATAATCCATTACCTTCTTTATGCTTGTGGCTTGGATTTTTTGCTGGGCAGATAAATAGCCATTTCTAGAGCTCATAGCGAGCCCTGATGCTTCTCGAACAGTGTCGATGCCGATGATGTCGATAGGCAGAGATAAGTCTTCAACCATGGCGGTGATGACCATCAACTGTTGATAATCTTTACGACCAAATAGGGCGATATCCGCTTGAACAATATTAAATAGTTTACAAACTATGGTTGCCACACCGCGGAAGTGTCCGGGACGACTGGCGCCGCAAAACTCTTCGCCTATTTTAGGTACTTCAACAAAGGTCTGATTCTCTAAGCCTTTAGGGTAAATAATCTCTGGTGTCGGTGTGAATAGTAGCTCTGCACCCGCATTAATCAGTGCATTCTGATCATCTGCTAGGGTGCGCGGGTAAGCTGCTAAATCTTCATGTTGTCCAAACTGCATTGGATTAACAAAAATAGACACCACCACATGATCGGCTCTTTTAAGCGCTTCAGTAACTAATCTAATGTGACCTTGGTGTAAATTGCCCATGGTTGGCACAAACGCAACGGTTTCACCTTGCATATGCCATTGCTTTACTTGCTTTCTAATCTCAGCAATATTCGCGGTGGTGATCATCATTTTTACCTAAACTATTTATCCAAAATATCTATCGATTTAATTAATTGGTTCATTATTAATTAATTGGTTCACTATTAATTAATTGGTTCACTATTAATTAATTGGTTCACTATTAATTAATTGGTTCACTATTAATTAAATGAGTGTTCATCAGCAGGGAAACTGCCATTGGCAACTTCTTCGATATAGGCTCTTATTGCCGCGCGTATTTCGCCAGTTTGCTTGAGGTAGTTTTTAGAAAACTTTGGAATGTAACCACTGGAGATCCCCAGTACATCATGCATGACCAAAATTTGGCCATCAGTATCAGGACCTGCACCAATACCAATTACCGGTATGGTAAGCGCTTCAGAGATTTTTTTCGCGAGTGCAGTTGGAATGCATTCAACTACTAATAATTGCGCGCCAGCGGCTTCTAAAGCTTTGGCATCATCAATCATACGTTGGGCTTTATCTTCTTCTCGGCCCTGAATTTTAAAGCCACCAAATACGTGTACTGATTGCGGAGTTAACCCAAGGTGAGCACAGACAGGAATACCGCGTTCAGTGAGCATTTTAACGCTTTCAAGTAGCCATTCACCACCTTCCATTTTTACCATGGTTGCACCTGCTTGCATTAGGGTGCTGGCATTGCGCATGGTTTGTTCCGGTGTGGCGTAACTCATAAAAGGCATATCTGCGATAAGTAGGGCGCGTTTACAACCGCGGCTGACGCTGGCGGTGTGATAAGCAATGTCATCAACGGTCACAGGTAAGGTGTCATTGTGGCCTTGGAGCACCATGCCTAAGGAGTCGCCAACAAGAAGCACATCGACACCTTCGCTATCAAATGCGCCGGCAAAGCTGGCATCATAAGCGGTAAGGGCGGTAAATTTTTTACCTTCTTGTTTGAATTTTATCAGGGTTGAGCTAGTGACTTTTGACATAATAAACTCTGCAAAGAAATCATATTCAAATAATGGAAATACACTCTGAGCTACCATTACAATGGGTTAAATTTGAATTAACTCAGCTCGCATTTCAGTGGTAATAAGGTGTTGTAATTTAGTGTTACATGGTAGCACTAAATCGGCAGCAATATCTGCCAGTGGTATTAGCACAAAACTGCGTTGTTTCATGCCGTAATGGGGGACTGTTAATCTCGGTAAATCAACCATTAGCTCGCCATATAATAAAATATCGAGATCTAATGTTCTTGGTCCCCAGCGCAAATCTCTCACTCTACCTTGCTCATTCTCAATGGCCTGAAGGGCATCAAGTAAATCGATAGGGCTAAGAGTGGTGCTAAAGCTAACTACGGCATTGACATAGTCAGGTTGCTTTACATCGCCCATTGGTCGTGAGCGATAATAATGAGAGACCTTTATATGATGATCTTGCCCTAAGCTTTTTATTGCAGTAACTGCATTATCTAATTGCTGCTCTGGGTTTTCAAGGTTAGCGCCAAGGGCAACAAATACCCTTGTTGCCTTTTCAGCGGCTTTGGTCGCCCTAGTGTGAACCTTAAGTGGTTTATGACTCATTGTTATTCTTGAGTATTAGCAGGCTTTGGAGCTGGCTTAGGCTTATTAGGGCGTCTACGTTTACGCTGCTGGGCGTTACGATTTCTGCTTGGGCCATTCTTGTTACCGCTTTTGGCGATATCAGTACGTTGTTGCTCATCGGCTTCAACAAATGACTGCCACCAATTGGCAATTTTACCAATATTGCCCGCTTCGGCTTCGCCGCGCAGTAATAATAAATCATAAGCAGCGCGGAATTTAGGGTGCTCTAATAATTTGAAGGCACGGGTGCCTTGGCTACGTTCTAGACGCAATTGTAGCTGCCAAATATCTTTTGCTGGAGTACTGAAGCGGCGTGGAATGCTAATGGTGCGACATTGCTGCTCCATCACATCACCCATAGCGGCAACATGAGCATCGTAATGACTTAAGCCACTTTCTAAGGCAATATCATCAGCACGTTGCTTGAGTGGATACCACAATAATGCCGCATAAAAGAAGGCGGGCGTTACCGGTTTATCTTGGCTGACGCGTAAGTCGGTACTGGCCATGACTGCCGTTAGCATTTTAGCGGTATTGCCACTGGGTTGCTCTTTGATTAACGCAGCAATTTGCGGAAATAGCGGCGCAAATAAACCAAAATCTTGCATCATGTTGTAGTTAGCTTCTGCTTTGCCAGCAAAAAATAACTTTAGCACTTCTTCGTACATACGCGCTGCAGGGATATCTTTTAATAATGGCGCTAATTCTTTTATTGGCGCAGCCGTTACCGGCTCAATGGTCATATCCAGTTTGGTAGCAAAGCGCACCGCACGTAACATCCGCACCGGATCTTCACGGTAACGAGTTTCAGGATCGCCAATCAGCTTGATGACTCTAGCATCGATATCATGAATACCACCGCCGTAGCTGTGGATAGAGTAGTCGCTAATGTCGTAATACAGGGCGTTAATAGTAAAGTCGCGACGTTCAGCGTCTTCATCTATTTCACCGTAGACATTGTCACGAAGTAGACGACCTTCAGCATTGGATTTGGAAATTTTGTCATCATTTTCATTGTGATGACCACGGAAGGTGGCGACTTCGATAACATCACGGCCAAAAACAATGTGTGCCAATCTAAATCTGCGGCCCACTAAGCGTGAGTTTCTAAAGAGCTTTTTAATTTCTTCAGGGGTCGCATTGGTGACCACATCAAAATCTTTCGGCTCCATACCTAATAGAATGTCACGAACACCACCGCCAACTAGGTACGCTTTATAGCCAGATTTACTGAGTCTATAGAGTACTTTTAACGCATTTTCACTTATTTGGCGTCGAGAAATAGTATGGGCATCTCTGGTGACAATGTCCAAACGCAGGCCGTCATCTTGGCTTTGTGGCTCAATGACAGGAGTGGTTTTATTGTCTTCAAACAGCTGTTTGCAGAATTGACTTATACGGCGAAAAATAATACACCTCGAACGACATTATTAAATGGTTAAAAATCTGGCGGCTATGATATACCAAATGTTACTGAATGAGTATATCACTGCTCAATCAGAATCTCAGATAGTTGTGGAATTTGGCTAATCGCAAATTGCTCTGCGGCCTGTTTTAGCATGACATCGACATCATCAATATCAACTTGTTGTTGCCCAAGAAAGCGCAATGCGGCATTGATGCTGGCTTGGGGACGTTTTCGATCAATGGCATTAGCATAATTTTGCTTTGATAATTTAAACCCTGGCTTGGTGCAGGCTAAAGGTAGATGCAGCCAATTGGGGGAGTTAAAGCCCAAAATATTATTCATGCTTATTTGGCGGCAGCTGGTTTCCAGTAGATCGCAGCCTCTGACTATTTCAGTGATCTGTTGAAAGGCATCATCTAACACCACAGCTAATTGATAGGCGTAAAGGCCATCACTGCGTTTGATGATAAAGTCTTCAGCCGCAAAGCTGTGCTTTACCGTGACACTTCCCATCACTAAATCAGTAAAATGTTCAACCTGGGCGCTATTTCTGATACGAACGGCGCCTTGGGTTAATCGAGGGCGTAGCTGACCACAGCGGCTGTCATAAACGCCGCCCATTTGTTGAATTTTTTTTCGAGTGCAATGGCAAAAATAGCTAAGATCTTCTTTTAAGAGCTGCTCAATATGCTGCTGATAGATATCAAGCCGATGGCTTTGAAATAGCTCAGTATCATCCCAATGCAGGCCATAAGCCTCTAAGGTGGTCAATATATCACTGCTTGCACCAGCCACTTCTCTTGGTGGATCTATATCTTCAATCCTGACGAGCCATTTACCCTGTTGCTGTTTTGCCCGCAGGTAACTGCCAAGGGCTGCAATAAGGGAGCCAAAATGTAACGGGCCAGATGGGGACGGAGCAAAGCGACCAATATAAGCGGATGAGTTCAGCGACATAGCTTTTGCCTCGATTTATTGGTGTCGACCTAAAAGGTTACTACTTTTATGCCATAGCCGATAAACAAGTTCTGTTAATCCTAAAAGTAAAAATCAAAAAATACAAAAGGCGAGAATAATCTCGCCTTTTGGTATCAATACTGCCCCGCCTCATAAATAGCAAGCTAGCAGTTTTGCTGTGTGACAAATGTATGGGCTATATTAGCCAGCCATTTGTCTTTCTTTTATTTCTGCAAGCGTCTTACAATCGATACATTGATCAGCTGTTGGACGTGCTTCTAAACGGCGAATACCGATTTCAACACCACATGAATCACAGAAACCGAAATCGTCTTCTTCAATTTTTTGTAGTGTTTTTTCAATTTTCTTGATCAGCTTACGTTCTCTGTCGCGTGCTCGAAGCTCTAAGCTAAATTCTTCTTCTTGAGCTGCACGGTCAACAGGATCTGGAAAATTAGCAGCTTCATCTTGCATATGGTTCAAGGTGCGATCAACTTCTTCGCGTAACTGATTACGCCACGCGTCTAAGATGATCTTAAAATGAGAGCGTTGCTCTTCACCCATATACTCCTCGCCAGCTTTCTCCTGGTAAGGTTCTACACCTGCGATAGCGAGTACGCCAAGTTTTTTGGTGCCTTCAGGCATAACGCATCTCCTGTAATAATTAGTGATTTTATGTGCGTCTAAAATTTATGGCCGCTATCTATAGCAGAAACACTAGAGCGTGGCAAATTATTTGATTAGTAAGTTATACTTTTTTGAACTAAACAATGACTTTGCACTTACGAGTAATTTTGCTGGATAGCGCCGACAGTTCGGTTTGATATGCTAACACTTCAACCCCACAGTTAACTGCTTGCTTTAATAATTGTGCATATTGTGGATCGATATGCGCAGCAGCTTGAACGAGATTAATGCCGCTATGTTGGACGACAAAAAGTAATACCGCTCTGTGACCTAGACTAGCCATATGCATTAACTCACGCAAATGCTTTTGTCCACGAGTGGTAACTGAGTCAGGAAAGTAGCCTACTGCTTGCTCTAATAATGTACAGCTCTTTATCTCAACGTAACATAAAGGTTTAGTTTCATCACTGAGTAAAATGTCGATACGACTATTTTCATCACCATATTTCACTTCTCTTTTTAGTGATGCATAACCGCTAAGTTCAGTAATGACACCATTACTAATCGCCACTTCGGCTAATGCATTGGCGCGGCCGGTATTAATGCCAATTAAATGATTGTCGGGGGTGGCACTGAGCTCCCAAGTATTTGGGTATTTTCTTTTGGGGTTATCTGAGCTGGAAAACCAAACTGTTTCACCGGGAAACAAACAGTTTTTCATCGAACCAGTATTGGGGCAGTGAATGGTGATTTCGCTACCATCATCAAGTTGCACATCGGCCAGAAAACGTTTGTAACGCCTCAATAAAGTACCTTGTTGTAAGGGAGGGCTAAAGTCCATTAAAAAGAATGCTCCTAAAATTATTTATTAACAATTATTTTTACTAAATGATGCTGAATTAGTCACGTTCATTTAGTGATTTACAGTACACTTAGCTTATTGGTTATCTAAGTTACAACGCAAGCATAACAAGGACATTACAATGGAAATTATGACGATTACCCTAACACGAGAAGCGCCACAGAGCCTTTGGGGTAAAGCAGATGTGAGCTTTCAAGGCCATCAAGCGCTGATCCATTTATCTGCAGCAGATGAATTACGTCAAGTACAAATGGCGGCTAGAAAAATTCGTAGTCAGGGTATTAGCAAGGTGCAGCTTGACGGTGAGTTATGGAGCCTTGATTCGCAATGGGCTTTTTCTCAAGGTTTTACCACGGCCAAAGGCCCATTTGAAGTACTCTGGTGTGGTGACGTGAGCACTCAAGCCACTTTATCTCATCGCTTTGAAGCGGCAAGTTTCGCGCGCAAATTAGTTAACGAAACCCCTGAAGAATTGTCTCCGGTTATTCTTGCCGAGCACGCAGCAAACTGGCTCAAAGACATTGGTGGCGACAAGGTCAGTTTTGATATTTTTGAAGGCCAAGAATTACTCGAAAAACAATGGATTGGTTTACATGCGGTTGGCCGTGGCAGTGAGCGTCCGCCAGCGATGCTAGTGCTTGATTTTAATCCACTCGCAGCCGATGCCAAAGTATCCACCGCTCTTGTGGGCAAGGGCATTACCTTTGACTCTGGCGGTTACAGCATTAAGCCTTCAGAGGGCATGCTGGATATGAAATGCGATATGGGCGGCGCGGCAACAGTGACAGCCGCGCTGGGTCTAGCCATGAAAGCCGGTCTGAATAAGCGGGTTAAATTGTTTCTGTGTTGCGCCGAAAACCTCATCAGTGGCCATGCTTACAAGTTAGGTGACATCTTAACTTATAAAAATGGCGTTACCGTTGAAGTGGTTAACACCGATGCTGAAGGGCGTTTAGTGTTAGCTGACGGGCTGCAAGCAGCATCAGATACTGGAGCAGAATTAATTATTGATGCGGCAACACTGACAGGTGCGGCGATTATGGCTGTGGGCAATAATTACAATGCGATATTTTCACCGCAAATGGAAACCTTGCAATTAGCACAACAAAAAGCGGCCACTGTTGCTGAAAATGTCTGGCCATTGCCATTGGATACTTGGCATAAAGATATGTGCCCTTCACCTTATGCAGATACCGCCAATAGTCGCGCAATGAAAGGCGGCGGTGCAGGCGGCGCGTCAAATGCAGCAGGCTTCTTATGGCGCTTTGTGAGCCCAGAAGTTAACTGGTTGCACATGGATTTAGCTGGTGCATATGCATCATCGGCTACGCCATTATGGAGCGCTGGCGCAACAGCTCATGGAGTATTGACCATCGCGGCAATGTTAGAGCGATAAAGCCTATAACTCTTCAGGTTTTAGCTATAGATTCGAGAAACGAAAGCTGTCTAGGCAGCTTTTTTTCGTTATGGCTGTAAAGGCCACTGTTGCAGTGGTTTATATATAAGCCCTTGAGTACTGCTAATGGATTCATAGAGGGTTAAATGGCGGGCTTTTGTGTTTATAGCTTCAGTGAGTGCAGGTAACTTATCTATAAGGGCTGCAGGCTCTGACACAGCTCTAAATAAGCTGATATGGGGTCTAAATTCATGCTGAGTTTGATAAAGGTTTAAGTGTGATGTCATTAATTTTAAGCTGTGGGCAATATGCGCCAACGCTTTTTCGGCATCACCCTGAATGCACAAGACTTTCGCTTTAGGCCAGTAAGCAAGTTGTTGCAGTGGTTGTTCAAAAGCGCTGAAATGCTGCTCGGTGATATACCGATCAATCTGCAGCATCTGATCAGAACTAATTTTGCCTAAAAATGCAGCGGTTAGATGTAAATTCTCCCGCTTAACGGCGCTAACCTGTATACTCAGATGCGGCATTAATTGCTGCTGATATTGGCTCAATTGAGTGCGGTTTGACTCTGATAATGCAATGGCAATAAAACAACGTTTATGGTGATTTTTAGTCATGGGTCTCCTTAACGCCATTGATCCTTATCTGTTGTTAGCATTATTTTTTATTATTATGACGTTTATCGTCAAAGACATGTTAGCTTAATCGACGGCAACAGTTTACGGTTAGGTAAATTAACAGCAAGACCAGTGAAGCTCCGTTTAGAGGGATACTGTATAATGACAGCAAAAATGCTGCGAATGAATGAGTCATTGAATGAGCAATAGTGAACTGAAATCAGTATGGGCTAGCCCGCAGTCTGCTGAATTAAATCACTACCTGTGCTGTGATAAGGTTATGGCTGAGATTGATGCATTGCAACTGCAATTAGGCGTCGATGAAATCGTGGTTTTACTATCCCAAACAACTGAAAGTCTAACCAGTGGTAAAGTTTACCATGTCAAGGCGTTGCAAGCTTATCAGCATCAAGATCAATTTCAACAGCATCTTCAGCGCCAACCTAATAACGCACGAATAGGCCAATCACTCGCTGCCTTGCCTGATTTATGTGAACAATTACTCGCACAAGATAGTGCTGATATCAATGCCACAACAAGTCTTTTGCAGTGTCAAATAACTGATTTTGTTCAGTCACGGTCCGAGGTGTTTTCACTCTCTTTGAGTGAAGCGGTGCAAATAGGCAATACCAGGTTGATTTTTTTACCACTAAAATATCAATTAAATTGGCAACTTGAGGCCTCGGATGGTGTCAATTGTCCTATGACAAAGCTTAACGAGGCTAGCCTAAAGCTGGCATCTGAAGCTGAGCTGGCTCGCGTATCGCAATTATTAACAAACAAAGAAGCCCAATACCTTGAGCTTTTTCAGCAACTGCCAGTAGCCTGTTCGCTCCTTGATAAGGACAACTGTATTAGCAGTCAAAATCAAGTGGCTAGCCAAATTTTTCCGTCAATCAGTAATCAAAGTTTATATTCATTAATCAATGCAGATGACCACATATTGTTGGATGATTGCCTACACATTGTCAGAGATGGAGCACTGCATCAGTCATGGTGTGAAGTTCCACTGGTTAAAGCGGGTGTGACTCACTGGTATAAACTTAGCTTTTGCCGCGCATTAGACATAGAGCAGCAATTATTGATGATGATTGAAGATGTGTCAGAACGCTATCGTTTAGCCGATGAGCTGTCATTTCAATCCAACTATGATCCGCTCACAGGTCTGCCGAATCGGTTACAGTTTGAGGCAATGCTTGAAGAATTAATTGAGCATAAAGATCGCTTGCCTGTGTGTGTTGCCTTTATGGATCTTGATCAATTTCAAGTGGTTAATGATATCAGTGGTCATCAAGCTGGGGATGAATTGTTACGTCAGGTGTCTAAGCGTCTTAGCTACTTACTGCGTCATGGCGATGTCGTTGCCCGTTTAGGCGGCGATGAATTTGGCATTTTAATGTTCCAAGCGGATAAAGAGTCAGCCGAGCAAGTGGGCAACCGCATTTGCCAGCAATTATCCGAACATGAATTTATTTGGGGCGAAGTCAGCCATAATATTGGCGTTAGTATGGGTATGACCCAACTGGATGCGAAGTCAGAAGACATTTACCGCATTATGAGTCAGGCAGATGCGGCGTGTCGTATCGCCAAAGAAGATGGCCGTAATCGCTGGCATTTTTACAGTAAAAACGATCCCCAAGTACATCATTTATATAATCAAATGCTGGCCTCCGTTGATATCGTCTCGGCACTGGCGCTTAATCAGTTTGAATTATTTTATCAACTCATAGAACCGCTAAATTCTGACGACCGTGGCATTCACATGGAAATCTTATTGCGCATGGTGCAAGAGGATGGCCGTTTTGTATCACCAGGGGTGTTTTTACCTGCAGCAGAGCGCTATAACCTAGCATCAAAAATTGATAGCTGGGTTATCGACAACCTTTTAAAGTGGGGCGCACGCAATAGCGAAATTTGGTCGCAATTATCAATGGTGTCGCTAAATTTGTCAGCGCTGTCATTATCCGATAGCAAGTTTATGGACTGGTTAGAAATACGCTTGATGGTTGAGCCCGAACTGGTGTCTAAGTTGTGTTTTGAAATCACCGAAACCGCCGCTATTAGTCAACTCGAACAGGCCACCACCTTGATTGAGCTATTAAAACCTTTAGGTTGCAAGCTGGCTTTGGACGATTTCGGATCGGGCTTTTCAAGTTTTGCTTATTTGAAATGCTTAGATGTGGACTATGTCAAAATTGACGGTCAGTTTGTGGTTAATGTCTGTGACGACCGCAGTGATAAAGCCATTGTCTCGGCTATTTGCCAGCTGGGTAAAGATATGGACTTTAAAGTGATAGGCGAATTTGTTGAAAGCGCTGACATTGGGCGGCAATTAAAACAGCTTGGTGTTAGCTATGGCCAAGGCTACGCGATTGGAAAACCTACCCGCTTGCAGGATTTATCCTCAGGGATCAGAACGCCGTGGTTAATCGATTTATAGGCGATTAGCTTTTTCGTTTCAGTCGTTAATTGTCAATGTGTGCATGCTTCGATTTGCATATGCTTTAATCTGCCCCCGCTTCGATCTGCATAGAGCCGTAGCATCAATAATCGTTTATGAGTAAACTGAAGCCAGATTTTCGCCGTTAAAGTATCTCCTTTGAGCTCATTACCTATTCAAGCCTTATTTGCGCCATTACAACAGGCGCTGGGCGATCATTCGCAAATTATCCTCGAAGCGCCCACGGGTGCCGGTAAATCCACCGCACTACCTCTGGCAATGCTGCAGTGGCCGCAAATTAGCGGCAAAATCCTCATGCTGGAACCAAGGCGGGTTGCTGCTCGCAGTGTGGCGCAATTTATTGCTAAATCCCTAGGGGAAAAAGTCGGTGAGCGAGTGGGCTATCGGGTCAGAGGTGAGAGCCGAGTCGGGGCTAATACCCGCTTAGAAATTGTCACAGAGGGTATTTTAACGCGGATGATCCAGCAAGACCCAGAGCTTGAAGGCATAGAGGTCATTATTTTCGATGAAATCCATGAGCGTCATTTACCCACAGATCTGGGTTTAGCGCTGGCGCTAGAAGTGCAAGACTCGCTGCGCGAAGATCTTAAAATTATTGCCATGTCGGCAACCCTATCGGGCTTACCCTTAAGCCAATTAATGCCTGACGCTGCCACATTAGTAAGCCAAGGTCGAAGCTTTGATGTTGAAACGCTTTACCGACCGGTAATGGGGCAAGTGCAGTGGCTAAGTCATTTAAGCCAAGTGGTTATCGACAGTGTCAGCAGTAGCAACACAGTCCCAAGCGACTACCAACATGGCTCGGTGTTGGTGTTTTTACCCGGCAAAGGGGAAATTAATCAACTGCAGCGATTATTAAGTCAGCGACTAGACCCAAATGAATTTTTACTGTGTCCCTTATACGGTGATTTATCTCCTGCTGAGCAAGATAAAGCCATTTCTCCCGCCCCTAGTGGCAAACGTAAAATCGTCATTACCACTAATGTTGCTGAGTCGAGCTTAACCATCGATGGCATCACTATTGTGATAGACAGTGGGTATAAGCGTGAGGCAAGCTTTAACCCACGCACAGGTGTTAGTCGATTATCGTTAAGGCGTATAAGCCAAGCCTCGAGTATTCAGCGTGCAGGCCGTGCAGGGCGCTTACAAAAAGGCTGCTGCGTGAGATTGTGGGGCCAAGAAGAACAAAGTCGAATGATGGTGGCTGATGCGCCTGAAATCACCCAAAGCGAGCTGACGTCAATGGCGTTTGATTGTGCCTATTGGGGCGTGAGTGATATTGAGTCCTTACCGCTATTAACTAAGCCGCCAGCGATTCATCAACAGGTGGCGTGGCAATTACTCGCCAAGCTTGAGCTGGTGGATGAGCAACATAAAATCACCGCTCAAGGCCAAGCGGCCTATGAGCTAGGTTGTCACCCGCGTTTAGCGCACATGTTGCTGACTTCGCAAGCCCTTGCTAAATCCCAGCAACAGGCCGACTTAGTGTTACTGGCATGTTTACTTGCTGCGGTACTCGAAGCACGAGGCTTACCTAAAAAAGGCGCTGATATCAGTCAGTACCTGGGTTTAGCGACCCAAGGACAAATGGCAACCCAAGTGAATAAATGGCAGCGGGCGCTATCTGCTAAAGGCGATATCAAGCAAGTGGCTCGCGACGCCGCCAGTCGTGATATTAGTTTATTATTGGCGCTGGCATACCCCGACAGAATTGCCAAAGCCCGCGGTAAACTAGGTTTTGCCCTCAGTAACGGCACAGGGGTTACTATTGATGCTGAAGATGCTATGGCTAATCAAGCTTGGTTAGTGGTGGCCGATTTTCAAGAAACCCAAGGCCGCAATGCAGGACGAGTCTATCTTGCTGCGGCAATCAACCCTGAGCACTTCCAGCAAGAGCTTAAATTTTTAACCCATGAGGTTAAAATTTGTCAGTGGGATGAAACCAAAGGGCGCTTTTTTGCTGAAAAGCAAACCCGAGTGGGTGAGGTTATTATACAGCGCGCTCAAGAAACTCAGGTAGATAATAAATTAATCCAGCAAGCGTTATTGAGTCACATCCGCGCGAAAGGCTTAACTGTGCTGGATTTGGGCGAAAGTTTTTTGCAATTACAATATCGACTGAAGTTAGCCCAACAATTTGCGCCGCAACATGATTGGCCAAACCTTGATGATGCCAGCTTGCTAGCAAGCTTAGAGCGGTGGTTAGCGCCATATTTAGCTGAGGTGAATTCCATTGCCAAATTACAAAAACTTGATACCTTTGGCCATGTGAAAAATCTGCTGACATGGCAGCAACAGCAAACATTGAATGAATTGCTTCCCACTCATTGGCAAATGGCTACCGGCACCCGAGCACCGATTGAGTATCAAGTGGTCGCTGCTCAGGCCGTAGAAAGTGAAGCCGATGGCAGCGATAGTGATAAGCAAAGCATGGAAAATGATGCCGCCGACAGCAATAAGGCCGTCAGCGGTAGAGCGCTATTAAAAGTACGCCTGCAAGAGGCTTTAGGTTTATCACAAAGTCCGCTATTACTTCATGGTAAGCTCACTGTCACCATGGAATTATTGTCGCCAGCCCAGCGACCTATTGCTGTAACCGCAGATTTAGCCAGTTTTTGGCAAGGCCCATATATTGAAGTAAAAAAAGAAATGCGTGGCCGTTATCCCCGCCATTTATGGCCTGACGATCCGGTTAATACAACCGCCACTAAATTTACTAAAAAGAAGACGCCAGGCTTAAATTGCTAATGGCGATAAAGAATTAAAAAAAGATGACAGAAACGACAAAGATGATGGCTCCTCAAGCGCCTAAAAAAAATGTAGCGAAAAAGCCTGCAGAAAAGCAATCGGTTCCTAAAACAGCAGCGCCTAAAACGCCAGCGACCAAAACTGCTGCGACGAAAAAAAACGCCAGCAAAAAAGCGGCGACTAAAAAGCCTAGAGTAAAAAGGGTCGTTGCTAAAGCTAAGCCGTCAATGTGGAAAAAACTGTGGTCAATCGGCTGGAAACTCGGCTTGATTGGCATCGTGGTGGTGAGCTCTTACGGCATCTATTTAGATCAAATTATTGCCCGTAAATTTGAAGGGCAAAAATGGCACTTACCCGCACAAGTGTTTAGCCGTTCAATGGCCATTTATCCCGGAGCAGCCATAAACCATCCGCAGCTAATGGCGGAGCTAAAACTGCTTGGCTATCGTAAAGTGGCCAACCCTCGTCAAGTGGGCGAGTTTTCAGCATCCAGTAGTAAAATTGAGCTTTGGCGTCGACCATTTTTACACCCAGAAGGCGATCAAGCAGCTCAGCGGGTGATGATTTCATTTGACTCTCAAGGGGTCAACTCAGTGCAGCGCATGAGTGATAAGCGTCAATTAGCAGTATTCCATTTAGAGCCAGTATTGCTGGATCGCATTTTGGCTTCTGGCGCTGAAGACCGATTATTTGTGCCTACCACAGAAATGCCCCAAGCTATTGTCGATGCCCTGATTTTGGTCGAAGATCGCAGTTTTTATCAGCATCATGGGGTTAATCCATTTGCCATTCTCCGCGCCGCTATCGTCAATGTGACCGCCGGGCGCACAGTTCAAGGTGGTTCAACCTTAACTCAGCAATTAGCCAAAAACTTCTTTTTAACCAGTGAGCGCTCAATTGTGCGTAAAATCCGTGAAGCCTTAATGGCAATCATCATTGATTTTCGATACAGCAAAGAAGAGATACTCGAGGCTTATTTAAATGAAGTGTATATGGGGCAAGACAAGGCGCGTGGCGTTCATGGTATGGGCTTGGCGTCGCAGTTTTACTTCGGCCGTCCTATCGCGGAGCTAACAGTATCCCAACAAGCCTTTTTAATTGCCGCCATTAAAGGGCCATCATACTACAACCCTTGGCGCTCACCTGAGCGGGCGCAAAATCGCCGCGACTTGGTGCTGCGATTACTGATGGAAGATGATCGCTTAACCGTTGAGCAATACAAAGCGGCGGTAGAATCACCACTCGGGCTGCGTGATTTTAATAAATCAGTACATCAAAAAATGCCAGCTTTCTTTGCGGTGGTAAAACAAGAGTTACGAACGCGTTATGGTGATAGCTTACTGCAGCAATCAGGGGTCAAGGTTTACACCACCTTAGATCCAATGGCTCAGGATGCTGCTGAGAAAGCCGTATTAAGCACCATGAAATCACTGGATGAACGCACTAAAAACGTGCAGGTGGGTATGGTGGTAACTGACAAATATAGCGACGGTATTGCCGCCATGGTAGGGGATAGAGTGCCAAGCTTTGACGGCTTTAACCGCGCAGTGGAAATTCGCCGCCCGATTGGCTCGTTAGTGAAACCATTTGTGTATGCCACTGCATTGCAACAAGGCAGTAAATATAATTTGGCGACCCCAATAGCTGACAAACCGATCACCTTACAAAATGGTCAAGGTAAAACCTGGTCGCCACAAAATGTGGATCGAAAATTCCGTCAACAGGTGCCATTATTAGATGCATTTAAAAACTCAATGAATGTACCAACGGTGAATATTGGTATTGAATTAGGCGTTGATAATGTCGCTAAAACCATGGCTAATGCGGGTTGGTCCGATGCTATACCTCGCTATCCATCAATGTTGTTAGGGGCCATTAATGGCTCACCTTATATGGTGGCGCAGGCTTATCAAACCATTGCCAATAATGGCCGTTATCGACCATTAACATCAATAACTGCGGTGCTTGATACTAATAATCAACCATTGAAGGTAACGCGTGAAAGTGCCGTTCAAGGAATGGATCCTGCAACCGATTTCTTGGTGCAATATGCGATGAATCAAGTGGTCAAAACCGGCACTGCTAAACGCTTGGGTCAAGCATTCCCTAATGTAGCTCTAGCGGGTAAAACCGGCACCAGTAATGATAGTCGTGACTCTTGGTTTGCAGGCTTTGATGAGCGTAACGTGGCAGCTATTTGGGTTGGTCAAGACGATAACAGTAAAACGGGTTTATATGGCTCAAGCGGCGCAATGGCAGTGTACCAAGCATTTTTAAAGCAGCGTCCGCCGTTAGGTTTAAGAATGACGCCGGCAGATGGCATAACCCAAGGTTATTTTGATAAAGACACTGGCGTGGCAAAACAAGCCGATTGTGACAATGTGATGGCGCTGCCTGCCACACGTGACAGCTACAAGCCTGCTGCAAACTGTGGTGAGCCCTTGTCTTGGTGGCAAAAAATCATCAATTAACACTCAGCTGAGTCAGCTTTATAATCTTAATGATTAATTAGGCAGAATAAAAAATGGCTACTCGTTTGAGTAGCCATTTTTATTGTGTCGGTATTTAGCGAGCTTACCTTTGGCTTAAGTTTATATCGCTTAACTAAAGCTTAGCTAAATCTTAACCTAAGCGATTAAAACTTATAGTGATAACCGAGTGTTGCCGTTTGCGGCTTACCAGCAAAGATAGAACCATGAATGCGGGTGGTCATATAGGTTTCATCCAATAAGTTATCAACGGTTAAGTAGACTTCTGATGCATCATTAATGAAGTAACGGGCAGATAAATCAACCAGGGTCTTATTGGCAATAAGCTCATCTGTTGCAATGCTACCTTGATCTGCTTTAGTGCGCATATCTGAAGTATAACGCCCTGCAATCGTTACTTGCCAAGCTTCTGCTTGAATGCCTGCTGATAAGTAAAATTGACTATCGGGTAAATAAGGCAGTTCATCACCCTTTTCAACATCGTCCCATGATTCAAAGTCAGAGCTGAATGAGTTTTGGAACTCCGAACTCGTGTAGGTGTAAGCCATTTTGACTGGGAAGCTAATGTCATTGGTTTGATTAAACTCATAACCTAAGCTCAGTTCTACGCCGCTCACTTCCACTTCACCAGCATTGTATTGATTACCGATATTGTCATCGTCACAACCTTGCGCTGCAGTGCAGTTGCCGTGCATATTGCTGTAATCACTGTAAAAGGCGATAGCTTCAGAATTTAAAGCGCCAGTGTTGTAACGAACGCCCGCTTCATAGTTCCAGCTTTTTTCTTCTTTACCGTCATCATTACCCGGTGCAGAAGGCGCAAAGCCTTGTTGAATACCCGCGAGCACGATTAAATCATCAGTTAAGTGATAAGTTGCCGCAACCGAAGGTAAAATAACGTCAAAACTATTGCTGATATCTTCATCCGGTGCGCCTTCACGGCCGACGTTAGTTTTACCCCAATCACGACGCTGGGTGGTGACATCTTCATAACGTAGACCGGCAGTAATGGCTAAATCACCGAAGGTCATCTTATCTTGAACATAAAAAGCAAACGCTTCAGCACTATCAATACGGTTTGAATCAGAACCAGGAGTGCCGCTATTAGTCAGCGACATCACTTGGTTAGCGCCTAACTCATAGGTATCAACCCACTGGAAGCGATCCATTTCATCTTCATGGTAACGAGCGCCAATGGCTAAGTCATGGTCGCCCACTAGCCAATTTAGCTCAGTTTGAATACCTTGGGATAGGTAGTCACGGTTATTGGCTTTCACTTCAACATCAATCGCAGCTGCTGAAGCAGGATCGCGATCAAAATCAGCCGCAGCTTCAATACCACCACTACTTAAACTTTGACCCGCCACTTTATTGGTTTTATACCAGTTGCGGTGGAAGTTGTTGTAATAAGCCGTGGTCGCAAGTGATACAGTCGAGCTAAAGTCGATGATATGGTTTAACTGAATTTGCTTGTGATCAGTGCTCATTTCATCTTTTTGAGAGGCAGAGTAACGCATATAAGGTGAAGCGTTATAATCATCTTCAGTTAAGCCCATGTAAGTTTCGTTAGACACTTCATCTGAGTACTTTAATTTTAATTCAAGGCGTTGCTGATACTTTGCATCGTCGCTACTATCAATACTGATTTTCGCTAAGGCATCGTTTTTCACAAAACCAGTATCACCACCAACACCATTAATGTCGCGAAAGCCATCAGCTTGATAACGGTAAATTTCTGCTACCGCGCCAACGCGTTCGCCTTGACCGCCTGCATGGGCATGTACTTTAGCAAAGCCGTCTTGTCCTGCGGCCACATCAATACCGCCAGCCAGTTCTTCCACTGGGATTTGACGAGAAAGCATATTGATAATACCACCAGTGGTGCGAGGGCCGTATTTAAGGGTCGAGCCGCCTTTCATGATCTCAACGGTTTGCATTCTACCAGAGGTTGGAAAGTAGTAAGCCGCAGGAGAAGCATAAGGCGCAGGCGCCGCTAATACTCCGTCTTCCATAATGGTGATTTTTTCAGAACGATTTTGACCCGTGCCACGCATACCAATATTTGGACGTAAGCCATAACCATCTTCTTCTTGCAGATACACCCCAGGCACAGACGCTAGGGTGCGCATAATGTCGGTGTATTTGAAGTTTTCAATTTCAGCGTCACCGATAACATGAGCACTACCGGGAACATTATTAACCGGATTGGCACTGCCAAAAATTGAGATTTGCTCCATGGTGGCATTGGTTGCAGGATCTGTATCGGCAGCAGATGCTGAAAAAGCGCTGAATAGGGCAGTGGCTAAAAGACTAATTCGAAGGCTGTGTTGAGTCATGTAAATCTCCAAAGGCGAATTGCAAATATAATGAAAATGGTAATTGTTATCATTTGTATCTGTATTGTGATGGAGTTTACTTAATTAATTACTAAAATCAACATTTGAGTTAATAATGTTAACTCAAATGTTGGAGTTGGATTAGTATGATGTGGTTCGCTTCACAAATAGTGAGGTAAGAGCATAGTGCTGCAGTCGTGACAGCGATTAAGTCATCGGCTGAGTTTATGTGAATTTTTGCTGTAAACTCGATTCACAATAAACCCAACTCAATAAGAGATGGATATCTTTAACGAATAAGAATGGATGTATATGTTTTTGTCACCTTATTACGCTAAGCAAGACCAAAGTGTGTTTATTTCTGCTTTGCAAGCGAGCAATTTCGCCAAGCACGTCGCTGAAGACTTTAATCCTATTCATAATGTTGGCGCTAAACGCTTCTGTGTTCCTGGTGACTTACTGTTTGCTTTAGTGCTCACAGAGTTCGGCTTGAGCAAAAAAATGAAGTTTAAGTTTGCTGGCATGGTCGGTGATGGCGTTGAGTTAATTCTGGATCAGCAAGCCGGTGAACAATTTAGTATTTGTGACAACAAAGGCAAAGAATACCTGCATATCGAACGTGAAGGGGCGCTTTGTCAATGTGATGTACAAAAAGCGGCATTCATCAAAAGTTATGTGGCGTTTTCTGGGCTTAATTTTATTCATGTACTCGTGCCGATGATGAAACAGTACGGCATGATGATTAACCCAGCCAGACCTTTGGTTATTTATGAAAGTATGTCTTTTCAATTAGATACTTTCGATTTCACTGATATGAGCCTTGAATTGGTTGAGCAGGATATGCAAATCAATGGCAAACGCGGTGATGTGACCTTGCAGTTTGCCTTAAAAAGCGCAGGTAAAGTCATAGGCTCAGGTATCAAAACCCTAGTGTTAAGCGGTTTACGCGAATACGATGAGCTGCAAGCGCAGCAAATGTGTCATAGCTATGAAAGCAGTAAATTAGCTTAACTTCTGAAAGTTAAGTTTTAGTTAGCCAGTAGTAAATTAGCATTATTCCATTTTAAAAATGCGATATTCCGTTTTTACATTATGCTTTAGGTAGGATACGTCCATAAGTTGATTATCGCTTGAGGTTTATATGAAAAAATTATTACTGGTTTCGCTTTCTTTTTTAGCATTTTCAGCTAGCGCGAATATTATTTATGATAAAACGGGCGTGAATGAAAAAGATTTTGTTTTCGATCAATATCAATGCCAAGAAATGTCACAGCAAGTTCATAAAAATACTGAATCTCGTGGTGCCATTAGTAGTGGCCTTAAAGGTGCGGCAGTCGGCGCAGCGGGCAGTGCCATTGCTGGTGGTAGTGGTTCACATGGTGCTAAAACCGGCGCTGGTATTGGTGTTGCTGTAGGCTTGCTAGGTGGCGCGAAAGATAGAAGAGCCAATGAAGCCAATTACGAAGCAGAGAAAGAAACAGTAGTGCGTAACTGCATGGCAAATCGCGGCTACAGCATTTTAAACTAATCTAAACCGCTAGCGCTTAGTACTTAGCGCTTAGCGTTAGTAAACAATAAACCATGCTTTTTAGCATGGTTTTTTTATTGGACTTTTACCCTATTTTACTCGGCAATCTATATCCGCTTGCCCAAATTGGCTTAGCACGGCTTGTTGCTGGTGAGTCCAGAAACTAACATTCTGCCCTTGGTATTTCGCCCCAGATGCACTTAGCGTCAGTAATGTTAATAGCGGATTTTGCTGCGCTACCGTGACAGCTCTTGAATCTGCAATTGGATCAGCAGTTGGAGCTAAGCTTAGGTTCAATATTGCTGCAGGTATCGCAGTTTGGTTATAAAAATAAACCCTAATACTCATCAGATTGTTGTTCGATGGGGGATCACATTGATATTGTACCGCCTTAGGTACGTCAAATACCGCAGCGGCGATCTGTAATTCGGTTAGCCGTGAAGTATAGGCGTAAATCACGCACTGTTTAATATCGTCAGCCTTCCAACACTCATTACGGCCTTTTATCCAGCCTCGCTGAAAAGCTTTAAGTTGCGCTAATGCATCTACATCTACATCTAAATCAGCATCTGCGTCTAGCTGGGAAATTGACTTTTTGAACACTTGATTGAGCTGTATATCAAGCTGTGCCAATTGACTATCTTGGCAAATAAGCTGCTCCACTTCGCCACTTGCTTGCTGGCAATCAAAAGCAGGCGCTAACTTATCAGCTTCAGTGGCTTGAGTATTAGCTAATACCTCATGATCACTCAGTGCAATGGCCTGAGTGCTCGCGCAGTAACTCAGCAATAACAGTAATGCTCTTATAGCCATGATAGACAATCCTATTTTTAAAGGTGCTTAAAAATAAATCATAGCCTATCTGGCTAATTTAGCTTAATCGATCATGAGCTTAATCCAACAGCTCAACTCAGCAGTAACAGCTTTAGGCTTTGATATTAATGTTATGGCCTGAGTTACCAACCGGTGGTGGCAGCGCGGCTTCAATTAATTGAAGGGCCATTTCACCTTCAATTTTTTGCTGATCTTTTGCAATTACAGCAACTTTGAGGCTACTACCTGAATCGATATTGGTCGGCATTGATGATGGAGCATTGATGGAAAGTGCCATAATATTATTACTCTAATTAGCGAAACCTAAATGGGTTAATGATTTATCGGCCAAAATAAGGAAAGGTAGATAATATTTTTGTATTAATCTGTATCAGCGCAGTAATGGCTAATGGTATATCAGTATATTGTATTGTGCGCAATTTAAGTGTGATAAACTGATAATCGCTTTGGCTATGCAGTAGTTGTGATTAAGCTGCACATCAAATACTGAGCGCCATAGATATTAGAATTTTGCGAGAAAGTAAGCCTGTGACTAGGATTTAAGGAATGATTATGAGTGAAAAGTTTGATGCATTGGCATTAGAAAACCAAGTATGTTTTGCGCTTTATAGTGCCACCAATGCGGTCGTGCGCGCTTATCGGCCACTACTTGATGAACTATCACTAACCTATCCGCAATATTTAGTGATGATGGTGCTGTGGAAAGAGCCCGGGATTAGCGTTAAAACCTTAGGTGAAAAATTACATTTGGACTCAGGCACCTTAACACCGTTACTAAAAAGACTGGAAACAAAGCAACTGGTTATCCGAGATCGCAGTAAAGAAGACGAGCGGGTTAGGGTATTACAGTTAACGCCCCAAGGGCTTGCCTTAAAGCAGCAAGCAAGCCAAATTCCACAATTGATGCGCTGTAAAGTCGGTGGCAGCGCAGATGAATTACAGCAATTAAAGTTACTCAGCGAGAAAGTGTTAGCGCAATTACAAGCCTAACTAGACTCAATGAGCTATCGAGCCTATTGTCATCAAACTGTGCGGTCAGAAAAAGTACGCTGTCATAAAAACGACACCAAAGCGTCATATAATTAATCTAGTGACGGGGTTGATAGCAAGCTGGTATTAATGATCTCGTATCAAACTCTTATTATTTAAAACTAATTATTTAAACCTCATTATTTAAACTTAAGCCAGTGATGCTATCGCCAGCTTATCTCTAAACGGAATTGGACAGCTTATGTGGCAAATATTTACCCGCTTTTTAGCCTTAGGTTTAGTCAGTTTTGGCGGCCCCGCAGCGCATATTGGTTATTTTAGGCAGACCTTTGTTAGCGAGCTTAATTGGCTCGATGAAAAACGCTATGGCAGTTTTGTGGCGCTAAGCCAGTTTATGCCAGGGCCGGGTTCGAGTCAGGTTGGCTTTGCTATTGGTTATCATCGCGGCGGCTTAGCGGGCGCAATTGCTGCGTTTTTGGGTTTTACCTTACCGTCTTTTATGTTGCTGTTCTTACTCGCCATAACCAGTGCCAAGTGGCTTGAAGCCGATGCGGTTGTCGGCATAATCCACGGCTTAAAACTGCTGGCAGTAGTGGTCGTTGCTGATGCGACATTGGGAATGTTTAGCCAATTTTGTCAGCGCAAAACCGCCCGGGTTATTATGTTGCTTACCGCAGCTTGCTTGATGTTACTCCCCTCAATGCTGACCCAAATTATCGTATTATTGCTGGCGGCGATAATGGGCGTGGTATTGCTCACCAAAGGCGAAAATATTACCCCAGAAAATAGCCCCATTAAGCTTAACTATGGCTGGTTAGCATTATTTATCATTGGCATAGTGTCGACGTTTTACTTTATTAATCAAACTGGCACCCTAGGCCAAGTATTTGCACAATTTTATCAGGTGGGCAGCTTAGTGTTTGGCGGCGGTCATGTGGTGCTGCCACTGCTGGAAGCCAATGTCGGTGAGCTGGTAAGCCCAGATCGATTTCTAACCGGTTATGCACTAGCGCAGGCGATTCCTGGGCCTATGTTCACCTTGGCGACCTTTTTAGGGGCCGATTTATGGTTGGAGCAACCCATTTTAGGCGCTATTGTGGCGACCATTGCCATTTTTTTTCCAGGGTTTTTACTGATGCTGGTGGGGTTAAAAAGCTGGCATGCTATCAGTGAGCGACCGGTTATATCAGGTGCTATTGCTGGAGTGAATGCCGCAGTGGTGGGGTTATTGTTTGCCGCACTTTATTCGCCAGTGTTTACCTCAGCGGTGCTATTACCTATTGATATGGCATTGGTGTTATTAGGCTTTGGCGTGCTGAAAATCTTTAAGCCCAACATTGTTTTGTTAGTAGCAGGGTTTGCCGCTACAGGGGCTTTGTTAGCCGTGCTTTAACTAAATACGATATCGCGATAAAAAAAGGCAAGCTTGGTGATATACCTAAGCTTGCCTTTTTTATCAGTTTTTACGTCAGTTTTACTTCAGTTAAGCGTGAAATTACACCGCTGTGGCTAACTCCGCTTTAACGGCGCAGACTTTAAACTCAGGTATTTTGGCCACCGGATCGACTGCGTTATTGGTTAACTTATTCGCCGCCGCTTCAGCAAAGTGGAACGGTAAGAATAAAACGCCCGCTTGCGCTCGCTTAGTGACAAAGGCGGCAATTTCAATTTCGCCGCGGCGTGAACTCAGTTTTAAATTATCGCCATTACTCACCCCAAGACGCTCAGCATCAAACACCGACATCATCACTCTTGGGGTACCTAAAGTATCTAAACCGCTGGTTTTTCGGCTTAAGGTACCGGTGTGAAACTGCTCTAATAAGCGACCTGTAGACAATACCAATGGATACTCATCACAGGTAGATTCGGCTGGGGCGCGATAGCTCACGGCGGTGAATATACCTTTGCCTTTAATGGGCTGCTCCTGATGCAGCACGGGCGTTCCCGTATGTTGCTCATCACGGCAAGGCCACTGCAGCCCTTTACTTGGCGTGCCATGTTTATCAGCACTTAAACGATCCCAAGTGATCCCTTGATATTGCGGGGTCACTTGATTGATCTCGTTAGTGATCGCTTGCTCGTTAGCGTAGTGCCAGTTAGCGCCCAGTTTATTGGCAATATCTTGAATGATTTGCCAGTCAGCGCGGGCTTGTCCCGGCGGGGTTAATACTGCTTCTAGGCGCTGCACTCGGCGCTCTGTATTGGTAAAGTGGCCCTGTTTTTCAGCAAATGATGCCGCAGGTAGCACCACATCTGCATACTTGGCGGTTTCAGTTAAGAAGATATCTTGCACCACTAAAAACGGCAGCTTCTCCAAAGCTTCAAGCACATGGGCTTGATCTGGGTCGCTCAGCACAGGGTTTTCGCCCATAACGTATAAGGCTTTAACTTTATCTTCGGTAATGGCATGCATCACTTCAGTGGCCGTTAAGCCCTCGGTGGCTGACAGCGGCGTTTGCCACTGCTGCTCAAATTTCTCACGCACCACTGGGTTATCAACCCGCTGATAGCCAGTGTAGTAATTTGGCAGCGCGCCCATATCACACGCACCTTGGACATTACTTTGGCCACGCAGTGGATTAATGCCTGCACCCACTTTACCTAAATTGCCACAGAGCATTTGCAGGTTAGCGATAGCAGTGACATTGTCATGACCTGAGGTGTGCTGGGTTATGCCCATAGCGTAGTAGACTGCGGTTTTCTCCGCTGTGCCAATATAACGCGCCATTTGGGCAATATCCTCAGCGCTAACCCCACAAATCTTGGTGGCATTTTGCAACTGATATTCAGGCTTAAGCACTTCTTGCATCACTGCATCAAAGCCTTGGGTATGGGCGTTGATATAGTCTTTGTCATGCCAATCATGACGAATGATCTCAGCCATAATCGCATTGAGCAGCACCACATCAGAGCCGGGCTTTTGCGCTACGTATAAACAGGCATCATCAGCAATGGAGACACGTTTTGGGTCGGCAACGATCAAGCGGGCGCCATGGGAGCGAATCGCTTGTTTAATTCTTGAGGCAATTATCGGGTGCGCATTGCAGGTATCTGAGCCTAAGATAAAGATTAAGTCAGACTCTTTGATCCCCGGAATATCATTGGTCATTGCGCCGCTACCCAAACTTAGTTGCAGGGCTGACACAGTACTGGCATGACACAAACGGGCACAATGGTCGATATTATTGGTGCCTAATACGCTGCGAACAAACTTTTGAATGAGGTAGTTATCTTCATTGGTGGCTTTGGCTGAGGCTAAAGTGGCAATGGCATCAGCGCCTGCTTCAGCTTTAACCTTGGCAAAATTATCGGCGATGGTATCTAGCGCTTCATCCCAACTGCAGGGGATCAGCTCGCCCATTTTACGAATAAGCGGCGTGGTTAAGCGTTGCTCGCTTTGAATAAAGTCAAACCCAAAACGGCCCTTAACGCACAACATGCCATCGTTAACATCAGAGTGTTTACTGCCTTCAACATGGCAAATTTTGCCTGTGGTCGGTGACACGCTGACTTCGATACGACAACCCACACCACAGTATGTACAAATGGTCGAGGTGGTCGTTAACTGCTCTTCATCGCCTTGGCGTTTATCACGGGCATCAACCAGCGCGCCAGTTGGGCACACTTGCACGCAGTTACCACATTGCACACAATCACTGTCGGCCATGCAGGCACTAAAGCCAACCCGAGGTGCTTGGCGCTCATCGGTTAATTGATTCGGTAATGCTTGGAAGCTGTCTTTAGTGAACTTAATGGCATTGTGACCACTTTGCTGACCACAAATATCGACGCATTTGCCGCAGCTAATACAGCGGTTGGCATCAAACTGAATAAACGGGCTGGTTTTATCCACCGCAAATTGGCGCGCATTGGTGCTGTCTAATTGCTCCGCTTGCACATGATACTCAGTGGCATAATCACGTAATTTACAATCGGTATTGGCCTGACAAGCACACTCTAAACAGCGGGCGGCTTCTTGCATTGCTTCATCGGGCGCATAGCCTAACTCCACTTCATTGAAATTTAGCTGACGCTCAATGGCGCTAAGCTCAGCCATTTTGTAGCGAGGTTTTGCTGCAATGCTGGGGTATAACTCGGCTGATAATTCAGCGGTTTTAGGCGCTTTCGTTGCATTAAATGGTTTTGGGGTTAAGTCGCAATTGAGCCCCTCGTGTAGCAATTTATTAATGGCTACAGCGGCTTTACGGCCATCACCAATGGCCGCTACTGCTGTCGCTGGGCCGCGGCGAGAGTCACCAATTACAAACAGTTTATCAACCCCTGCAGACATAGTGTGCTCACAGCCGATAAAAGTATTCCAGCGAGTTAGCGCCAGTTCACCTGTGGTGAGGTGACTGGCTGGATCTTCCATAAAGCTCATATCTGGGGTTTGCGACACCGCAGCAATGACAGTATCAAAGGCTTCAATAAAGCTTTCGCCAGTGGCTTTTGGTGAGCGCCGCCCTGATGCATCAGGTTCGCCCAAGGCCATTTTCGCCAGTTCAATGGCGCTGACTTGGCCGTCTTCATTAGCGATATTGTTAAGCGGATTAGTTAAAAAGTGAAACTTAACCCCTTCAACTTCAGCTTCATGAATTTCATAAGGCTCAGCGGGCATATCAGCACGGGTACGGCGATAAATTAAGGTGACATCATGGCCTGCGCGCACGGCGGTGCGGGCGCAATCAATGGCAGTATTACCGCCGCCAATCACCGCGACTTTATGACCGATTTGATAGCTTTGCTCGGTGCAGTAATCACGCAGGTAATCGACCCCTAAGTAACAGCCTGTTAGATCACTGCCCGGGTAGTTCATCGCCACTGCTTTTTGGGCGCCAATGGCTAAACACACAGCATCGTAATCATCGGTAAGTTGTTTTAGATGAACATCTTCACCAAGGCGGGTATTAGTGACAATGTCTAGGCCATTTTGGCTAAGTAAATCAATTTCTTTATCAAGAATATCTTTAGGTAAGCGATACTCAGGAATGCCATAGCGCAGCCAGCCACCCGCTTTGGGCATAGACTCAAAAATGCGCACCTGATGGCCTTGGTTTGATAAAAAGTAACCGGCGCTTAAACCAGCAGGGCCACTACCAATAATGGCGACTTTTTTACCAGTAGCTGGCAGCTTTTCAATTTGATAGCTGTGCTCATCGGCAAGGTCTAAATCGGCGGCGTGGCGCTTTAATTGTCTAATAGCCACTGGCTCATCAACCAAGCCTCGGCGACATTCGGCTTCACAAAAGGCCGGGCAAACACGGCCAATAGACAGCGGCAAAGGTAAGGTTTGCTTAATGACTTTTACCGCTTCGGTGTGATTACCCTGGGCGATATGAAACAGGTAACTTTGAATATCCACCCCTGCAGGGCAGGCTTGCTGACAGGGCGCTTCACAGTCAGCAAAGTGATCAGACAAAATAGTGGTTAACGCTGCTTGGCGTAACTTGCTTAACTCAGCGGTTTGAGTGGTAATGTGCATGTCACTGGCAACAGGGGTTTCACAGGCTTTTACTTTGCGGCAGCTGCCATCGTGATTTTTGATATCAACCACACAAAGATTACAGGCTTGTTTGCCATGACTGTGTTTACCATCGCTGTGCTGGGTATTGCCGTTTGCAGGATCGCATAAGCTAGGAATGTTTATCCCGCCATCGCGAGCGGCTTGAAGAATATTTTTATCAGCACTGACAGTTAACGCAATGCCATCTATTTTGAGAGTAATCATCACTAGGCCTTGTAGGGGTTATTACAGGCTAAATTTTCGCCCTTTATTAGCTCTACAAAATATACCTATTTTTAGATGAACAGAATCAAGCTGAGTAAGTGGAATAAGCTTTTGTAACCGCCATCACGCTTGGGTGTGGTTTTGTGACTTAATCTGTTTTGCTCTAGCTTTAAGTGGGATTAGGTCGCAAATTTGGGGTTAAATTGATCTTGGTGCTATTGGTAGTTGATCGCTGCCATATTCGAGTGCTGATAAAAGTTTAAAGCTAAGGGGAGTAACGTGCAGATTTGAAAGAGATTGTTGTAGATGTGCTGAATAAAAGGCCCGATTATGTCGCAGGTTAACGTTTTTTTAGCAATTAATTCTAAGCCGGTTACATTACCAGTCAGCGGCTTGATGAACCATTTTTAGCTATAGTAATGCCATGGTTTTGGGCTATTTGCTGACATTTTTAGCCAATAACACAGCTTGTGGTTCAGCTTGCTGATGGGCGGTTTTTTCCTGGTTATCAACAATTCCACTAATGTTTGTTAATAATCGCCTCTGAGCGCTAGGTTTAGTCGCAGTCATGGGGTAAAATGCGCGGTTAATTGTATTGTTTACCGCTAAATTAAGTAGAAAATTCATGTTTGAAGTAAATCCAGTTAAATTCAAAATCAAGGAACTCGCTGACCGCACCGAACTTCTTCGGGGGTATCTTTGACTACGCTGCCAAAAGTGAGCGTTTAGAAGAAGTCAGTAGAGAGCTCGAAAGTGCGGAAGTTTGGAATGATCCAGATAATGCCCAAGCCCTAGGTAAAGAGCGCAGCGCCCTAGAAGCCGTCGTGAAAACGATCGACGATATGGATAGCGGCCTTGAAGATATTGAAGGACTGGTTGAACTTGCCATCGAAGAAGATGATGAAGAAACCTTTAACGATGCCAGCACAGAATTAGATGATCTTGAGAAACGTTTGGAAGAACTTGAATTTCGCCGTATGTTCTCGGGCCCACATGATGCTGCAGACTGCTACTTAGACATTCAATCAGGTTCTGGTGGTACCGAGGCGCAAGATTGGGCCAATATGGTACTGCGTATGTATTTACGTTGGGGTGAAGCCCACGATTACAAACCTGAACTAATGGAAGTCACCGACGGCGATGTCGCTGGTATTAAAGGCGCAACCATCAAGTTTAATGGTGAATATGCCTTTGGTTCGCTGCGTACAGAAACCGGTGTTCACCGTTTAGTGCGTAAGTCACCGTTTGATTCGTCAGGTAAGCGTCATACTTCTTTCTGTTCGGTATTCGTTTACCCAGAAATTGACGATTCAATTGAGATTGATATCAATCCATCTGATTTACGTATTGATACCTACCGCGCCTCAGGTGCAGGTGGTCAGCACGTCAACAAAACCGAATCAGCAATACGTATTACCCATTTACCCACTAATACTGTGGTGCAGTGTCAAAATGACCGTTCGCAACATAAGAACCGTGACGCTGCAATGAAACAATTAAAAGCGAAACTGTACGAGTTAGAAATGCTCAAACAGAACGCTGATAAGCAAGCCGCGGAAGATGCCAAATCAGATATTGGTTGGGGCAGCCAAATCCGTTCATACGTGCTTGATGATGCCCGTATTAAAGATTTACGTACCGGTGTTGAAAACCGAAATACCCAAAGCGTCTTAGATGGCGACTTGGACAAGTTTATTGAAGCTAGCCTTAAATCTGGCCTTTAACGAGAGAAGAAGATGACTGAACAAACCCAAGACGAAAACAAGTTAATTGCAGAACGTCGCGCGAAACTAGATCACATCCGCGAAAACTGCCCTGCAAATGGTCACCCAAATAACTTCGATCGCAAACACAAAGCTGCCGATATTCAAGCTGAATATGGTCACTTCACTAAAGAAGAGCTTGAAGGCATGGACGTTAACCGTTCAATTGCTGGGCGTATTATGGCTAAACGTGGCCCATTCTTGGTAATCCAAGATGTATCTGGTCGCATTCAAGCCTACGCGGGTAAAGATGTTCAAAAAGATCTTAAAGCCACATTCCAAGGTTTAGACATTGGTGACATCATCGGTGTGACCGGTAAGTTACACCTTTCTGGTAAAGGCGATTTATATGTGAACATGGAGCAGTACCAATTGCTCACTAAAGCATTGCGTCCACTGCCTGAAAAGTTCCACGGTTTATCAGACCAAGAAACGCGTTACCGTCAACGTTACGTTGACTTAATCGTTAACGAAGAGTCACGTAATGCATTTATTATGCGTTCTAAAGTGGTTTCAGCTATCCGTAACTTCATGATCAAAAAAGAGTTCATGGAAGTTGAAACCCCAATGATGCACAGCATTCCTGGTGGCGCTAGCGCGCGTCCTTTTGAAACGCACCACAATGCACTTGATATGGCGATGTACTTGCGTATCGCACCAGAGCTATACCTTAAGCGTCTAGTGGTTGGTGGTTTTGAGCGAGTATTTGAAGTTAACCGTAACTTCCGTAACGAAGGCTTATCGCCTCGTCATAACCCAGAATTCACTATGATGGAATTCTATATGGCGTACGCTGATTACAAAGATCTAATGGATCTTACTGAAGAAATGCTAAGTTCGATCGCTACTGAGCTTTGTGGTTCTACCAAGCTACCATACGGTGAGCATACTGTTGATTTTGGTGGCCCATATGCACGTTTAAGCATGTTAGACGCTATCAAAAAATACAACCCTGACAACGCAACCATTCAGTCTATGACTTACGAAGAAGTTAAAGACGTTGAGTTCATGCGTGACTTGGCTAAGAGCCTTGGCATGACAATCGAGAAGTTCTGGACTTGTGGTCAACTACTTGAAGAAATCTTTGGTGAAACCGCTGAGCCTCAGTTAATGCAACCTACGTTCATTACTGGTTACCCAGCTGACATTTCACCACTTGCACGTCGTAACGACGACAACCATTTCATCACCGACCGTTTCGAGTTCTTCATTGGCGGCCGTGAAGTGGCGAATGGTTTCTCTGAGCTTAACGATGCACAAGATCAAGACAATCGCTTTAAAGCACAAGTTGATGCTAAAGATGCCGGTGACGATGAAGCGATGTTCTACGATGCCGATTATATTCGCGCACTAGAGCACGGTTTACCACCAACTGCAGGTCAAGGTATTGGTATCGATCGTTTAGTGATGTTATTCACTAACACACACACTATTCGTGACGTGATCTTGTTCCCAGCGATGCGCCCACAAGGGTAATTGTTGGTTAAGCCGTTGGCTTAATAATCACTATTAAAAAACCAGTCTACTTGGAAAAGTGGCTGGTTTTTTTGTGGGTGACTTTGCTAGGTTTTATCAATAAAAGTCATTTTATTAGGTTAGTTAATAAGTAGATCAAAGTCGTGGCGCTTCGCCCACACCCGACGAAAGGGAAACAACAGCATTTCCCTTCTCGACATCCCTTGCCGCTCCGACGAAGTGTTGACCCTCATGCTATAGAGCGAATTTGCTATCGCCTCAGATTCGCCATCCCTGGCTCAACTGAGGCTATGTCGGCGTCCTGCCTCCATCACGCAAATTAGCTCAACGCATTCGGACACTTCCAACGGAGATTATTGTGCCTGCAGGTTCGTTTGGCTTAACTAGGTTAAAATTAGAAACAATATAGCTTTTGGTGCTTTTGGTGTTTTTGCTCTTATCTGAATGTTCAATTTGAATTGAGGTAAGCAAAAAAATTACGTGAGTCCAGACATGGATGTCTGGCTAGCTTTCGAGGGGAAGGGACGCCCCATCGAATGCGTTAGTGATTTTTGAAGATTACCGAAGCAGCCTACAAACGAAGTTAAAAGCTGGATGATTCTCCGTTGGAAATTTTGCTGTTTAAATTTCGCCGGAGCGGCGAGGGTGATGCAAGAGGGAGTTGCCGTCCACTCCCTTTTGCTCGGGTGTGGGTGGAAAACCCACGACGTTAATCCAAACGAAGTTTGGAAATGTGATTGCTACCCTTTGGCAAATTAAGGCTCAATTCATGACATTAATTCAAACGGAGTTTGAAAATACCAACAAGCCGCCCATCATTGGAAGCTTCAGTAATCAGCTAACCCTTTTTTCCATTTGTAACCTAAACGCTTCAGGGTCTTTGTGTAATGCTTCAAAATAAGCTAGATATGCTTTGTACTTAGTGGTATTTATTAGCCAAAATGCAGTAGCGGGCAGAGCAATAAAGCTTAGATATAACCACCTAAGCTCATGATCAAAAAATAATAAGCCAAATAAAAAGCATGCCAAGATAATGTATATAATTGCCTTATTAGCTTTAGCTGCTTTCGGGTATCCCCGTGTAATTATGATATTAGTAAAGGTAATACTCAGGCTTAAAATGACCTCAATGGGTATAAGAATCCCCCAAAGTTTTTCTGGAGTAAAGTCTCCGAACAAGTATTCAAGTGAAAAAACAAATATAGCTGCTGCAATACCAGCTCCAATCATCATTAACATGATGACTGTAATTCCTACAGCAAAAATCCACAGGGAAAAATCATGCTCTTCAAAAAAGTTACCGTTCATCGGGACCTAGCTCCTCATATATTCCGATAGCTAAATTCTTTATTGATCCATTTAGAGAACTTCCCGTAAAACTCAAACTTGCTCCAATTGCATCTTTAAGGTTAAGTGAAACTGCATTGATTAAAGCCTGACTACTATACCGTTTAGTTAATTGACCGGAGTTTGTCAGTGACTTCATTACTTGAGCACTAATACCGGGTTGGTTTAACCGCTGAATTTCCATTGTTAAACGCTTTCTTTCAGGCCTGCTTAATCCTTTTAAAATTTCCGTTAAAGATTTAGGCGTTGTGAGTTTGAGTGTTTTTACCATTTTTATTGTGGTAGCACCTGCGGCGGCTGCACCGCCGAGTGAGATAATATCCAATGCAGTATTTGCTGAGTTATACCATTGTTGACCGTCTAACCAATTTAAATTGTCAGGTGAATTTATTTCCATGGCAGATCTAGCTACCCCATTTAGACATTGGAGTCCAGAAGCTGTAGCTGCAGCATAACCAAGATAGGTCACCGCAGAACTTGTTCCACCTGTAATTGGAATTGCAGCAGTAGAACCAATGATAACAACCCAGCTTAATACAGCTGCTCCACAACTTAACCCTGTATTAAGTAACTCCCCTGAAAGCTTACTTTCTCTATGTGAATTTTTCAGTTGACTTGCATAATCAGCAGAATAATCTTTGGGTGGCTCACGTAAAATTAATCGGATAGGGTATTTACGGCAAATTGGAACGAAAGGGCGTAATGTCACAATAGTAAATTCATTGTCTATAAACACCACTGCTGCCCCTGTTGTATTCGGGTCAGCATCAAGTGCTTTAAATATCTTGTTGGTATCTAGAGATAACTGCAGACGTGTTTTTAGGTTTTGTTCTTTTTGCTCGTATAAAGGTGAGCGAAATAAAGCATTAGTCATCATCATTCCTTTGATTATTTCCGAACCATCCATTGGTTAGAGACAGATAATATACGCGTGTATTGTTAGGATGTGTAGAGGTAACATACATATTATTGCTGTTAACTGGGTTTATCTAACTGCATCAGAAGGGCTGTCAATGGAAACTAAACCACCGACGGGCTGATACTCTTGCACAATAGGTAAGCTAACTAGCAATGGCCTTTGCTGTAATTGCCATTAGTTTAATATGTTTTATTCGCTATTTATGGATACACGTTATTCACCAGAATAACTAATCCGATAAACCGCATTAGCGGCATCATCAGAAACCAGTAGCGAACCATCTGCCATGGTGAGCACCGCTACGGGTCTGCCCCAACTTTGTTCACCTTGCAGCCAGCCTGTGGCAAACGGTTGGTAATCACTTACTTTATTGCCGTCCAAGGTCACTTGCATGATGCGATAGCCGACCTTGCTGCTGCGATTCCATGAACCATGTTGGGCGATAAAAATATTCCCTTTATAGCTTTCAGGAAACTGCTCGCCTTGGTAAAACTCCATGCCTAATGCTGCCACATGGGCGCCGAGGTTTAACACGGGTGGGGTATTTAACTTGGCTAATTCGTTATTAGAAAATTCAGGATCGGCGATGTCAGCGTTATGCACATAAGGGAAACCAAAGTGTTGGCCAACTTGGGTGACATGATTAAGCTCGTCATCAGGTAAATCATCGCCCATCATGTCGCGGCCATTATCGGTAAACCATAACTCACCGGTTTCAGGGTGAAAGTCAAAACCGACACTGTTACGCACACCTTTGGCGACGATAGTGGTTTGTTTAGTCTCTACATCGAGCTTTAAAATCGATGCAAAAGGCAGTTCGCTTTCGCAGACATTACAGGGCGCACCCACTGGGATATATAATTTGCCATCTGGGCCAAATTTGATGAACTTCCAGCCGTGATGCGCTTTATTGGGCAACTTATCGTAAACCAGCTCAGGTTTTGGCACATTAGGTAAGTGTTTTTCGATATCACTATAGCGCCAGATTTTATCCACTTCAGCCACATACAAACTGCCATCATGAAAAGCGATGCCTGATGGCATAAATAAGTCCTTGGCTAATACAATTTGTTTGTCAGCTTTCATGTCATTATTGCTATCAATTAGCGCATAGAGGTTGCCCGCGCGGCGGCTACCGACAAACAAGGTGCCGTTATCGCCTAACGCCATTTGACGGGCGTTTTCGACATTATCGGCATACACCTCGATAGTAAAATTGGGTGGTAGCTTAATCTTTTCTATCGGCAGCGCATTTACGCTAAGGGATACCAGCATCGCTGATGATATGGCCGTAGTGTGTTTTAGCTGCTGCCCTAAGAATAGGGGAATGGATTTGATCACAAACATGTCCTTGTTAGTTTTTTATTGATTATGCCGTGGCGACTAATGC
This sequence comes from Shewanella sp. 6_MG-2023, assembly GCF_030547195.1. Classification (NCBI taxonomy): domain Bacteria; kingdom Pseudomonadati; phylum Pseudomonadota; class Gammaproteobacteria; order Alteromonadales; family Shewanellaceae; genus Shewanella; species Shewanella sp. 6_MG-2023. The sequence goes on along the minus strand of NZ_JAUOQU010000003.1, from coordinate 177,052 downwards.
TGAGTGGTTATCATACTTGCTAATGCACTTGAGTTGAAACGACAGCTTAACCTCAGTTGGATGTGCTGCTTGTTGGGGCTATTTCCCCGTTTTGCGCGGCAATTTATCATTGTAATTGCCGCTATATTTTTTGCTGTAGCAAAGTCAGCGTTTAAGTTTAGCACCTATCAAAAAAAGCCCTTTTCAGGCACAATAGCGCCAAATTATTGCTATTGATATTAAGGGCTCACAATGACGCAACTGACAATTACTACGCCGGACGATTGGCACTTACATTTCCGTGATGGAGATATGCTAGCTGAAACCGTACCTGCCACTGCGCGTTTATTCCAACGTGCGATTGTGATGCCTAACCTAGTACCGCCTGTTACCGATGCAGCTATGGTGTCAGCTTACCGTGATCGCATTTTAGCGGCGCGTCCTGCTGGTAGCAGTTTTGAGCCGTTAATGACTTTGTTTTTAACCAATAACACCAGCGCTCAAGACATTATTGATGCCAAAGCGGCGGGCGTTGTGGCAGCAAAATTATATCCAGCTGGCGCAACCACTAATTCTGATGCTGCAGTAAAAGCATTAGATGCATTATTTCCTATCTTTGAAGTGATGGCCGAACAAGGCATGTTATTGCTAGTTCATGGTGAAGTGACTGAATCGCACATTGATATTTTTGATCGCGAAAAAATCTTTATCGATCGCTATATGGCGCGCATTGTTGAAGCCATGCCAAATCTTAAAGTGGTGTTTGAGCATATTACCACTAAAGATGCGGCTGAGTTTGTGGCATCAGCCCCAAACAATATTGCCGCAACCATTACCCCGCAGCATTTATTGCTAAACCGTAATGACTTATTAGTTGGCGGCGTACGCCCACATAACTTCTGCTTACCAGTACTTAAGCGCAATATTCATCAGCAAGCATTGCAAGCGGCTGTTGCAACGGGTTCAAGTAAGTTCTTTTTAGGCACAGATTCTGCGCCCCATGAAAAGCACCGTAAAGAGTCAGCTTGCGGTTGTGCGGGTTGTTACAGCGCATGGTCTGCATTAGAGCTATACGCTCAAGTGTTTGATGACTTAGGTGCGTTAGATAAGTTAGAAGGTTTTGCCAGCTTACATGGTGCCGACTTTTATGGCTTGCCGCGCAATACTGGTACAGTGACATTAGTGAAAGAACAGTGGGTTGTTCCTGAGCAAATTATCTTGCCAAATCAGAATCCAATCGTGCCATTCTTTGCCGGCGAAACGGTTAACTGGAAAGTGAAAACCGCTTAATGCTTTTTTTCTTTTTCAATAAAAAAAACCAGCAGAAATGCTGGTTTTTTTATGTCACATATTATTTTATAGGTCAGTTAAATGTTGCAGCAGTCGATCTGTGAAACTACTACTGTTTTCAAATGTGATTGATAGTCCTGAATCAGTCACATTCTCAGGAGTGGCTGACATGATTTCAACTTCATTCAATGTGTTGCTGTCTAGCAAGTAGTGGCTAGTAAATGTGTACATTTCTTGTTCTGAGACCACCGTTTTTTGCTCAAGTGATATTAAATCGGCGCCGTTTGGTGCTTCTGATTTAGTCCATTGGTACTCTTCGCTAATATTTCCTGCACCATCATGAATAGCAATAGTCTGCTCATCTTCATCTATGAGGGTGTAATCTGGATAATCACTTTCAAAGAAGGTTTCGGCTATGTTTGTAGTTGTGAGTTGTTGTGGAGATGAGCTTTCAGGTAACTCATAAGATTCACCGCCATCTTGATTTCGGCACATGACATCAGCTTGCAGCGACATCTGCATTTTATAAACTGCACTTGGCCATTCAACATCATCTAAGTTTAATAAACTAGGGCTCGCAGCTAATAGGGTTTGCCACTTGGTGTCTTCAGTTAAGAGTTTTTCAAAGTTAATTGTTAAAGCTACTTCAGTGCCTTCGTAGTAGGTGTGGTAATTATTACCTTCAACATAGGGTTCTGGAGGGGTGTAGTTGTCCGGTACTTCACTTGCTGATAACCAAGTTTGAGTTGTTGAGTTCCAGCATTCTGTTGCTTGACCATCTTCATCGGTATCAGGATTAAATCGAAAAAGAACGCCATTGCCATAGACCCCAATTAGATTTTTATGGGTATCTTCGTGAAGTAGAGTAAATACGAAATCATCATTGATTACGGGAGTGACGACAAAGGTATTAACAAATCCTGACTCATTAATAATGTTGTTAAAAATAACAGCCCAATCAGCTTGAGATAACAAGCTACTATCAATAGGGGCTTCAACATAGCCTAATGCAATTAGTGAGTTATTAATATTTGTACGTGCGGCGTCAGAATCAAGGCTAATAAATTCATCTAAAGATAAGTTACTATTTCTCCATAGTGTTGTGACTGCTTCAATCGTATTAGCTAAGACTTTTTCATTTACGAGAATATCTGTCACTTGGCCTGAAATTAATCGCTCAATGTAGGGTAAAAATGCTTCAACTACTAAGATGCGTTCGGATATTGAAGTTGCAGCATCAATATTAAAAACAGTGTCTACATCTTGTTGGTACAAGGTGGCAAGTAAGCTTTTTAATTCTCGTGTTAACGTACTCACTTCTTGTTGGGATAACTGTGCTTTAATCATTGCTAAAATTCGAGTTAACTCGGTATGAGTGGCACTGTTTATCGCTCCATTATGCTCTGAAGTCGCGAGCAGTTGTCCTTCACCTTGTGAATTAACCACAGTGTTTATTGCTAGAGGTGGTTGCTGCTCTGTTATCGCTAATGGATCAACGTTAGCTAAAGCTGTTGCTGAAGATGCGGCGGTCCAGTTAGCGAGTAAGTAGTAATTTGGTGTTTCAACTTCGCTGGTCCAATCTATTTGGTAGTTACCATCAGTGTCTGTTGTCGAGGTAGGTTCGCCGCTATCGCAACTTAAGTTTTGATTTAAATCAACACAAACATTAGCACCAACAAGCGCTCCTTGATAAACCGCTAATCCAGATACTTGGTGATCGTATTCTGTCGCTGCTGGCGGTGTTGTCGTCTCAGGTGGTGTAGTGGTAGCTGGAGGGGTTGTGGTTTCCGGAGGTGTAATTTCTTCGCTCTTATCGCTGTCTGAAGAACCACCACAACCAGTTAAAATTAATGTAAGTGCTGACGCAACAATTGTTTTGCGCCAATGACGATTAAAATCCATTTAAAAACTCCATATCCATTTGTGACTATCTTTTTTGATAGCTTGTAGTGATCGCTTGTTGTAATCATTGCAGGTGTTTGTTCAATCTGATTGCGAGTGCAACCTGCTAGATTAACTCGCATTGAGATCATGGCGGTTATTATTTTTTTTACAATTATCCAAAGGGGTGTATTTAGGCTTTACCCCATCCTTTTTGATGTGTTTTAAGCGTGTTTATCAGCTAACGTTTTACAGAGAAAGATGTTAATTAAAAATCCAATAGTCATCATTATTGACAGGCCAGATGTTGGTATTACTTAAATTAACTTAGCAATTTAGAAGCACATTGCAAAAACCTAGTGATACCGAATAAAAAAGGCATTGAGTGAATACTCAATGCCTTTTATTTTAAACGCTAATAGAATTATTGATTTTCTTCAGCGTAGTACTTGCTGTTAATTAAGCCTTTAACAATAGAGTTAAACTTCTTCATTGGCATAAGTGAGTTGGTACGCAGTGCTGAGCTCTGAGCTGCTGCTTCAACTTCTTCTGGAATTTCAATAGAAGGTGAATCAACCCATTCGTTATGCGCCGTCAGTACCAGTTCACCATCAGTCATTTTTTCAATACTGGCTACATGCCACCATCGGGTAATATTTTCAGTTGGCGGTGTGAATAAATGTTGCTCATTCTCAAAGATAACTTCTACTCGAGTGCTGGCAGGATCGATTTCAGGGCTACCAGAAAAATTGTACACATAATAATCGTAGGTGCCTTCTACAGGGAATTCTGGAATAGAGATAACTTCAGGGCCAAAACTAGTTACATCATCAACGTCTAAGTCGATGATAGTTTCTTCGATTACTACGCTCGGATTGTAGAAATAGACATGATTTTGATTGCCATCGACATCAGTTATATAAAGGTGAGAATCTAAATCCCGTGGCGCCTCGCCCCAGTTTAAGGTTATTTTAGTTAACGCCTCTGATAACACTAGACATGAAGCTAATGTTAAATCCGAATCGGTAGAGTCGATAATTGAAGTGCGACTTTGAAACCCAATGGTAGCGCCAAGTAGGATAGTTGAATTCATTCTAACCGGTAGGCTAAATGTTCCGTCATCTTCAGAATAAGTCAGTGAACGACCTAAATAATCACGACCATCAGATATAACTCTGGCACCAGCTAATCGATTTCCTTCGGCATCTTCAACACAACCATTTATCATGACGGTTTCATAGATTCTATCGGCATTCCAGGTGGTAAAGTGGCTAACATTTCCAGCGTAGTATTGTGCACCATTGTCGGTGATGAGCGTAGCTTCACCTTCTTCAATCCATAAGCCTGATACTTCATCAAAATAGTAAAGCGGGATAGTCGCTGGAGGATTAAATCCTACAACAGGGATCTGAATTTCAGCGGTTTTTCCCTCAGCCAACTGTAATGGATTACCTGATTCATCTTCGAAGCTAACAGTAATTGCACCAAATGATTCAATTGGTGCAATTTCACCCGTTTCTGTGGTTGTTAACATATCGCCAGGCATCATTTCAATATCAATGGCGGGGTTGATGACGGTAAGCTCTGCAACAACCGCAGTTGCCGCTAGGTTTCCATCGGCATCCACTAAGCTGTTTTCAGGCAAACTTACTAATAAACTACCTTCAACAGTTAATTCAGTTGCTTGCGTGACGTCAAAGTTAACGGTTGTGTGTACAGGCTGCAGTAATAAATTATGAACTTGAGCAACTTCATTATTTGAAATGCTCAACGCCGCCTCTGAATAACCTGTCGCATCAGCGGTAAAGGTCATTCGTTCAGTTAGCTGAGTATCTTGTACGCTCGCAGAGAAAGCGCCAGATTCATTAGACTCGATACTTTGGATGATTTCATTACCATTTGAAACAGCAATTTGGCTATTTGAAATAGCTTCACCGTTGAAATAGTTAATTGTCATACCATTTAAAGTGATAAAAAACTGCTCTTCAAGTGTAAAGTTAACGATAGCTGGCGCAGCGCTATCTTCACCGCCGTCAGCAATTTGTATCGAAATATCAGTTTTGGTGGTTTCGGTGACAGTAGAGTCGTAGCTGATTAAGCCTGATGCAGAAATCGATAATTCAGCTGGACCGGTAATCATTTCAAAGCTAATGTCATTCTCAATATCGACATCATCAACGTCAGTGACAATAAGTTGATAAGAGAATGCTGAGCCGGCAATGACTGTTTGCTCGTCCACAGATGTAACTGTAGGAGCATCATTAACTGGTGTGACAATAATTTCAAAACTTTGCCCTGAAGCTACAGCATTATCCTCGCCACCATCAGTCACAATTACAGACATTAGCCCGGAGGTTAATATGCCTTCAGTCGGAGTCCAAGTAATAAGTCCTGTGTCAGAGACATTCATACCTTCTGGAGGGTTGGTTAATGAAAAGCCTAAATCAGTGCCGTTATTAGCATCATCAGGATCTGTTACAGTAACTTGGTAACGATATTCAGTATCTTCTGTCGCAGTGATTAGCGCACTTGATGAAATAGAAGGTGCAACATTCTTCTGTGTTGCTTCATCTGAATCAGAAGAACCACAACCCGTTAAAGCTATTGTAAGTGCAGACGCAATAATTGTTTTGCACCAATTACGATTTAAATCCATTTAAAAACTCCATATCCATGTATTAACTATCTGTAGTGATAGCTTGATGATTTTCACTTTATTGCGAGCTTAAATAGGCTAAATAAACTCGCGTTGCGATCATGGCGGTTATTATTATTTTTGACAATTATCACAAAGGGTGTGCTTGGCTTATCTACACATACTTTAGGATGTGGTATGAGTTTGTTCTCGTTCGATAGGGGCTGCTTTATTAGCGTTAGAGAGCATCTAAGCTAGAAAAATAAATTATCGGTTAGGAAGGATTTTACTTTGATGAGTGTGGGTTTAAATTAAGTGACTTTTAGTCATTTACCATTAAATTTTGCAGCAACCTGATTAAATTACCTTGGGTGTTTCATAGTTATTGGTATTTTTTGTTTTATTATTGCGCTAGTACAACCATCTCTAGGCTTGTTTCAGAGTTGCTATATCTACCAGCGAATGTATTGCTACGGTTAGCTTGCAGCTGAGCTGCAAACAATAAAAAGCGCCAATATTCTTATATTGGCGCTTTTTATTTCTAGTGCGAGAGTTAAAACGAGTAAGGCGAATGACGCAATTTCAACTCGGCTTAATTAACGCGCGCGATTTGGCTTACGACCGCCGCTTGGCTTACCTTTGCCGCCTTTACCTGCTCCCTTAGCTTGACCTTTAGTTTGGCCTTTACCGCCACCTTTTGCTTGGCCTTTATGCTTGGTGCTGCGGTTGTGCTGCATAAAGTGCTCTGGGCCTTCAATTTTTTCACGAGCTACGGTTTTAACTTTAGGCTGAGACTTTTTCTTTGGGGCTTTTTTGTCTTCTGATGATGAGTCTTTAATCATCTCAAACAATACATCTAGCTCTTGCTTATCTAAATCACGCCATTCACCGATTGGCAGACCTTTGAGGCTGACGTTCATGATTTGTTGGCGTTCAAGCTTGGTGACTTCAAAGCCAAAATGTTCACACATTCTACGAATTTGGCGATTAAGACCTTGAACTAATACGATTTTAAAAGCGTACGGTGATACTTGTTCAACTTTACACTTTTTCGTGACTACCCCTAATATCGGTACCCCAGCGCCCATGCCTTTGATAAAGCTATCGGTAATGGGTTTATTCACCGTGACCACGTATTCTTTATCGTGGTTATTACCCGCGCGGAGGATTTTATTAACTAAGTCACCATTATTGGTTAAAAAGATTAAACCTTGGGAGTCTTTATCTAAACGACCAATAGGGAATATGCGGGTTGAGTGATTGACGAAATCGACGATGTTATCGCGTTCGGTGCCTTCGGTGGTACTGACAATGCCCACGGGTTTATTAAGGGCGATAAAGACTAAATCTTCAGCATCTCTTGGCTCAATATCTTGACCGTTTACTTTTACTTTATCACCAAAGCTAACTTGGTCACCGACCTGTGCACGCTTACCGTTAATAAACACGTTGCCTTGCTCAATAAAACGGTCGGCATCACGTCTTGAACATATGCCACTTTCACTGATGTATTTATTAAGGCGCATTGATGAATCGGTCACTATGGTTTTCCTGTGAGTAGAGATTAATCTGAAGAAAGGTTAGGTTTAAGCCAGACAGTTTATCAATTTTTGGCAATTTTGCATAAGCATACTGATAAAAGAGCGCGTCGAAATGCAATTAATGGAATGAAAGATGAGAGGGAAGCATGCACTTACAGCTTAGGAATGTATTAGCCACCGATTTAGAACATTTATATCAGTTTCAAGCCGATCCACAGGCTAATGAGATGGCCGATTTTCCGGCGAGAGACCGTAATGCCTTTTTTGAACATTGGCAGAGCAATATTTTGAGTCATGCTGATATAACAGCCAAAGCGATAATTGTTGATAACGATATCGTTGGCAGTGTGGTTTTATGGCAAAGTGAGCAGCAATGGCTATTGGGATATTGGCTTGGGAGAGACTATTGGGGTCAGGGCATCGGTACTAATGCCTTAAGAGTCTTTTTAGCGGAGCAAACTCAAAGGCCAATATTTGCCGAAGTGACCCAAGATAATTTGGGTTCTATTAAAGTGCTTATCAGCAATGGCTTTATTCATGATGCTCAGCTTGATGATGGTCAAACTAATAAAAGCACTGACAATGAGCGAGCCTTATTGCTGTTTCGCCTTGGCTAATAATTAAGTATTAATCCAAGCATTGATTATCCAAGATCACATTGAGGGTTAACAGATAGGGCTAATATGGAGGTCTTTACAACAACCTTGGCGGTGAATAAACGCTGTTGTGAACCGCTAATAGCAGCCCTTAATCGCCGTGGCTAAATCAGTCAGGTGATTTACCTGACTCATTCAAATAGTATGGAGGTCATTATGATTTCTAACCCTTCTTTAGTCACCCGCACCGCCGTGGGCAAGCTTATCGGTTTAGCCTTTGGGGTATTGTGCTTTTGGATAGTGCCATGGCTTGCCCCAGAAACCAGTTTATTGTTTTTGTGGGGATTACTGCTGTGGTATATCACTTTTGGCGCCATTATTGGGCTTGCTGGGGTATTTGATTATCATCCGGTGTTAAAAATAGCCATGCCTTGGTGGCTAACCGCAACCATAATGGGCGGCTGGATGAATCTGGTGTTTACCTTTGTGGCCTATGATCAAATCCAAGCCTTAATGGTGGCTATATTTGGTCTTGGCGGTGCATTGCAATCGCCATTTTGGTTTGTTGCCGATGGATTAATCGCGGGTTGGATTATTGGCTATTTTGCTACCAAGTTTGGTGGTTATGGACCAAGTACGGCGGGAAGGTAATGAAAGGCTTTTATCGAGCTTAATGGGTTGGTTTGGCTGCCTAACTGAAATTCTTAACTCATGAATTCAGTTTAAGCAGCTAACCTGTATCACTGCTATTAAACAGATTGATCGTATGCTAAAAGCAACCATTGCTTTACTTCATCATTCACATCCGCAATATCTTTTAATTGTATGCGATGGCTACACATTGCACCAAAAGGCCCAGAATCTTCAAGGCAACCTTGAGGTTGTGTGTCTTTGATTTTTAACCCTAGGTCGATACGGGTTTTGGTCGCAGGTTTAATCAGGGCAAATTGTTTTTTCCTAATGATACTCACTGTCGCTTTTTTAGGGGTTATCACTACGTCTTGGCCAAAGCCGCTCACAATAGCAATAAGCACATCATAGATTGGCGTCAGGGCTTCTTTGCCTTGATATTGTTGAGTGACTAACTCATCAGCTGATTCGTCTTTTTGTTTTGATAAGGTGACGATGGTATTGGCAAACCCATGGCTAACATCATGTTCAGCTTTCAAATATTTTACTGCCATTCCATGCTTTTCAATGTTCAGCTTTGCAAGTATATCGAGCCACTCTGGTAATGACTTGCCTGTTTTTTCTGGCATATTAGCAATCATGGTTTGCAGTGCTTTATCCATTTCGGTCTCCAATCGATGGCAAACATCGTTTATGTTTGTACTTATTAAAGGTAGTCATTTGAAACCAATAATGCACTGGTTTTATTTCAATCTTCATAAGCAAGTGTATGGGAGTTATCTACAAATATTGAAAATGAATATTTAGGTAATATCCACGGTTTAAAATAAAGTTAGGCGGTTAGACACATTATCATCATGCCAGATGAGCTTGTAAGGAATAAACTGAAGTCGATATCACTCTTGCTTGCGGATTTACTATGAACCACTTCGCCATATTCGGTCTGGGCGGTGCATTGCAATCGCCATTTTGGTTTGTTGCCGATGGATTAATCGCGGGTTGGATTATTGGCTATTTTGCTACCAAGTTTGGTGGTTATGGACCAAGCACGGCAGGACATTAACATTGTCATGACCTAAGTGTTATTTGGGCGTAGGTATTGATACGACTGTGCTTTCGTCGAGCTGTGCTGTGACTTGCTATGCTACACTTCAACCTTAGGTTGTAATGATAAAGGTCGATAACCAATGAAACTTTCAAAAATAGCATTTCTTATCGCAACGGCTGGATTATTAACGGCCTGTGGCGGAAGCGATAATGATGACTCTACTCCTGTCATTGAAACTGGCACCTTTAATTTAGGGGTATCAGATAACCCTGCTGATGCAGAAAAAGTCACCATCGCATTTAAGCAGGTGGTGTTAAAAAAACTGATGCTGGCAGTATCTCATTTGACGTGTCAGAAGACGGCGAATTAAAGCAAGTCGATTTACTCGAATTTCAAGGCTCAGACGTTGAAACCTTAGTCAGCGGCCAAGAGGTTACTGTCGGTGAGTACCAAATGTGTATTTACATGGAAAACAGTGAAGTGGCCAATGAAGAAAGCTCCTATGTACAAACGATGGACGAAACCATTGCAGGGTTAACCACTAACAGCAATGGCAGTTGTGGCGGGGTTGGTGCAGATGATGACAATACTGGACGTTTATTCTTTAATAAAGCATTCACCATAGCAGCGGGTAACAATAGTTTTGTGGCTGAGTTTAATTTACAAAAAGGCTTACAAGGGCCAAAAGGTAATAAAGACTACTGGACCTTAAAGCCAACATCAGTGCAATTGGTAAATAGTGCAGAGGTTGGCGCCATTAATGGTAGTGTCTCTACTGAGGTGATTGAGCAATGTGAAATGGCAGCTGGGGGCTCAGAGTTTAGCTCCGCAGTGTATTTATACCCTGAAGCCACAGCCCTTGAAAATATGGATGATTTTCGTGATAGCGAAAGTCAGTTCATCATGGTGGCGCCTATTGCAGCAGCCAGAGTTAATCCTGTTTTGGATGCAAACGATGATGTTGTAATTTATGACTATGAGTTTGGTTTTGTGGTCGCCAATAACTACAGCTTAGGTTATACCTGCGTTGCGCAAAATGATGACCCTGAATTGCCAAATACCCCAGAAGATGATCCGGCTTTTTTCCTCCATGCCGATGAGCAAGAGGTTATTGTGATTAATGGTGAAACCACAGAGCGTAGCTTTTAATTTTAACGGCTATTTTTAACAGCTATTTTAACAGCTAACGTTAAGTTATTAATTCGTTCAAATGCGAATAAACTGAAAGTTGCCGAGTATTCTCTAGGGTCTGTTGATCTTTGCTGGTGGCATTTTGTTCGAGATAAAAACGAATTAAGCGCGGCGAGTGGAGTGCAGCCTAGCAATCTAAGCGCTCTTTGTTTGCAAAAAATTCACTCAACAAAGCGTAATTCGTTTTTAGCCGAATCCTTCGGACAGCGTTTGTTGGCCATTTTTACTTCGTTATCGGCTTATTATGTAGAATAACTACACTGCAAAGCCTCTGTCTTGTATAAATGGCCAACAATTCGCTGCAAAAACAACCGTGAAAGATCAACAGACCCTAGGCACACAGTAACCAATACTGTGTAGCTTAATCAGAAAGTCGGCATTTTTATTGGATTACTTCTACTGCCCTCAATGCTCAATGCTCAATGCTTAATGAGCATGCCCATTACCTGCAAGCGCTTTGCCTTCGGTGTCATAAAACCCAGATGCGCCGTGCTCAACAAACCCCAAAGTTACCATGTTCGTTAAAAACTCATCGCTATGATCGTCGCCAATATCGGCATAATCGGTCATTTTGTAATGATTAAGCTGTTTGAAAAAAGCAGCGACTTTATCTGCATCATGGCTGAGTTCAGTGAGTTGCCATTGCTCATGTGTTTGATGTTGTCCTTGGCCTTTTGTCCAACTAAAGCGGCTGATAAGTTGTAGTTCAGGTAACCAAACTAGCTCAATTTTACTGTTTGCAGAGGTTTGAGTGAGCACTTGCTGACGCTCACAGCCTTTGCCTGTTTCGGTGCTAAGTGTTAACTGTGAAATAAGCTTGTCAGAGATAAATTGATAACGATATGACCAGTCGTGTTCAGACTTGCCGTGAACCACTTCGCCTGGTTGGTATTCAATACCGCGTTGATAGCCATCAAAAAAACGGGTGGGTTTGATTTGCTTATTATTGAGCAAAAACCATGATTCAGTGATATCAGTTTGCGGGTATTGATGCGCCACGGTATTGCCTTGGCGCCATAAATTAAGGCAGCTTTTATTCTGGTGTTGGCTGACTGGACTATCAGTGGAGGTGAGTTGATAACTTGCCTGTAAGCTTGACGAGGATAAGTCGCATTGGGCGTAACTTGCAGCGGATAAAGTGATAAGCAGACTTGAAAACATGATTGATAAAGGCAGAGGTAACTTCACGGGAACTCCTATGACATTGCTGATAGTGATGCATGTCGATATAAAAAGGTTAAGGCTAAAATAATCAATTAAACCAAGGCTGCAATTAGGTTGCAGCCTTGGCTTTTAGGCTCGTTCGCTTGTAAGCGAACGGTTTAGTTCGCTATTGCTGCGTTCGCTTTGTTGGTTAAGTCGGCGGCAAAGTCCATGATGTGATAAATCACACTCTGTTCATTGGTGCCGTTAACTAACATTGCCCCTGGGCCGTAAGCATAAATACCGACATCTTCACCCGCATGGGTTTCAGAGCTAGTCGGCACTAAAGACTCCTGGTGAAAACCTGTTGAAGCAGTGTCGATATCGGTTAGGTCAAAACGACCTGCAGTAATATCTTCACCGTATCCAGCATCGGCATCGGTTTCAGTGCCGAGGTTTTTATAGCCGCGACCATTGGTGTAACCCAGTGTGGTGTATGGCATGCCATCTGCCGCAGTTGATGGTTCTTCGCTACCAATGCCAACCACTTTACCTAAGATTGGATTACCGCGTTTAGGGTAACCAGCAATGGTAAATACGTGGCCATGATCGGCGGTGACAATGATTAACGTATCTGACATATCGGTCATTTCAACGGCTTTGGCAATCGCATCAGAAAATGCAATTGTGTCCGTTAGGGCGTTGTATGCACTGCCTGCGTGATGGCCGTGGTCGATACGACCTGACTCAACGGTTAAGAAGAAACCTTCATCATTGTTATCAAGGATATCAATGGCTTTAGCGGTCATTTCTGCAACCGATGGCTCGCCCGCAACATCATTAGCGCGGTCAGCTTCATACTGCATATGAGACTCGTTAAATAAGCCCATTACACGAGTCGTGCTAGCGGCATCAATGGCATCAAAACCTGCTTGATCCATCACATAAACACCGTCTGCATAAGTGGCTTGCCATTCTGCAGTTAAGTCACGACCATCGGTGCGGTCACCTTCAATTGAACTGACGGCATCTGCTGAGTTATAAGCAGCATCTTTAGGTAAAAAGTGACGACGACCGCCGCCCATTACCACGTCGATACCATCAACATCAATACCGCTAATACGCGCTTCTAGGTTGGCTTCGAAGTTGACTAATTGGTCAGCAATATCTTTACAACCACCGGATACCGCATCTTCTGGCATGTCGGAAATATCTTCCCAGTTGCGATCAGCTGACTTTGCGTAGGTCGCCGCTGGCGTTGCATGAGTAATACGCGCCGTTGAGATAACCCCTGTAGATTTACCCGCGATCTCAGCCAGTTCTAATGCGGTAATTAACTCTGTGCCCGCAACAGTGCTACAGTCGCCGCGCTCAACATGTTCATCAACACCTAAGACACCAGCGTCAGATTTAACGCCGCTCATCATTGCAGTCATAGTGCCTGCTGAGTCAGGGGTTTGTGCATCAACGTTGTAGGTTTTAGCTAAGCCTGCAAATGGGAAGGTATCGAATGAAAGGTTATGCTCTTCACCGTTTTTACCTTGCATTTGGCCTTCTAAAATACGCGCTGCTGTCACCGTTGAAATGCCCATGCCGTCACCGACAAATAAAATCACGTTTTTAGCACTGCCACGTAATTCGTTTAAGGCGCTAGCATTAGTTGCCGCAACAGATGGTACTGATGTTTTAGCGCTGCTCGTTGTAGCCATACTTGGCGTTGTGGCAGCAAGCCAATTTTGGCGTGCTGCGGTGATTTCTTGCTGACCTGCTACAAACCAATCGTTGTTAACGCTGGTTAATATGTCGCTGGTGCTAACGGTTGAATTACCAGGAGCACAGACGTATTCAGTGGCTGTGACTTCAGTGCTTTGCAATTCACCATCGCTGTCGGTATCAATACCTGAGTCAATTTGCACGCCGCTGTTAGGACAGTTTGCATCGCCAATAGCTAAAGCTGTTTGCACGATAAGGCTCGTTGAACCATTTGAACCGTTCGAACCATCGGCACCGTTTGAACCATCATCACCGTCTGAACAAGCAGATAGACCCATTACAGCAAGGGCGACTAGGGATAGATTTAAGTTTTTCATGTTCATTCCTGCTTATTGCTGAATTAAGTCGAGAGATTGCTCAATAAGGTGAAATACCACGCTTTGCTCAACAACGCCTTGTACCAGTTGTGCGCCTGGACCTTGTGCATGCAAAGTGATGTCTTCACCTGAGTGGGTTTCTGAGCTCATTGGAATTAAGGCTTCCTGGTGGAAACCAGAAGTCGTTGTATCAATATTGGTTAAGTCTTGACGACCCGCGTTAACGTCTTCGCCGTAACCTGCGTCAGCATCGGTTTCATCACCTAAATCGTGGAAGCCATTACCGTTGGTGTAACCTAAAGTGGTGTAAGGTAGGCCATCAGATGCTGTTGAAGGTTCAGTGCTACCGATACCAACAACTTTACCTAAGATAGGGTTGCCGCGTTTTGGGTAACCGGCAATGGTGAACACGTGACCGTGGTCAGCGGTAACCAGAATCAGTGTTTCGCTTGGGTCGGTTTTTGCGACCGCTTCTTTAACGGCATCAGACAATGCAATGGCATCGGTTAACGCGTTATAAGCGCTACCTGCGTGATGACCGTGGTCAATACGGCCTGATTCCACCATTAAGAAGAAACCGTTATCGTTATTATCTAGGATATCGATAGCTTTGCCGGTCATTTGTGCAATTGAAGGCTCACCTGCAACATCATTGTCACGGTCAGCTTCATACTGCATATGAGATTCGTTAAATAACCCCATCAGCTGCTTGGTGTTTTCGGTATCAATGGCATCAAATCCTGCTTGATCCATTACATAAACACCTTCGCTGTATTTTGCTTGCCACTCAGCGGTTAAATCTCGTGAATCTGTGCGATCGCCTTCAATCTCACTCACGGCATCGGCGCTGTTAAAGCTGGCATCTTTTGGTAAAAAATGACGACGACCGCCGCCCATAACCACGTCGATACCATCAATATCAACACCTTTAAAACGGGCTTCGACATTGGCTTCAAAATTCACTAGTTGATCGGCAATATCTTTACAGCCGCCAGTTACCGCATCTTCTGGCATGTCAGAGATATCTTCCCAGTTGCGGTCGGCAGATTTTGCATAGGTTGCAGCGGGTGTCGCGTGGGTAATGCGCGCAGTTGAGACAATACCCGTTGCTAAACCTTTAATTTCAGCAAGCTCAAGCGCTGTGACTACTTCGTTACCAGCAACGGTTGAGCAGTCGCCGCGCACGATGTCTTCATCAACACCTAATACACCAGCATCACTTTTAAGACCCGACATCATTGCTGTCATGGTGCCTGCAGAATCTGGGGTTTGCGCATCAACGTTGTAGGTTTTGACTAAAGCAGTGTGGGGGAATGTTTCAAAGCTTAAGTAGCCTTCTTCACCAGGGTTTCCTGCCAATTGCCCTTGAAGAATGCGTGATGCCGTTAGGGTAGAAACGCCCATGCCATCACCGACAAAAATGATCACGTTTTTAGCTTTGAATTGATTATTGGTATTCAGTTTTGCATCGATTGCGCTTTGTGCATCAGTAAACCAAGCATTTTCAGTTTGGTATGTCGGTAGCACTTCAGCATTTAGGGCACTTGAAATGACTAAAGCAAGCACACCATATGATGCTTTCCAGGTCTTATTCATTATGTTGTCTATCCTATTGACGAGTTGGGTGGGGAAGGCTGCAATTCGTGGCTCAACCCTTGGAAACTTGAAAAGCATAGAGCGGTTATATGAACAAGGCCTTACGCAAAGTTGATGCTTTTGTGAATGAAATGTTTCGCTTTTGTGTCTCGGCAGTTGTATGCACTAATTAATAGCCTACAAATGACATCATCAAGCTGATGGTAATGACAAAACTCTTCCTATTGAGAAAATAACCAGCATGGTAAACTTTGGGGTATCTGTTTTTAGGAGTGTTTATGTCTTTTTCTTCGTTATCGCTGCAAGCTGAGTTAGTTGAGCATTTAGCCCGTTTAGGTTACGAGCAACCTACACCGATCCAGCAACAAGCAATTCCAGTGGTGCTTGCCGGAAAAGACGTATTAGCTGGGGCGCAAACGGGTACGGGTAAAACCGCAGCCTTTGCATTGCCGATAATACAAAAACTCGTTAATACATCGCCTTGTGAGCATCAAGAACGCACTCGCGCGTTAATATTGGTGCCAACACGTGAGTTGGCCCAACAAGTAAACCAAAGCATTCAAACCTATGCCGAGCACACTCAAATTAGCTCGCTAATGGTGTATGGCGGCGTGAGTATTAAAGCGCAGGCTGATGCAATTAAAGCGGGGGCAGATATTATTGTTGCTACGCCGGGCAGGTTATTAGATCACTTACGTAATCGAGTGATGACATTATCAAACGTCAGCCAGTTGGTATTTGATGAAGCCGACCGCATGTTAGACATGGGCTTTAGAGATGAAATCATCGAGGTATTAAAGCGCCTGCCAAAAGAGCGCCAAACCTTATTGTTTTCAGCAACGTTAGATGAGCGTATTTTTAAGTTCAGTAAGCGACTGCTGCAATCGCCTCAAGTGATTGAAACCAGCGAGCGCAATACGACAGCAGCCAAAATTGTTGAGCGGGTGTATAACCTTGATGCGAATAAAAAAATGCCCGCATTGTGTCACTTGATTAACAAAGAAAGTTGGCAACAAGCGTTAATCTTTAGCCGCACCAAGCAAGGGGCGGATAAAGCAGCTGCGCAAATGAAACAAGCGGGGGTTAATGCTGTGGCATTTCATGCAGATCTTTCGCAAACAATGCGTGAGAGCGTGTTAGCGCAGTTTAAATCGGGTGACATTAAAGCGCTGGTGGCCACCGATGTTGCTGCCAGAGGGCTAGATATTAATGAGCTAAACTATGTGGTGAACATTGAGCTGCCGTTTCAAAACGAAGACTACATTCACCGCATTGGTCGTACAGGCCGCGCTGGTAAAGAAGGCCAAGCAATAACGTTGCTCAGCGTTGATGACGAACCACAATTAATAAAGCTAGAAGCCTTTTTAGATAGACGTTTACCACAGCAATGGCTGCAAGGGTTTGAGCCCGATTTAACCCAAGTTGCCCCCGTGACCCGTAAAACGAAAAAGGGATCCCTTAAGCAACAAGCCCGCCAAAAAGCCTTAGCGCAGTCTAAAAAAGGCCGTTAAGCTGACTTACAGCAGTTGCTAATATCACTAACTGAATAGGAAAGGCTATGTTTAAAGGTATTCATCATGTGGCGATCATTTGTGAAGATTATCCGCGCTCAAAACACTTCTACACTGAAGTTTTAGGCTTTAAGGTGTTGGCAGAAAACTACCGTGAAGATCGCCAATCTTACAAGCTTGATTTACAGCTGGCAGATGGCAGTCAGATTGAGCTGTTTTCTATTCCAAACTCGCCTATACGCCCCAGTTATCCTGAGGCTCAAGGACTGCGTCATTTAGCCTTTAAGGTCACCGATATTGATGCGGTCGTGGCGCATTTAACCTCACACAATGTCGATGTCGAGCCTATTCGAATCGATGAATACACTGGCAAGAAGTTCACTTTCTTTAGCGATCCTGATGATTTACCGCTAGAGATTTATCAAGGCTAGTTGCCAACCTAAGTATTTTATTAACTGTAACATTAGTGATAGCTGAAGCTTTTAATTCTAATTTAAGCATGGTTCAGTAGGCTCTGCTGTCCTCAAAAGTGCGCCTCATTTGGAGAAAACCATTCATTATGCAAGCAACAGGTATGCTCTCAGTACTAAAAAAAATTGACCAAAGCAAAACCTTCCAGGGATTTGTTATTTTTGTGATTATTGTGTCGGCATTATCTATTGGTGCTCACACCTATCATTTGCCTACTTGGCTTGAAAACAGCTTATATGTGTTGGATATTGCCATTACAGTGTTCTTTTTGTTTGAGCTCATTATTCGCTACATGGCCAGTGATGGTATTAAGTCCTTCTTCTCCAAGGGCTGGAATATCTTCGACACCATTATTGTGATTGGCAGTTTAGTACCATTGGGTGGCTCCACCATATTACTGGCGCGACTATTACGTATTTTCAGGGTGTTACGACTGGTGTCTATGGTGCCAGAGCTGAGAATGTTGATTAATGCGCTGCTTAAAGCCATTCCACGCATGGGTTATATTGCATTATTAATGTTTGTAATCTTCTATATTTATGGCGCGATTGGTAGCATGTTTTTTGCCCATGTGAATGACTTTTTATGGGGCGATGTGTCTATTGCGATGCTGACATTGTTCCGTATTTCTACGTTCGAGTCATGGACCTCGATCATGTACGAAACCATGGCAGTGTATCCACTAAGTTGGCTGTATTACTTGACGTTTATTTTCTTAACGACTTTTGTGTTTTTAAACATGATGGTGGGCGCAGTGCTAGATGTGATGGGTGAAGAAACTAAAATAATGCGTGAAGAGCAAGAGGTCAACGATGATAAAAACGTTGAGTCAAAAACAGCGGCAACCGCGGAAGATATTCAGCAGCTGCACGATAAGATAGATAAGTTAACCGCGCTGCTGCAAGCTAAAACGAATACTTAAAACTACAACCAAGGCTTAAGCAGTAATCTAAGCCAAGCTTATGGATAGCCCCTTAAAACAGGCAAGCATTTATGCTTGCCTGTTTTGTTAGCAGCGATAACTGACATTAACCCCCTATTTGCATTAGAATAGCCCCCTGATTATTTTTTAAGTAGAGCAACGGCATGCACGTACATATTCTTGGAATTTGTGGCACTTTTATGGGCGGTTTAGCGTTATTAGCCCGCGGTATGGGACACAAAGTCACCGGTAGTGATGCCAATGTGTATCCACCTATGAGCACCCAGCTTGAACAGCAAGGCATTGAGCTTATTCAAGGCTTCGACCCCGTACAGCTGGGTAAAGAAGGTGAAAATCAGCCAGATTTAGTGGTCATTGGTAATGCTATGAGCCGCGGAAACCCTTGTGTTGAAGCAGTATTAAACCGTGGCATTAAATACACCTCAGGGCCGCAGTTTTTATCAGAGTATATCTTGCCAGAACGCTGGGTACTGGCGGTATCAGGCACCCATGGTAAAACCTCAACCTCCAGTATGTTGGCGTGGGTATTAGAGTATTGTGGCTATGAGCCGGGCTTTTTAATTGGCGGCGTACCGCAAAACTTTGGCGTGTCAGCCCGTTTAGGTAACTCGCCTTTTTTTGTGGTTGAGGCCGACGAATATGACAGCGCCTTTTTCGATAAACGCTCTAAGTTTGTGCATTACCGCCCGCGTACTTTAGTGGTTAATAATCTTGAGTTTGATCATGCCGACATATTTGCCGATCTGGCTGCTATTCAGCGCCAATTTAATCATGTTATCCGCACGGTTCCCAGTGAAGGTAAAGTCATTTGGCCTGCTGAAGTAGAGGCGGTAAAACAAGTGATTGAATTAGGTTGTTGGAGCGAGCAAGAGCATTTTTATGCCACTGAGCATAGCGCCACAGGCTGGTATGGTAAAACCATTGCTGCAGACGGTCATGAGTTTGAAGTGAAGTTTAATGGCGAGTCCCAAGGCATATTAAACTGGGGCTTAATCGGTCAGCACAATATTGAAAATGCCATAATGGCCATCGCAGCAGCAAGGCATGTTGGCGTAGCGCCAAGTCATGCTATTGAAGCCTTGAGCCAATTTGCGCCGCCAAAACGTCGGTTAGAGCTATTAGATACCGTTAATGGCATTGCGGTTTATGATGACTTTGCGCATCATCCAACGGCCATTGAAACGACTTTACAAGGCCTGCGCGCCAAAGTGGGCGAGGGCGATTTAGCTACAGGTAAATTAATCGTGGTGCTCGAGCCGCGCTCAAACACCATGAAAAGCGGCGTACATAAAGACACTTTAGCAGCATCTATGGCCTTAGCGGATTGCGCCTTTTTGTATCAAGCGGACAATGTCGGCTGGGATTTAAAAGCCAATATGGCTAGCGCCAGTATTCCTGTTGCCGTGTTTACGGATATCGACGCCATTATTGCTCAAGTTAAAGCTCAAGCACAAAGTGGTGATACCGTAGTGATTATGAGTAATGGCGGCTTTCATGGTATCCATCAACAATTGATAAATGCACTAAAATAACCTACTAGATAAGGTTAGATTAGGTTAATAGTCATCAATAAGTCGGTTTTGGCCGTATAAGCGGTAAAGCTTGATTAAAAGAGAACATATGAGTAATTCGAACCACCCGTACGCAAAAAAAGAAAAGGCCATTAGTCTCGCGTGGACTGGCGCTTCTGGTGCGCCCTATGGTTTAAAGTTACTGCAGTGCTTACTGACCGCCGATTACCAAGTGTTTTTGATGATCTCAAGTGCTGCCAGAGTGGTGCTTGCCACTGAAGAAGGTTTGCAACTGAGCGCAAACTCAGAAAAAGCCTGTCAGCAGTTATTAGCCCATTTTAAGATGGATAAAAATGCTGCTGGTGAGCTGGTGGTTTTGGGCAAAGATGAATGGTTTTCGCCACCGGCATCTGGCAGTGCGGCGCCAAAGCAAATGGTGGTTTGCCCCTGCTCAACAGGCACTTTAGCGGCGATTGCCACCGGAATGAGTAATAATTTGTTAGAAAGAGCGGCAGATGTAGTAATAAAAGAGCGCGGTCAATTAATCCTTGTTCCTCGGGAAACTCCTTTTAGTGCCATACACTTAGAGCATATGTTAAGCCTGACTCGCAACGGCGCGACCATCATGCCAGCGGCACCAGGCTTTTATCATTATCCCAAATCGATAGAAGATCTGGTAAACTTCATGGTTTCCCGAATTCTAGATCATTTGGGCATAGAGCACGGGCTGACAAATCGTTGGGGATATGCCAACGACAAGTCCGAAAAAATCGACAATTGAGAGTAATATGAAACACACAACAGAAGTGATGATTTCTGCAGAAGAAATCAGCGAAAAACTGGATATATTAGCTGAAAGGATTAATACCCATTACGCAGACAGCGAACGTTTGCTAATGGTCGGCTTATTGAAAGGGTCTGTGGTTTTTATGGCTGACTTATGTCGCCGTATCAAAGGCCATGTTGAAATCGACTTCATGTCAGTTTCAAGTTATGGCAATGCAATGACAAGCACACGTGACGTGAAGATCCTTAAAGATGTATCATCTGAGATTGCCGGACGTGACGTATTGATTGTTGAAGATTTAATTGATTCAGGTAATACCTTAAATAAAGTACGTGAGATGTTATTACTGCGCGAGCCTAAAAGCTTAGCATTATGTACATTACTCGATAAGCCTGAGCGTCGTGAAGTTAATGTACCAGTCGACTTTATTGGTTTTACCATTCCTGATGAGTTCATCGTCGGCTATGGTATTGACTACGCAGAGCAATATCGTAACTTACCTTACATTGCTAAAGTTGTACCATTAGATTAATCCAATCTATGGTTGACCAACTCCCGCTATAGGCGGGAGTTTTGTTTTGGGCGTCAGAAAATTTTGCGTGTTAATCATTTACATTAGGTCATTAAGATCATGTAATTAAGACAGTGTAATTAACAGCACGTCATTCGCAATTCATGAACCAGAGGTATCACAATGAGCAACCCCACCAAAGCGTTGGTGATCGAAAACCTGCAAAAAACCTATAAGAGCGGTGTTCAAGCGGTTAAAGGCCTTAGCTTAACCGTAGAGCAGGGCGATTTTTTTGCGCTATTAGGCCCCAATGGTGCGGGTAAATCGACGACTATTGGCGTGATTAGCTCATTAGTGCAAAAGACATCAGGCAGCGTTAAAGTGTTCGATTATGATATCGACAACAACTTAGAGCGCGCCAAAATGTGCATTGGTTTAGTGCCGCAAGAATTTAACTTCAATCAGTTTGAAACCGTGCTGCAAATTGTAGTTAACCAAGCCGGTTACTATGGCGTGACCCGCGCAGTGGCATTGCAGCGTGCACAAAAGTATTTAAGCCAGTTAGATTTATGGGAAAAGCGTGATAGCCAAGCACGAGCGTTATCAGGCGGCATGAAGCGCCGTTTAATGATTGCTCGTGCGTTAATGCATGAGCCACAATTGTTGATCCTTGATGAACCAACAGCAGGGGTAGATATTGAGCTTCGCCGCTCGATGTGGGAGTTCTTAAAGCAAATTAACGCCCAAGGCGTGACCATTATTTTGACCACCCATTACCTTGAAGAAGCTGAAATGCTGTGCCGCAATATCGGCATTATCGATAAAGGCTTATTGGTTGAATGCACCAGCATGAAAAGCCTACTCAGTAAACTGGATGTGGAAACTTTCATTTTAGATTTACGCCGCGATATTGAAGCTGCGCCAAGCCTAAATAATATGAGTTGCCGTTTGGTCGATGGTCATACGCTGGAAGTAGATTTGGCAAAAGCCAACAATCTCAATGATTTGTT
Source organism: Shewanella sp. 6_MG-2023 (assembly GCF_030547195.1). Taxonomy (NCBI): domain Bacteria; kingdom Pseudomonadati; phylum Pseudomonadota; class Gammaproteobacteria; order Alteromonadales; family Shewanellaceae; genus Shewanella; species Shewanella sp. 6_MG-2023. The sequence goes on along the minus strand of NZ_JAUOQU010000003.1, from coordinate 154,688 downwards.
CGGCCAATTAAGCCAGTTAAATATTGAAGTGCTATCAATGCGTAACAAGGCGAATCGCCTTGAAGAGCTATTTGTCGAGTTAGTTAAAAAAACTAAGGACTCAAAATAATGAACAAGCTTTATTGGATTGCCTTTAAAAGTATTTTAATTAAAGAAACCAATCGTTTTACCCGTATTTGGGTACAAACCTTAGTGCCGCCAGCCATTACCATGACCTTGTACTTTTTGATTTTTGGTAACTTAATTGGCAACCGTATTGGTGAAATGGGCGGCGTATCGTACATGGAGTTTATCGCACCAGGTTTAATCATGATGTCGGTTATCACCAACTCCTATTCTAATGTGGCCTCGTCCTTTTTTAGTGCCAAAATGCACGGCAGTATTGAAGAGTTAATGGTGGCACCTGTGCCGCATTATGTGATGATTGCCGGTTTTGTTGGCGGCGGCGTCGCCCGTGGCTTAAGTGTCGGCTTGATTGTGACCTTGGTGGCAATGTTCTTTGTTAACCTCAGCCTACATCATGTTGGCTTAGTGATTATGACGGTGTTTTTAACCTCGGTGTTATTTGCGTTAGGCGGGTTAATTAACGCGGTATTTGCCAAAAGCTTTGATGACATTAGCATTATCCCCACTTTCATTTTAACGCCACTGACTTATCTTGGTGGGGTGTTTTACTCGCTGTCATTACTACCTGATTTTTGGCAAGGCGTGTCAGCGCTAAACCCTGTGGTATATATGATAAACGTGTTCCGCTACGGCTTTTTAGGCTTTGCTGATATCAGTGTGCCGTTATCAATTGCCATTATGGTAGGCTTTTGTGCCTCGCTATGGTTTGTAGCATACTACCTTATTTCACGTGGCATCGGCCTACGTAGCTAGGTTTAGTTAGCTGTTAAGCTAGCTTGGTTAAACTTCCTTGGTTAAATGTAGCTGAGCAAGATTGTTGAAAGGACTCTAATGAGTCCTTTTTTGTTATTTGGCTGTCGCTTTAACTAAATCGCGACATAACTATGCTGCAATGGTAATTACTGAGAAAAACTTAATTCTTAGCTGTTAATGGAGGAATATCAGCTGATCATTTGCCATTTTAATCCTTTTCGCTTCCATTCTTAAACTTCTCTCATTCACTTAAGGCTTTACGATTGAGTCATTATTGTTTGGCATTAGCAGACTATTGTCGGGGTTAGTATTGGTTGAAGTGTAATAGTTAAATTCAGCTTTGAGCTATTTATTGTTGAAGCGCTACACATCAATATTAATAATTCGTCATATGAATAGTTTTAAAAATACTAATAAAGGGGCTTAGCCTTTTTATATTATTCTTGGATATTACTTTTAATTTGAGTTGATATTAAATCTACTTATAGCTTCATTTAATCTAGTAACGTTATTTATTTAGCCGCTATTTGGGCAACCCCCTCGAATACTCTTCCTCTGTCAACCTGTCAACCTGTCAACTTGGCATGTTGATTTGTTGTTTTATTGATCTAGATCAAAAAAGTGTGTTTTTTATACACAAACTCAAAACTATAGACTACCGTTAATTATACAGGCTAGTTTAAATCTAAAGGCATAGTTATGTTGAGTTTTAACATAGGTGTGAATAAAAACTAGGGTTTGATTGGCCTTCCGAAATGATTCAAAAAATTTATTAAATGAACAAGAGAGCTGCCCAGTTCTCTTGGGGATTCCGTGCTTTTAAACTCAATTAATTATTTTATAAATAGGCCTTTTTATGTCAAATGATAACCTGTCTAATAATCCTGAAAATGATGCTCTTAATGATGCTGTTGAACAAGTAAACACAGAAGACTCGACGGTTTCATCATCTAAGGCTGAGAATAATCAATCAACAGTCACCAATACTGTTGCGACTGCGACATCATCGGTAGACATACAAACGGCAGAAGAAAGCTTGGCTCCTTCAGGCGGCTCAGAATCATCAACAGATGACTCTCAAACTGATGATGCTGAGGCCGCCAATGCCGAGGCTTCTTCTGCAGCCCCTAGTTCAACAGATTCTCAATCATCAGCTGTTGAAAGCTCAACCTCAGATGCTGATACGGAAGCAGCTAGTAGCTCTGCGGCCGAAGGGGCAGCTAATGCAGCCCCTGAAGAGGCTGTATCTTCAGGCGCCCAAAGTATCGGTGGGGCTGAAGGTGCTTCAACTAGTTCAGGTGCGCCATCTTCGTCAGCAACTGCGTCTGCAGCAACACCATCAAGTGCAAATAGCGAAACTGAAATATCTGATGGCGCCTCATCAACAGATGCAAGCACTGCGACCAACAGTGAGACTTTTGAGGTAAATGTTTCAAGTGATAACAATGCTGATGGTCAGATAGACGCTGATGATCTACCTACCACAGATACGACTACTGACTCGATGAGTTTTAATGTCGATGTGACCGCGGTAAATGATGCTGCCGAGGTAGAAGACCAAGCTTTCTCAATGAATGAAGACGGCGTTATCATCATTACCGATGAGCAGCTGCTGGCAGGTGCTACCGACGTAGATGGTGATAACCTATCTGTTGATACGGTGACGTACAGCGGCACTGACGGTGTGCTTACCGACAACGGTGATGGCACCCATAGCTTTGCGCCAAATGAAAACTTCAATGGTGATTTACAGCTCGATTTCGGTGTAAGCGATGGTACGGTAACCACACCAGCTAACATTGATATCGCGGTTGCGGATGTCAACGATGCACCGGTTGCGGGTTCAACCTCATACACAGTCAACGAAGACGGCCAAATCACCATTAGCGCTGAGCAGTTATTAGCGAACTCAAGCGATGTGGATGGCACTGTCAGCCTAGACTCAGTGTCTTACTCTGGCACTGACGGTATTTTGGTGCAAAACCAAGATGGCTCAGTGACCTTCTCGCCCAATGAGAACTTCAACGGTGAAATAAGCCTGGATGTCACCATCATCGATGATGACGGCGCCACTGCTGAAACCACTGCTGGCATTACTACACTGGCGGTTAATGACGCACCTGTAGTTGATGGCAATGTCGCTTACACTATGGATGAAGATGGTGTTATTACGGTCACGCAAGAGCAGTTACTGGCCAATGCCAGTGACATCGATGGTGATGAGTTAACTGCTAGTAATTTAGCTGTTAATGGTAATGGCAGTGTGGTTGATAACGGTAATGGCACATTCTCCATTACACCAGATCCAGATTACAACGGCGATTTAGGGCTGACATTTGATGTTTCAGATGGTGAAGCAACTGTTTCTGCCGCAATGGATTTAACAGTAAATCCAATTAATGATTTACCGACAGCACCTACTATCAATCTAGAGGGTACTGAAGACGTCAGCATAACCATTGACCCTAACTATATCCTTTCACAGGCAAGTGATATCGATGGTGATAATCTGACGTTAGATAATCTATCGGTTCGTCAACCTGCCAACTCATCACTAACACAGAATCAGGATGGTACTTATAACCTCATTACTCCTGAGCACTTCAATGGCTTAATAGAATTAAGTTATACCATTTCTGATGAAACTGGAGAGGAAGTTGAAGGTGAATTGGCAATGGATATCATCCCAGTGGATGATTCACCATTCCAAAATGGTAATGCGCATCTGACTATTCAAGAAGATGGCGACATAACCTTTAGCGAAGCTGATTTATTAGCCTTATTCGGTGATGTTGACAGCTCACTAACCATTTCGAAAGTGGTTACCGCAGATGGTGAGGAGGCTGACGGCAGTATTACTGACAATGGTGATGGAACCTGGACCTTTAGCCCGACAGGTGATTTTGCTGGTACCGCAGGTTTGCAGATCGTCGCAACAGATGGAAATAGTGAAGCAACGGTCGACTTACCTATTTATATTCGACCTGTAGCTGACGGTACTGTTATTACCACAGCTCATGAAGGGCCACTTGTTTTTGCTGAAGATAGCACGGGTCATTTCTCACTTAATGTTGAAATGCTTGATGCATCAGAAACAATGGAAAGTCTTGTGATGACAGGCTACCCAGTAGGCTTCGTAGTGAGTGATGGCACCAATACCATGACTATCACTGAAGAAGGGCAGGTTGTTGATATAACCCAATGGAATCTTGAAGACTTATCAATGACGCCACCAGAAGACTACAACGGTAATTTCTTTGTCACAGTATCTTCAGTTACTTTAGATGTTGGCGATGAAAGTTCAGTAGAGGATGACAGTCCATTATTGAACGATGTGCCACATGAAGAAGCATTTGCCATGAATGATGATGGTTACGTACTTTTAGAGGCCAGCGATTTATTGGAATCTCAAGGTTTAGATTCAGAGGCTGTCAATGTTGAAAGCGTGAGTTATTCAGGTGAAGAAGGAGTATTGATAGACAACGATAATGAGACATGGACATTCTGGTCAGATCCTGATTATCAAGGACCGGTCACTGTCGATTTTACCGTAGATGACGGCACATCTCATTCGGTTGATTTTGAAATACCGGCAATAAACACAGAGGCAGCAGTAGATAATATTGCCGAGGCAAGTATCGAAGCGCCAGCTGCAACAATCGTAACTGTTGATGAGTTACTTGAAAATGTAGAAGGTGTAGAAGGTATAGAAGGTGATAATTTAACTGTTTCAAACGTGCAGGCAGAAAATGCAGTCGTTATCGATTTACTTGATGGTAGCTATAGTGTTGAGCAAGATACTGATTCACAAGGTTCTTTAGACTTAACTTACAGTGTCAGTAATGGCACAGATACAGTCGATAGCTCAATAACCCTTGGCTCTGCAGTAGGGAATGAATCTGAAGATTATGACTATACAGCAGCACCTGGTGGCAGTGTAAATGTATTCATACCAACAGATATCAGCTCAAACAGTGAAGTCGACCATGTGATTATTTCTGGTTTACCAGAAGGTGTTTCGCCTCAGTCAGGTATAGAGCAAGGAGACAGTGAATACTTAATTGCTGGGGACTTATGTCAACCAGTCAAGCTAGAAATACCAGAAAACTTTAGCGGTGATATTAATATGGACATGAGTGGTGTTAATAGCATGGATCAACCAATTGATGGAGCAGCAACGTCTATTACCATTGACGTTAATTCCTCTTATGAAATGGATGGCTCAAGTGCTGATACGCAACAATTAATCACAGGCTCTGATGATAGTAATGCAGGTGATTGGACTTCAGGTGATAACACCGATCTCGGTATTGACGTTATGGATGACAGCGCCAGCTTTGATGATAGCGCTCATACAACAACAGAGGATGACTCAACGACATTGGCTGATTCAATATAAACCACGATTAAATATTTACAGTGATAAGACGTTAAAGTGCAGGTATCTTTATAAAATATATGTTTTTTATAGAGATATCTGGATTTTAAACTAAAGTTATTATTAGGGATTATTAAATCGTAATTACACAATACCTAAGTCGTCAATTTAGGTGGTGTTAACCAAGTCAAAATGAGTTTTAAATATGATAAATATAACAGCGTTAAGTGACATGTTTGATGGTGATACAGAGTGCGTAAAAGAGCTATTAGGTTTGTATTTAGAGTGCAATGCTGATGCCGCAACAACCATTGAGGCGCATTATAGTACTCAGGATACAGAGGCGCTTTTTCATGTTTTTCATACTTTATCAGGTTCTTTGTCTAACTTGTGCGAAGAAGATGCTGTTCCATTGATTAGGGAGGCCGAGGGGATAAGTAAAAAGGGCGAAATGCCAAGCAGGCAGCAAATAGATGTAATACAGCAACACCTATCAAAAATTGCTGAGCAGGTTAGCCTTTCCGTTTAAAAAAATTTATTTCATTGACATAACAAGGTAGTGATGGAGATAAATGAAAGGTAAAGATAATCTTGAGCAAAACTTTGAAGACATCATCGAGGAGTCTATTAACAGTGTTCATTCTGATAGCTCTAGCGTATTAATAGCTAAAAACAGCAGTAATAGTTCACAAAAAGTTTCCTCGGTTGCATTTGTCTTTTTCTTTATTTTATTGATATGGGGCTCACAAGCAGAGCTTGAAATTACTGTGGCCACAAGAGGGGAAATACTTCTAAACTCAGATATCGAAAAAGTGCAACACTTAGAAGGAGGGATACTTGAAAAACTTTATGTCGCCCCTGGCGATATTGTTTACAAAGGCCAAAAAATTGCACAATTAAGATCAAAAGATAAGCTTGGTGATCTTGCTGTTAATCTTTTTGAAATCAATCAGCTTAGGATAGAGCTAATAAAATACGAATCTTTAATATCCCAACAAGAACCCGACTTTTCAGCCTTTAAAGACTATCCACAAACGCTCAAAATACAGCAAGAGCAATGGCGAGAAGAGAATAGCAAAAATGTAACCAGTGATGATTTAATGGAGCATGATATTGCCCATAAAACGGTGATCATCGACTCTATGAAACAGCGAATACTTTCTTCTACAGCCCAGTTAAACATAATTAAAAAGCAACTCGCCATAAAAGAGCAATTGTATAAAGAAGAAATGGCGTCATATACCGACGTGCTTAATATGCAAGTGCAAGAAATGAATATGCTGCGTGAAATTGAAAATTTAGAGGAGTCAGTAGTTAATGAAGGTTTTTTATTAACTCGTCTCACCAAGCAACTGGAAAACACCAAGTTTATTAGGGATAGCGAATATCGAACCAAGGTTGTTGCGCTAGACAAAGAGCTTTCAATAAAGTCAAAAATGCTGCCATCGATTTCAGATAAAGTGGATCGCTTGTTTGTTTATTCACCGGTAGACGGTACAGTAGATAAGCTTAATTATAATTATATCTCTGCCATTATATCGCCAGGGGATAGCATTGCTGATATCACGCCGTTAAATAATGCTTTACGAGCTGAGATAAAAATAGCCCGCAAAGACATAGGTTTTATCGTTAAAGGCCAAAAAGTAAAACTAAAGCTTGATGCCTATAATTTTGCTAAATACGGTGTTATCGATGCGGTGATTTCATCTATCTCGAGAGGATCATACGAAGAAAAAGAAGAAGAATTTTTTCTAGCCGAACTCACAATCAATAAAAATTATTTAGAAAATAAAGGGGTTAAGTACCACTTAGCACCATATATGGAATTTACTGCAGATGTAAAAACAGGCAGTAGAAAAATTATTGATTATGCTCTTAAACCTATAATGGCTGCGTTAGAAGAGTCGTTTAATGAGCGTTAAACATGAATGTAAAATATAATAATAATGCGCTAAAAATTAAAATTGCTTTTGCTATTGTGCTGATATTAACTCTCGGCCAAGTGGTTTATTCACTAAAAAATACCGTTTCTGGTCAGAAGCCTGCCGTCACGGCTAATCAAGATGCACTCATTAACACCTCAAACAATATCGTCGATCAACTTGAAATATTAAATGCCACCCTCTCCTTATGCGAAGTAGGGCGCTCACCATGTAATAAGGCTCAAATTTCTGTTTTGACGCAGCAAATTGCTAAAGACGTACAGTCTTTCATTTCTATCGCATCTACTGAAAAAAAACTTATATCCCTTGCTGGTCTGTTAAAGTTTGACTACGTTAACTTATATGTAAAAAAGTATAATGATCATAAAGATATCAATACATTAAAACTTGATATCGAAGGAAGTTTAGCAGAAGTTAGTGATATTTCAGCTAACCTAAATCAAAAATTAGCAGCTGATATAAAGCAAAATTCACAATCCCAAATGGCGATATTTTTTGCCATCAATACCGCCATATTTGGTTTTTTTGTGTTTGGCTGGTACCTGATAAGGAAGCAAATTCGATACACAGTAAAAGAAAAGAGCAGATTATCGCAGTCGTTTCATCATATTTTAGGTGACGTTAAAACCCTCAATCATAGTTCTCTAAAGCATCGCTTATCAGATATTGACTCAAGCTCAGATGAAAAAAAAATCTACTCCATGCTGCTGTTTAGTTTTGAAAAGTTAGAGCAGCAAATGAGTAAAACTGACTTATACCAAAGGCTGTATAACTTATTAGGTTATGAAATTAGAGGCATAACTAACACCATACACGGGGGCATTGATCTACTGGTCAATAAAGAGAATGTTCAAGAGGTTTTACAGGCCAAAGAGATCACCACTGCGACCAGAACATTAGAAAACCTTGCTGAAAATTTTAATTTACTTTCAACAGTTGAGTCATCTTCTAGCACAAAGTTGGTCGATTTTTACAATTTAATTAGTGAATTAGTAGTACTACTATCAACAAAATCTAAGCAACAAAATAAACTTATAGAATGTTACGTCGCAAATACTATTCCCTTATCCTTTTATGGTCATCATACTGGTTTATTTTGGCTTTTGCTGATGCAAATTTCCGAAACAATCTCCAGTTCCAACTGTCGTAACGTACTGTTTTCTTTAAGTTGCAGCTCGGCAACAAGGGTTGAGAAGTTACAGATTAATATTGATCTATACCTCTATGATCAAGATATACCCTCCATGGAGCATATCGAAAATTTAGCTTGGGGTGTCGTACCTAAAAAAGACATAACCAACAAGGCATTGGTTAAAACATTACTCAATCAAATAAAAAAATATCATGTCATTCAAAAAAATATTGATGACATATCAAGAGTGCGGATCTCTTTTGATGTCACCCCTGTTGATTATCAGACTGAAAATAACCAGCTCTACGGCAGAACGCTGCTAATTTGTGGTGCATCTTATATGCAAGTTGATGTGATTGAACAAATGCTAACAGATCAAGGGGCTAAAGTGATTATTGCCCGCACCGGCAATGAATTATTTCAATCTATAAAGGAGCTTTCACCCCAAGATGGCATCATCTTAACCAATACTATTCAGGGGGTAAATTTACAGTCATTTTGTAAAATATTAAAGGCGAGGCTGAATAAGAAAGTGATCAAAATATTCTTGTCGTTATCATCCTCAAATATCGATGAGAAGCTCTACGAACATGTTGATCATGTCTTTTATCACCCTTGTCCACCCAGTGATTTTATCGCCCATATTGTTGAGCATATAAATAAAGACGAAGACGCAGCGGTAGATGAAAAATCAGAAAAAATATTAATCGTTGAAGATGATAGGTTGCAGCAATTTATCTTGAAGAAAATACTCACTGATTTAGGTTTTGATTGTGATACGGCTAATGATGGTAAAGAAGCCATTGAGTCAGTCAAAGTGGGCGATTATAAAACGGTGTTTATGGATTGTATTATGCCTAATCTTGATGGTTTAGAGGCGACATCAAGGATCAGACAGAGTGACAATGAAAATAATCTGCCTGACAGGGTCATCATCGGTGCGACCGCTTTAACCAGTAACGATGAACATCAAAAATGTATCAGTGCGGGCATGGATTATGTCATCCATAAGCCCTATAAAAAAGATGAGATTTTTAATGTATTAAGAAAGTATCTAGCAATTAATAAGGCGAATAAATGAAGATTATTAAATTCGCTTTAATACTGTTGTGTGTTGTTAATGCTGCTTCTACAAGGGCATCAGAGCTATCTTTGTTAATTGATCAGGCATTGAGGAATAATTATCAGATTATCAGTTCTGAGTTTGAATTAGTGTCTTCAGAATATGATCTACAAAAAGGGACTTCGCCTTTCTTACCAACCGTGAATATTCAGGCAAATTCCACTTGGAATGAATCTAAAACCACCTATCCTAACCCTGATGACGGTAGTCGTACCGATAATGACTATAACAGTAATGGTTACAGTTTATCCTTGTCACAGGTATTACTGGATTACTCTATCGTATATGACTACGACTTGAGCAAGTTAGAATTACAAATAAATGAAATAAAACATAATAAAATTCTCAATGATATTATCATCAAGGTGGTTGAAAATTATTTCTCTTATTTAAAATTCAAAGCGCAGCATAAAGCCACCAAAGCGGAGCTAAAGTCATCTCAAGCACGCCTAGAGCAAATTAGTAGAAACAATGAGCTGGGTAATGTGGCCAAAACAGATGTTTATGAGGCCTATGCTAAGAAGGAGCAAAATGCAAAAAGCTTGGCAAGCATTGAAAAAGACATCAGGATTTCTCTAATCAAGCTCAATTCTACAACCCAAACAAAGCTCGAACCTAAGTTTGATATCCAATTAAATCAGCACTATCAACAGATCCCATCAAGAAGCAAAAGTAAGCTTAAAAAAAACTTAGCCCATAAAAACTACGACATTATTATTTCACAATACAATATCAAAAAATCAGAAACCACATTGGATAAAACCAAATCAGGCTTTTACCCCACCATTTCAGCGTCGGCAAATTATAGTGTCAATGATAGCAATAATAATGTTGAAACCTATAACGATGATATCAGCTACTCTTTAAATATAAATGTTCCCATAATGAGTGGTGGCTCCACTTATTATGAATATCAAAAAAATAAGAATAAAATATTCCAGAGTATCGCTAACCATAGGCAATCAATTGATGACGCAGGAGTTGAATTTGATGAGTTGATTTATCAAATTAATGACAATGTCACATCAATTAATTTGTTGCGGAAAATTATTATATCGAACTACTCCGTTTATAAAGGAACGCAAAAAGCTTATAAAATCGGAACTAAAACATTAACGGATTTACTTTCTTCAGAGTCAAATTTATACAACAGTATTCGTGATTTTTATTCTAATCAATATGATTACATCATCAATATGACTAAGTTTGACGCCTTACTCGGCCCAGTTGACCTTAATATTCTTAGTGCATTATCAAATAGTATGGTGCCGATACAGAATAATTTTGATTTGGAAGTGCTTGAAAAGTTGAAAAAGGAAGCTGATGAATAAATTATCCTATATTCCTAAACTGTCGATAATCGACTTAGTTTTTCTATTCACTTCAAGTATTCTGACGACCTTACTTGGGTTGGTGCTACCATTTGCAATTTTGATTATCTTTGACCGGGTACTGCCAAATCAAGCAACTTCCACTTTGTATTTTATCTATTCAATTATTTTAATAGCGATAATTTTAGATTACAAAGTGAAAGCATTAGAAGAAACCCTTATTGCTGATATTGGTAATAAGTTTGAAAGAAAAATCACCAATCAACTGTTTCAGGCGGTATGTCATGCCAATATCACCCGTTTTAAAAAGCTTGAAGTCGGTGAATACTTAGAACGACTCAATACGATCCCCAGCTTAAAATCCTATTTTAGTGGCGACTTAGTGTCATCTTTTATCAATATATTTACTTGTATTGTGACCATAGTCGTACTGGCGGTCATTAATCTGAATACCGGTATTATCATCAGTGTAGCGTCATTATTTCTATTTATTATTGCCTATTTTTCAACAAGTAAAAAAGTGCAGTTATTAGAAACCAAGTCGACTATTGAGGGGATTACAAACTCTAAAATAATCGAGATTGTGTCATATCCACTGGATATTAAAAGTCGCACCATGGAATACCGAGTTGAAAACTTGATGAATAACATGATCGAACAACGAGAGCATTTCAGTACTAAATTTGAAAGACAGGAATCAAATTTTGCCTTAATTCTTTCTTTGGTGCAGCAGCTTTCAGTGGCGGTAGTGGTAATTAATGGTGCCCTTAGCGTGATCGCAACAGAAATGAGCCAAGGGGTGATGGCGGCTATTATTTTATTAACTAACCGCTATTTTGGCCCGTATCAGCAAGCGATGAGAACTATGGGACAATGGAAAATCAATAAAATTTATATTGATCGCTTGAATGAAATGTTGCTGATGGAAAATACCAATAAAGCGGCTTGCACCTCGCCTGAGTCTGCTGCCGGGCAAGAGCCTAACACTAGCTCTGGTTCAAGTGTGTTGGCCAGTGATAAAGCTAACGAAGCGTTATTAGCCTACAACAGTAGGATCCCCAAGATAATTTTTAATAATCGAGAAATCTCTTTTACTAAGGGAAAAATAACCCTACTAAAAGGCAAGTCGGGTAGTGGTAAAACCCGGTTAATTGAGCGCATTGTACAAAAATCTCAAGAAGAGAATATCGATGCTAACCTTGTTGTAACTATAGATAAAAACAGCAGTTTTATTGAAGGGACTATCATAGATAATATCACTTGTTTTAGGCCGCAATTACATAAGGCGGCATATTCTCTTTGTGAAGCTTTATCAATAAAAGAAGATATCGACCAACTCAAACTCGGTTTTTTTACTGAGCTCAGTAGCGGTAATAGTAAAGTATTTTCTCGTCAGGTTTCTTTTTTATTACTTATTGTAAGAGCACTATTAAATAACAAGTTGGTTATTATTATTGATGATTTTGATCTTGTTTACGATAAAGAAGTGGCCATTAATTTGCTCTCTTGTTTGAGGCCCCGCACCGGAAAATACTCCTTTGTCATAGTGAGTAATAAAATCACCAATACTGACACCCTGGTTGAAACGATTACATTGGGTTAAAAAATGGATACTTTAATAGCATTTGATGAGCTTAACGAAAGACTAGAGCACTTTAAGCATGGTGAGTATCAGCAGCGCTTTGAACAAACGCCATTATTAAATGGCATAGCCTATGCGTTGATTGCATTAGAGTGGGAAGGGACCCCCAGTATTTTATCCGATGTCTTTATTCATCATGACAACCACCTTAGCGCATTTAAAGCCACATTAACCAGAGTTGGCTATGAGTGTCTAAGCATTGATATAAAAACAAAAGATCAATTACACGAGGTCACATGTCCGGCCTTTATTTCGCTAAAACATCAAAATTATATTTTACTCAGTTATAACGATAAAACCTGCTTCTTATATGATTATGAAAATGACAATATTTTCGAATATGTGTTTGATCCCAGCGGCGAGTTTGTCGCATCGATTTGTTACATATCAAGTTACTCTCGGTTATTTCGAGAGCCGCCGCCAGAGTCTCAAGATAAAAAGAATTGGATTAAATATTCGTTTTATCGATATAACGCAGAATTTAAAGATCTCATTAAACTGAGTTTAGGGATCAACTTGTTGGGCGCCCTGCAGCCTTTTTTTATTATGAGTGTATATAATTTTGCCTTAAGTGCAGGCTCGATTTCTACCTTATTGTGGCTTTCAGCAGGGGCTGTGATGGTCGCTTGTTTCGAATATATTTTGAAAAAGCAGCGTATGGAAATTCTAGCAACCTCAGGCAAAGAGCTCTCTTGTTATATTTCTTACAGTGTTTTGTCTAAACTGCTGTGGCTGCCCTATGCGATGACATCAAGTGCTGGTACATCTTCACAGTTAGCCAGACTCAAAGATATTGACCAATTTAGGCAGTTAGTGACAGCTGAATCAAGCTTAAGCTACTTTGATTTACCTTTTATCTTTATTTTTATCATTGCCATAGTCATCATGTCTGGCACCGCGGCGATAACCGTAATATCTGGTATTTTAGTCATGGTGGGCTTTTGTGTGTATGGCCGCTACATCTATTCAAAATCGGCTTCTCAAAGTTCTAGAGCCAATGCGATGGTTTCTTATCAGTGGAATGAAATATTATCCAATACCTCCTCAATTCAAGGGTTACCATTAATTTCGGTATTAAAATCACGTTTTAATTCAGCGTTAATACAACGATTAAGCGATTCACACCAAGTTAGTACCACTAACAGCAAAGTGCAGAGTATGGGTGGTAGTTTGATTCAAATTATCGGCATCACCAGTATTGTCACCGCGGTGTCAGGCGTGATGGAAGGCACGACAGATGCAGGTGCTATGTTGGCGATTATCATTTTAGTGTGGAAGGCACTAACGCCAATTATGGGGATTTATAATTCCTTAGCCAAAATAGATACTATTAAAGCTTCAACGGGGCAAATTAATGCGCTAATGTCACTAGATGATGACCGCAATAAAATGGAGAAAAGCTCGCCATTAAATCAATTTCAGGGACAGTTAGAAGTCACCGGGCTAACCCATCGTTATACGGGGCTTTCAAAAGGGTTAACTAACTTATCTTTTCGTGTTGGCAAAGGCCAGAAAGTGTCAGTTTGTGCGCCTTCTGGGGTAGGTAAAACCACGTTAATGAACCTTTTAGGGGGGATTGAAACCCGTTTTCAAGGTCAAATCACGCTAGATAATTATAATATTACCCAGTTTAATAGCTTCAAATATAGAAATAGCATCTGCTATATCCCCTTTGACTTTCATTTATACCAAGGGTCAATTCTGGCTAATTATCGGCTTTATAATGGCTATGTTGATGAAGACCATATCGATAAAATGATCAGCTTTTTTCATTTAGAAAAATACTTGCCAGAAGGTAAGTCAACACTGATCACCAGCGGATTAATCAAAAGCTTACCAGATGGTATTTTAAGAAAAATAAAGCTGATGATTGGTATTGGTAGTTGTCAGCAAAAATTTCTTATTATTGATGAGCCATTTGTCGGCTCAGAAAAAGAAAATAGCCATTATTTAACTTCGCTTTTTTCTAGCTATTTAAAGAAATGCACAGTGATCTATACCAGCAATGAGAAGGCCATGGTGGCAACATCAGATCTGTGTTTACTGCTGGATGAAGAGGGGGCGCAGAAGTTTTTTGGTACGCCTGATAAGGTCTTATCAGCGGCGTCTAAAATATTGTATTAAAGGCCGTAGCCTTTGCAGATGGTATTCGCTTCAACAGGGTCTAAGGAGGCTACTTTTAATCCCCCTTTTTCATCAGTCAAATTTGGTAGTGTATTCTTGTAGTGGGCTTTTAATTGAGCTTAGCTGTGAATTGAGTTTCGCTATAAATAAAGCACAGATAAAAGACATCAAATAAATTTAGTGAGCTTTTCTACCAGAATTTCGCGTCTAAAGGGTTTAGGTAAATAATCGTTCATGCCCACATCGTAACACTTTTGAATATCATCATCTAAAATTGAAGCGGTTAAGGCTATGATAACCACAGGCTCTGAGCCTTCTACCTTTTCAAAAGCGCGTATGGCCTCAGTGGCTTCAAAGCCTGTCATAACTGGCATCATACAATCCATCAGTATCAATTCGATGTTTTTATGGTGACGTTTATATATTTCTAGCGCTTCGCCACCATGGTTGGCAATTTTGTAATTTATTCCTAATTTTTTTAAGTTAATTTCAACCACTTTCTGATTAATTTTATTATCTTCCACCAGCAAAATAAGTTTGTCACTTTTCATCGTCGCTTGAGTGCTTTCAATGTCAGCAGTAACTGATCTTGTGACGGTTTTCAGTAAGGTATCTAATCTAAGCCCTAACAATGGGATTGTGACGTAGCCAGAAATGGATTCGCCAAAGTCATCCTTGCTATCATTGTTATGACGAGATAGCACCACAGGCAAGTTTGGGTAAGCTTTAGTTATGTTAATGATGTCAGAGGCTTTAGTCGTGGGAGTTTGCTTGAGCAGTAATACTGCACTGTCTGATATTGATTCAGGCAGCTCATCAAAGGCCTTAAGTAAGATGACAGGGTAGTTAAATTCATCCAAATTTTGCAGTAACAGGGTTTCATGCTCGTTAGCACAGTAATAAATGGTTTGAGCTGGCTTAGCAGGGGCTGTATGGGCCTGCTTGTCTAAAATCAAATTGAAATAAAACTCTGAGCCGACTCCTTTGGTTGAGTTGATTTCAATTTTACTGCCCATCATTTGAACCATTTTTGCTGAAATAGCCAGCCCTAAACCTGTGCCACCAAATTCAGTAGAGGTGCTATTGCTTTCTTGTTTAAATTCTTCAAATACCTGACTTTGTTTGTCCTCATCTATTCCAATACCAGTATCTCTTACTGAGAAATATAAATTAACCTTATGGTCTTGGGCGCTTTTTAATGGCTGTTGTCGCAAGGTAAATTGCACTGAACCTGAGCTGGTAAACTTAATCGCATTTGATGCCAGATTCATCAAAATTTGTCTTAGCTTTTGCTCATCGGCACGGATTAACGTCGGTATTTGTGCATCCATATCGATACGCAATTCGATATCTTTTTGCTGTGCCTTGGGGGCGATAAGGGCTGCTGTATCGTAGATAACTTCTTTTATGGCGCAAGTGTGAACATTAATATCAAACTTGCCCGATTCAATTTTGGAGAGGTCTAAAATATCATTGATAAGCATTAATAGTGTTTGAGAGGATGCATTTATCGTCGCTAAATAGTCTTTTTGCATGGCGTTTAAATTAGAGTCTGTGAGGATCTCGGTCATGCCAATAATGCCATTTAACGGAGTACGTATTTCGTGGGACATATTCGCGAGAAACGAGCTTTTAGCCCGATTGGCCTTTATTTCATCTTGCTTAGCGTCAATCAGTTCTTCTTCAAGTTGATGGCTGGCAATGTTGACCGTATATAAGGTTATAAAGATAAGTAAGCATAATAATAAGGCAAGCAGATAGTCATACAATAAGTAATTTTTAATTTTCTCATCTATCATGCTTGGAAGTTGATTAAATAACCCATCAAGCTCCTCTTCAACCTGTTGAATCGAGGCGCGAAGCTCACCTTGTAGCCCTGATTTATAGTCGTAGCCAAGCTTTTGATGTGCAGTTTGTAGCGTGAAAAATGCGTTTTTATAGGCTTCTAAATGGCGAGTAATGGATTTATCGATATTATTTCGGCCCAGAAGTGAGCCAAGCGTGTCAAATTGCTGCGTAATTTGTTCAAGCTGCTTTGGGGAAAAGCTGGAGAAAAACTCGAAAGTCTGCTGCTGAATATCAAGCTGTATCTGGTTTAATTCAGCATCATGACGCTGCAAAGCATCTTGCTCAAATGCCAGCTCCGCAAGCTTAAATCTGCCTTGATAACCAGGTTCAAGGTCATCTCCGTCAATCAAAAAGGTTTGCTTGCTAAGTTCGTTAAAGGTGTTGGTATAGCGGGCGACACTCTTGATACTGTCAAGGCCGTTAAAGTCTATTTGTAAGTCATGGGATATCAATATGCTATTGATATCCAGCAGTTGTTGCTCTAATAATCTTTCGCTGTAATTAAGCTGGGTGATGTATTGCTCTTCACGTCTTAGGATAAAATCCTTTTCCAATCGGCGAAGTTGTAAAAGGGTATTGGAGGCAAGCGATATCTTATTTTGAAACACTCCGAGCTCGTGTCGCTGTTGAATAGTTTTTTGATTGGCGATTAAAAAAAGTATCAAAATAATAAATATTGAAACCGCACCAACAGCCATTAACTGCTTAAGATTAAGTCGTGCAAAAGTTTTCATATCCATAAACCTTTAGTAATCCATTATCATTGCCAATCCTATCTAATAACTATAGTTGTAAATCATATTAATATCAGAAAACAAACAGAAAAAGATTGATAAAACACTGATAAAATCAAGCCATAGGTTAAGTTTATCAGTCACAGTACAAACAAAATGCAGCAGGTTTAGCTTACTCATACCTGCATTGTTTCAGGCTGACATGGGTAAGGCTTGAATATAATGAAAAACCTTGCCGTTTTTGGGGAAGCACATAGCGTGATACAGATTGCTAATCATCCAAAGCTTCAAGATACAAGTGGTCAACTAATATTAATTACAGTTAAACCGCGGACTTTTTGGGTTTCTCTGGTATTTTAGTCACAATTTTTTGGCCAGTATTCTGGCTTTAGTTGTTTTGGGAATATGTAGGCATGAATAGCATCGATCTATTTGTAAAAAACTGGGGCAGTAAAAATGCCATGGTGCCAATAAAGAGTCAGTTTATCGCTGAACTTGAAGCAAAACTGACGGCAGTGCTGCCAGACTCATATAAGTATTTAATCTCAACCTATGGCTTGGTGCACACCCCTAATGTATTGACAAAAATTTGCGATTTAGGTGTCGATATTTCTGAAGTGCAGGACTTTTTAAGCCTTGAAGATGTGGCGTTACTGTCCAACTTATATGAGATGAGCGGCATGCCAAAAGGGCATATTTTGTTTGCCTCTGATTGTAAGGGCAACATGTTTTGCTTTAAGCAAACCGAGTGTCAAACTCAGCAGCAAGATGTGGCTGTGTGGTTTTATAATCAAGGTTGGGGGACGGTTGAAAAGGTGTCTAATTCGTTCAGTGAATGGCTACAGCAGTTCAATGATCTTTAAAGCGGATGTATCACTAGCTAAGTTACTTATTGTATAGCTTCCAGTAGGTTAACTGTCTAAGTATATTGATTTTAAGTGTAAGTTTCTGTTAGTGAAAAAACCGGCTTAAGTAATTAAGCCGGTTTTTTATGGATTATTTTTGTTTGCGTAACCAGTTCATTTGGTAAATAACAAAACTGATAAATACCATAAAAATGATTAAGAATGTTTTTTGCAATAAAGGGTCTTCTAATGATGTCACTATGGGGTCATCCATAGGGAAACGGGTCATAATCTCGGTGGCAGTAGGGATCAAATGAAATAGTATGGTTGCCGAAAAACAGAGGTTAACTAGATATTTATTCCACGATTCAAACAGCACTGTTTTATCAAGTACGATGCCAATAACAGCCGCTAATATGGTTAATGTAAGGCTCGAAGTATAAGACTCGAAGTTTAATTTGGGGGCATTTTTTGGCCACTGTGTTAATTCAGGCTAATTCATCCAAGGACTCGATATCGAGTCCTTTTTTGTTGGTTTTTAGTCAGAATATTACTTTACATAAGCGGTATCGCAAAGCTATGTTTAAGCTATTGTTTGCTTGAAATTTAAACTGCACAGGCCTTGAGTTTAATTCAGATGACGCGATGCAAGGAGTGGTTGTGGACATAAAATTGAATATCAAATTATCTACATTCTGTATTACTCAGTTCTCAATAGTCACCCTGTTGGTTCTTGCTGGGCTCGCTGCCTATATTTATGCTCATATCACTGGACATGAATATGTATTGGGTTTCTTGCCGTTATTTGACGTAGGTAATGAGCAAAGCTTTCCGACTTATTTCTCGGTATTAAATTTACTATTAGCGTCAATATTGTTTTTTGTTTTATATCTATTTGAAAAAACCAATCATCATAAAGGCTTTAATTATTGGTTATATTTAGCAGTGCTATTTTTATTATTATCCTGTGATGAGAGCGTAGGGGTACACGAAAATTTTTCAAATATTCATGATTACCTTGCTGCGAAAGACATCATACCGGCCTTAATTAGCTCACACACATGGTTACCTTTTGGGGTGTTGTTTGTGTTTGTTGTAGGCGTCTCGCTAGTGCCATTTTTAAGATCATTATCAAAACAAAGCGCTTTTTATTTTGTACTTTCAGGGGGGATTTTTCTTACCGGGGCTATTGGTTTTGAATATCTAGGTGCTGTGATGTTAGAGCACGGATTAGTCGATTCCAAGGCTGACTTATTGTACAAACTGCGCCGAGTATTTGAAGAGGCGTTTGAAATGTATGGCATCGCAATATTAAACTGTGCTTTATATCGAGAGATGCTTAATAGAAAGCTTTGTTTGGCTATTCATCGCTCAGAATCATAAGCTATGATCTTCGCCGTAGAGTTGCACAGACTTTACCGGATTATAGTAAGAAAACTGTGAAAGCAGATTGACCGCTATAGGGTTTTTCCATTCATTCAAGTCACAAGAACACACAGCTAAAACCCCAAGCGCTAAAGTTTACTATCACCCAAGTTACGACTATAACTTAAATAGTCGACTCTAATGGGTGAGCCTGCCAAAACGTTTAGGAAAAGTTTAAACATGAACATGCAGATAGTTTCTCAGGCTAAAAATCTCACCGGTTTCTTCTTTCTTCTCTATTTTTTACCCCTTGCCTTATTGCTATTTGTTATCCTCGCCAGTACCACAATGGATTTACCTTTTGGCATTTTTACCCGTGATCTCGCTGCGACGGCAGAAGTGAATCCTTTAACTGGGGTGACATCAAATGTTGGCGCTTTATTGTGGGCAGCTGCTGCGACCATATGCTTTTTAACTTGGGAGGTTTTTCGTCATCAGCCTAAAGAAAAGTGGTTCGCTGTATTTATGTTGTGTTCAGGCCTATTAACCACGCTGCTATTATGTGACGACTTTTTTATGCTGCACGATTATATTTTTCCGCGTTATTTAGCTATCAAAGAGAAGTTTTTTCTATTGGCTTACTTCAGTTTAATGTTTTGCTGGATGGTGGTTTTCAGAAAGTGCATCCTAAAAACGCAGTATCTAATTCTGCTGCTCGCCTTTGTTTTTTTTGCTTTGTCAGTGTTGGTTGATCAGTTTCAAACTCCAATCGAGGCCTTTATTGGTGACTCACGTATTTTGTTTGAGGATGGCTTTAAGCTGATTGGTATTGTTAGTTGGCTTGGCTATTTTTTTAAATGCTGTTTATTGAAAATAAACGAAAATATACTCGAGTAAGGGGGTTAATTAATTTCTTTGGCAGATTGGATTGATCTCTTAAGGTATTATGCAAGATGCAATTTTTATCAGCAGCTGACGTTGGCGCTTTAGGCTAAAACTAGCACCCAAACCTAGGCTGAAAACTAGCACTAAATCTTAGCACTAAATCTTAGTGCTAAATCTTAGTGCTAAATCTTAGTGTTAATATAAAGTCTCAACGCGCTCTCTCAAAGCTCACCTAAAAGCTAGAAGTAAACCTAATTGAGTTTTGCCAACCTATAACCTTGCTCAATCAATAGTCCTATTTATTGAGTCGCAGCCCTCTCATTTCGCCATTTTAGCCTACAATTTATCAGTGCCCTTTAGGGCGAGTGGCGTGATATTTCTTCGTAATAAACTCGCTGTTAAATATTAAACGCCAATGTGATTCACCTGAATCAAAGCAAGGATATAGTTTATGAGTAATTCACTGTATGAACGTCTTGGCGGCAGTGCTGGCATTGAGAGTATTGCAAATGACTTGGTCGATTTGCATATGGCCAACCCGACAATCTCCCCAAGATTTGCCAAATCAGATCCCGTAGCGCTAAAAAATGCCGCGGCGACATTTTTCATTGCAGGAACTGGCGGCCCAAGTGTGTATAAAGGCCAAGATATGCTCTCGGTACATAAAGGCATGAACATATCGGCGGCTGAATTTATGGCGGTACTGGATGATGCATTGCAGGCATTTGAAATGAATAATATTAGCCAGCGGGATCAAGAACAAGCGCTGTATATTTTGTACAGCATGCGATCTGATATCGTGTTGGTTTAGCTTGTTACTGCCCTAAATGGCTCACTTAACCCCGAGAGTAGGCTAAGTTAACCAGTTATTCAGGATCGACTTAGTCTCTTATCACTAGTCTCTTATCACTAATCTGTTAACGCAGACTTCAAACCAGCTCTATAGCTTGTGTCATCAATAGCTCGGCTGCAAAGGATAACCTTATGGGCACATTTCGCACAGAAACGGATTCATTTGGGCCATTAAAGGTGCCTGCGGATAAATACTATGGCGCTCAGTCGGCGCGCAGCTTAATCAATTTCGCTATTGGGGTCGAGACGATGCCCAAGCCATTAATTCATGCTTTGGGAATGGTGAAGCAATGTGCGGCCAAGGTGAATATGGAGTTTGGCATTCTCGATACTGATATTGGTCAAGCGATTGAACAGGCCGCTGGCGAGGTGATGCAAGGCAAACTGGATGAACACTTTCCGTTGTCGGTATGGCAAACTGGCTCGGGCACTCACACCAATATGAATATCAATGAGGTGATTGCTAATCGCGCCATTGAATTGCTTGGCGGCGTGCTTGGCAGTAAAACCCCCGTGCACCCAAATGATCATTGTAATTTAGGCCAGTCATCAAACGACTGCTTTCCCACTGCAATGCACATCGCAGCAGTACTGGAGTTACACCAGCAATTGTTGCCCGCATTAAGGCATTTACAGCAGCAGCTAGCGATAAAATCGGTAGCATTTAATCATATTATAAAAATCGGTCGAACCCATATTCAGGATGCCACTCCGCTGACCTTAGGTCAGGAGTTTTCAGGTTATAGTGCCCAAATGAGTCATGGCATTGCTCGAGTTGAAGCGGTAATGCCTGCGTTATTACAGTTGGCTCAGGGCGGCACTGCTGTGGGGACCGGCATGAACTCAATTAAAGGCTTTGATATAAGCTTTGCTCAGCAAGTTGCCAAGCTGACTAAATTGCCCTTTATTACTGCGACCAATAAATTTGAGGCCATAGCGAGCCATGATGCCATTGTTGAAGCCAGTGGTGCATTAAATACCGTGGCCGTCAGTGTGATGAAAATTGCTAACGATATCCGCTTTTTGGCCTCAGGGCCGCGCTGTGGATTAGGGGAAATTAATCTGCCTGCAAATGAGCCCGGCTCATCGATAATGCCCGCTAAAGTGAACCCGAGCCAATGTGAAGCGTTAACTATGATAGCGGTGCAGGTTATGGGAAATCATACAACCATTTCAGTGGCAGGCAGCAATGGCCATTTTGAGCTCAATGCCTTTAAGCCAGTGATGATTTATAACCTACTGCAATCAATTGCTTTACTGGCAGATGGTTGTAGCAGTTTTACTGATAAATGTATTTGCGGTATTAGTGCCAATGAAGCACAACTTGCTAAGTTTTGTGATGAGTCATTAATGCTGGTAACCGCGCTTAATGACTACCTTGGTTATGATAATGCCGCCAGCATCGCTAAAAAAGCTCATCAAGATGGCTCGACACTACTAGCGGCAGCCCTTGCCCTTGGATTACTCACCGAAGCGCAGTTTAATCAGTGGGTCGTGGTAGAGAAGATGCTAGCGCCCCATGATTTACCTAAAGGCAAACCTTAAATAAACGATCGAATGATCTCGCTTAAAACACCGTCTAAGTAAAGAGTTGCTTATGAAACTTAATTTTAATATGGAAGATGCCAGCCAAATATTTGTCGGCGCTTTTGCTTTAGCTGTACCGATTTCTTTTTCTGAAGAAGCGTGGAAACTGGGTGAGACTTTACCCTTAATCAACGTCATGATGCTGTTTGTGTTGTCGGTGGTGTTTTTGGGGTTATTTACCTATCACAGCGTGTTTCAACATGATGTTAAATCACGGGTTATTGTGTTTATATTTCGGATCGTTATCGCTTATTTGATGGCGGCCTTGGTAGTGAGCTTGGTGTTATAGACGATCCCATAACCTCATTACGGCGGATTATTATCATTACTATGCCAGCCTCTATGGGCGCCATAGTGGTGGATAGCTTTGATAAAGAGTAAGCCTTAAAAGAGTAACCTGTAAAATAACCTTGCCTCTTTAGCTATAAGTATTCAGCTATGACCGTTCAATTTGGCCGCTAATAACTATCCGATTAAATCGACTAAAAGTAGCGTTTTATTACAATATTTATTCGATTAGTTGCTTGTTAAGCTAAGGCTATTAATCACTCATAGAGTAGAACATCATGAAAGTATTAGGCCGTTTTAGCGCTCGACCAGCAATGGATGGTGACGGGGTTAACATTAAGCGGGTTGCGGATTTTATCAATACCCGCTTTGATCCTTATTTAATGATTGATGAGATCAAATCAGATGATCAGCAAGATTTCATTGGTGGTTTTCCACCGCATCCTCATCGCGGTATTGAAACCTTTACCTATATTCGTAAGGGTGGCTTTGAACACCGCGATCAATTAGGTAATGTTAAAGCCATACGCGCTGGCGATGTGCAGTGGATGAGTACTGGCAGTGGGGTGATTCATTCTGAAATGCCATTAGCCGATGCTGAAGATGGCCTACATGGCTTTCAAATTTGGCTCAATATGCCCGCTAAAGACAAAATGCGTCCGGCGATCTATCAAGATACCTCAGAAAAGGCTAATCCAACGGGTACTAACCAAGACGGTGCGCAGTTAAAGGCGCTTGCTGGCCATTGGCAATTTGCTGGCAATGATAGGGACAATGACGCTGAGGAATTAGTCTCGAGTATTCAAGGCTTGGCGGGCAATGGTGCCATTGCGGATTTAACGCTCGCAGCTAATGGCCACGCCAGTATTGATTTATCCAGCCATGAGGTGGTTCATGCCTATATCTATCAAGGTGAGCTTGAATATATCGCCGCCAATGGAGACTTGATGACGGCCAGCGCCGGACAGTTATTGTTATTGTCAGCTGAGCTAAGTCATTTTAACAATGCTATCTCTGCCGAGACAGGGTTATTGTTACTGGCAGGTTCACCCATTAATGAAAAAATAGTCCATATGGGCCCATTTGTAATGAATAGCCAAGCTGAAATAGATCAAGCAGTAGATGATTACCAACAAGGGCGCTTTGGTAAGATCATTTAGCAAAGATATATCTGCCATGTGCGGATAAAATTGCTACAATATGCAATTAGGCCAAGGTATAAATATCTTGGCTGTTTTGTTTGTACTCGTTTTGTTTCAGTACCCGTTTTATATCAGAGGATATTCGCCTTGAGTCAGTCTACTCAACAAGCCGCTAATACGGCTTTCGCATCACTAAATCTTAAACCTGATTTGCTTGAAAATCTCAAAACCATGGGATTCGAGTCAATGACTCAAATTCAAGCTGAGAGCTTACCAGCAATCCTTGCAGGTGATGACGTGATTGGCCAAGGAAAAACCGGCTCAGGTAAAACTGCAGCATTTGGTTTGGGCTTACTAAACAAGTTAGATGTGAAACGTTTTCGCATCCAAACCATGGTGTTGTGCCCAACACGTGAACTCGCCGACCAAGTGGCAAAAGAGATCCGTACTCTAGCTCGCGGCATTCATAACGTGAAAGTACTAACATTGTGTGGCGGCGTACCAATGGGACCACAAATTGGTTCATTGGAACATGGCGCGCACATTATTGTTGGCACCCCAGGACGTATTGTTGATCATCTTGATCGCAATCGCTTAGATTTAAGCAACGTTAACATGCTGATTTTAGATGAAGCCGATCGCATGTTAGAAATGGGCTTTCAGCAGCAATTAGACCAAATTATTGAAGACACGCCGCGTGAGCGTCAAACCTTGCTATTTAGCGCGACCTTCCCTGAGCAAATTAAGCAGGTTGCTGATCAAATCATGTATAAGCCATTAATGGTTAAGGTTGAAGCGACGCACGACAACCTCACTATCGATCAGCATTTTTATCTAACCGAAGACAATCATGCACGTATGGAGGCTTTACAGTTATTGTTACTGGATAAGCAGCCTGAAAGTGCGGTGGTGTTTTGTAACACCCGCCGTGAAACTCAAAAAGTGGCGGATACGTTAGCTGAACAAGGTTTTAGCGTACTAGCCTTACATGGCGACTTAGAGCAGCGCGAGCGCGATCAAATGTTACTGCGTTTTGCCAACAAAAGTGCCCGCGTATTAGTGGCAACCGATGTGGCGTCTCGTGGTTTAGATATCGAAGACTTAGACGCGGTATTTAACTATCACATTGCCTACGATACCGAAGTACACATTCACCGTATTGGCCGTACCGGTCGTGCGGGCAGTACTGGCGCAGCTTACACTTTCTATAGTCATGAAGATGGTCATCGTATGGTTGAAATCGGTGAGCTAATTGGCCGCGAAATCGACGGTGAAGCATTACCAGCCATGAGTGCGTTAACGAAAATGCCACTTGAAGCTGAGATGGTTACCATTCAAATCGATGCAGGTAAGAAGCATAAGGTTCGCCCTGGCGATATCGTTGGTGGTTTAACTGGCGAAAATGGCATTGATGGCGCAGACATTGGCAAAATTAAAGTGACCGATATCCGTTCATTTGTGGCAGTGAAACGCACCGCGTCTAAAAAGGCACTTAACAAGATCACTAAAGGCCGTTTAAAAGGTAAAACCTACCGCGCTTGGTTCTTGTAGATATTATTTTGAGTCGGTAGCGCTAGCGTTACTCACTGAATTGAAAGCGAGTTTAGTTAATACTAAACTCGCTTTTTTATATCTATTTATGGCTCAGTGCTGTTGATGTAAAGCTCAGTACTGTTGATTCTATGTAGCTGTCGCTTGACCGTTATCGACTCCGGATAGCATATTAATCAGTGTCGCTCTTCCCCTAGTATCGTAGTGCTCAACAAAAAATCCCAAAAAAAAGGTATAAAAACTATTGTCTTCATACCTTTTTTATTGAGCTAATTCATCGAGAACTCGCTTTAGCGATTAGCATTAGTCACGGGACTTAGGTCTTGCATTAGCGTAAGGATTCACACTGCCAGAAGCTGCGCTATTGGCGCTATTGTTACCTTGGCGGCGACGTTGTGGCTTTTTAGCCGCTGTTGAATTTGCCGAGGCATCAGCGCGCGAATTCTGGCGCGAGCTATGTCTAGATTCTGGTTTACCTGATCTATCACTGCTGTTTTGGCTCGCATGCTTACGGCGATTTGGGTTCGGCTTTTTATGGTTGCTGTTGTGGCCACCAGCGCGATTCAAATTCGGCTCAGGCAAAGTATGACATGCTTCATAACCGGCAATCTGTTTACGTTCAATTACGCGCTTAATAAGACGCTCAATATCATGCAGTAATTTGACTTCTTCATCACTCACTAATGATACCGCTTGACCAGATGCACCCGCACGGCCAGTACGGCCAATACGATGCACATAATCTTCAGGCACATTCGGTAAGTCAAAGTTAACCACAAATGGCAGTTGGTCAATATCGATACCACGGGCAGCGATATCGGTGGCCACCATCACTTGTGCAGTGCCCGCTTTAAAGTCAGCTAAAGCTTTAGTACGAGCGCTTTGACTCTTGTTACCATGAATAGCAACCGCTTTAATGCCATCAGCTTCTAGGTTTTTTGCTAAGCGGTTGGCGCCATGTTTGGTGCGTGAAAAAACTAACACTTGATGCCAATCATTTTCTTTAATTAGCTTGGTTAGGATTTTAGCTTTACGGCTTTTATCAATGGCGTATACCGCTTGATCAACCGTGTTCGCTGTTGCGTTACGTGGCGTTACTGAAATTTCAACTGGGTTATTCACTAAGCCTTTAGCCAGCTCGCGAATTTCATCTGAGAAGGTGGCTGAGAACATTAAGTTCTGACGTTGCTTTGGCAACATGGCTAAGATTTTCTTAATGTCACGAATAAAGCCCATATCCAGCATTCTGTCGGCTTCATCCAAAATAAGCACTTCAAGCTGACTAAAGCTCAATACTTTTTGTTGGCATAAATCTAATAATCGACCCGGTGTCGCCACCAAAACATCAACGCCATTTCTTAGTGCTGCAATTTGCGGGTTAATAGATACGCCCCCAAATACCACTGCAGATTTTAGCGGTAAGTTTGCGCCATACGTTGACACGCTTTCAGCAACTTGAGCGGCTAATTCACGTGTTGGAGTTAATACCAAGGCTCTAACTTGTCCGCGCTGTGCACGTTGACCTTTTGAAAGTAATTCTAGTAGTGGCAGGGTAAAACCTGCTGTCTTGCCGGTGCCGGTTTGTGCTGCAGCCATAACATCTTTGCCTTCAAGTACAGCAGGGATCGCTTGTGCTTGAATAGCGGAAGGCGTGTCATAGCCTTGTTTTTCAACAGCTTTTAAAATTGCTGCACTTAAGCCAAGGGAGGCAAAACTCATAGAATGATCTCTTTGGTCAACGCTAACGTTGTTTACAATAAATGGGAGCCAGAATGTGGCGGGCGTGAAGCTTACCTGAATAGGTGCATAAGTGCTAATAAATCGCCAATTTAACCCTTGGCCTTAGGGCATGGTATCCACAGCTAACGCTGGTGCTAGCGGTACTTTCACTCAGCACAATGGCCGAAATCGATGAATAAGGATTAATCTTTGATGGCAAAGTCGGCTATTTAACATACAATGAAATACAATCACTTACCGAATGGAGTCGCGATAAATGAAACCGCAGTTTGCCGCGCAAGTTCATATTGAAAAAACGCTGGCTTGCCTTCGTGAACAAGCCTGTTCGGTGATTAAAAATATTTTGCTGATGTCTAATATTTCCAGCCAAGATGTGCAGCAGGGAATGAAAAAGTTACATGCCCACGGCCAAGTGGCACTGCATTTTCATCCCGATCGCATTGATAGTCGCGGGCTCAGTGTGGCTGCTGGGCTATTAAAAGATGGCTATTATAAAACCCAGTTTGAGACTCATATCTCCAATGGCCAGTTATCACCTGAATTAGGTGGCCCTCGAGATCATTGGGAGAACCAACTGTTTGGTCAATGCTACTCTGGGGTAAAACATCGGCCTAAATATGGCGCTTTAGATTTAGGTTTTTGCCCACTAGGCCCAGCACCCCGTTTTGGTAGTTGTTACTTCATTACAAAGCCCCAAGTGTTATCTCGCTGCAGTTTTAGTTATATGGATTCATATCGCTTGCCAAAAGAAAAGGGCACGCTGCAGTGTTTTGAAGTGATTTTAGCGGCGTTACTTAGTGAAAGTTTTGAGCGCCATTATGCGCTGGGGCTGGCTAATATCAAACCAGCGCAGATTATTACGCATTTACAGCAGCTGCCTATGGAAGTTAATGCACGCTTTGCTCGCCAGCCCTTAGGTAATCTTGATCATTATATCGAAGCGCAGATCCACGGTGATGTATCACTGGATGATGATATTGCTTATCTGGTGGCAGACCCAAGTTTTAAACTCACTGAAGTGGGGGATTGCATGCAAGCCCTGTGTGAGGAATATGACATCAGATTGCTGTGGCATCAGGGTTATCAATTAACAGTTGATAGCGTGCCAAAAGATTTTCGTGGCCCTGATATGCCTGTACTTGCTCAAGCAATTGCGAAAGACGGCTTAATCACCGCACAATTAATTGGCAAAGCGGCAATGGATCTCACCTTAAAGCCAATGTTATGGAGTGAGCGCGGTAAGCAAGCGCAGCAGTTACAGCAGTTGAAGTTAATCTGGCATGTGTTAGTGAAATTTGGTGCGATTGCGCCAACTGAGCCAACATCTTAAGCGACTTGCTAAAGCCAGTAGCTAAATCAGCAGCCTGATAAGGCTAGCTAAAACGATAGGTTGCTCCGCCTTGGCGCTTGGATTTGTACATGGCAAAGTCAGCTGATTTAATCAAACTATCAAAGCATTCACCCGAATCAGGGTAAGTGGCGATACCAATACTGCAATTAACGTTTACCGATTGTTCGCCCAATTGAAAGGGCTTATATAAACATGCAATTAAGGTATCTGCCACTGCGGCAATGTCGTTGTTGTCGTGAATGCCTTCAATCATTAAGACAAACTCATCACCACCCATTCTAGCAATGGTGTCAGCATCTCTGACTTGGACATTTAACCTGCGGCCCACTTCTATTAGCACTTGATCACCTTCGTTATGACCAAGGCTGTCATTGACCTTTTTAAAGTCGTCTAAATCAATATAAAACAGACAAAAACGACTGTTATTGCGTTTGGCTCTTTCGATATATTGTCCGACTCTGTCAGTGAGTAAGTGACGATTGGGCATTTGGGTGAGTTGATCGTAATAGGCAAGGTTTAATAACCGCTGGGCATCTTCAATGCGTTTGGTGATATCGCGGTTGATGCCGAGTGCGCCGAGAAACTGCTGTTGCTCATCAAACAGCGGGATACACATGGACTCAATCCAGCCTATGGTGCCATCTTGATGTTTAAAGCGAATTTCACCGCTCCACTTGCCATGCTTGGCCACTGCAGACATCACTTGTTCGGTGATAGATTCAGTATCCTCCGGCGAATGCAAAATACTGACGTGTTGACCCAGTATCTCGGCTTTACTATAGCCATATAAAGATTGAGAACCTGCGTTCCAATCGATCACAACACCTTCAGTGTCGGTGACCACCACAGCATCAAATAAATAATCAAATGCTTGGGCCCGCAGCGCAGGAAGATCAAATTGCATTTAATTGCATCTCCACAGTGAATTTTTAGTCATTAAAAAGGACTAACTAAATGTGGGTAGAATTAGGGTATTTGTCAATGGTTAATATTTGAACGTAACAATGTTTATGGTTTTAGTCATGGGGAGTTTTTATGGCTCTGGTCATCAAAGCCGCTGTGGTTTTTAAGCAGATCTTTTAACCCTCTAAACAAGGTTAATAAGCTTTACCTACTATAATTTTTATTAGTATTGTGTGAGTCAGTTAACACTTCTAAGGTGGCGGCTGTAATCTAGGGCTTTAGCTTGCGATACTGCGGCAATTTCCCACACTTTACTGCGCCAATCTAGGCGTATTTCTCTTCAGGAATCTAATGGATAAAACTTTAGAAAAGTCCCTCACTCACTGGCTTAAATCGCAGAAATCATCTTGTGGTATTTTCCTTAAATTAGCCATTTTTACCGGGGCCGCTAATGGGGTGGCAATTGTTGCCCAAGCTTACTTGTTGGCGACCATCCTCCATGGGGTGATCATGCTGGAATTACCCATGGGCAGTTTTACGCTGCAATTTGGCGCTTTAATTAGTTTAATTCTAGTCAGAGCGGTGCTGGCATATGCTAGAGAACGTTTGAGTTTTGAAGCGGGTAAACGCCTTCGTGGCGACATTCGTGAAGCTGTGCTCAATAAGCTCACCGATTTAGGTCCAGCTTTTATTAAAGGTAAACCAGCAGGGGCATGGGCCAGTGTGGTTCTTGAGCAAGTTGAAGATCTGCACGATTTTTATGCTAAATATTTACCGCAAATGATGCTGGCAGCGTTTATTCCGCTAATTATTTTAGTGGCGGTATTTCCGCTCAATTGGGCCTCAGGGCTGATCTTACTGGCCACAGCGCCGTTGATCCCCATGTTTATGATTTTAGTGGGCATGGGCGCCGCCGATGCTAATCGTAAAAACTTCAGCGCGCTGTCACGTTTAAGCGGCCATTTTATGGATCGCTTAAAGGGCATAAGTACCCTCAAGCTGTTTCACCGCGCAGAAGCTGAAGTAAAGCAAATCGAAACTGGCTCAGAAGACTTTAGGCAACGCACTATGTCAGTGCTGAGAATGGCATTTTTAAGTTCGGCGGTACTGGAGTTTTTTGCCGCGCTATCTATCGCTGTGCTGGCGGTGTATTTTGGCTTTAGCTACCTAGAGCACCTTAATTTTGGTCATTATGGGGTTAAAATTAGTTTATTTACTGGTATGTTTGTGCTGATTTTAGCGCCAGAGTTTTTTCAGCCATTACGTGATTTAGGCACCCATTACCATGCTAAAGCACAAGCCATTGGTGCAGCAGAAGCCTTGGTAGAACTTCTTGAACATCCTAATCCATTAAAGCAAGTTGACGAAAACTTTAGCGAGCAAACTGGCCAGCTGCGAAACACCGATCTCAGTAAAATTGTGATCACCGCAACAGATCTTGAAGTGCTCACCTTAGAGGGAAAACCCTTATTAGGGCCGATTTCATTTAGCATTAAAGCCGGCGAACATATTGCTATTGTTGGCCCAAGTGGCGCCGGTAAAACCAGTTTATTAAATGCCTTGCTGGGCTTTTTACCTTACAGAGGTTCACTGCAAATTAATGCCGCTGAGCTGAGTTTACTTGATAAAAACTATTGGCGCTCAAGGCTTGCTTGGTTAGGTCAAGACCCGCAGTTGTTCCATGGATCTATCCGCGATAATGTCAGCCTAGGCAACGCACAGCTCAGCGATGCTGAGATTATGGCGTTACTGCAACAAGCCAATATTGCTGATTTTGTTCAGGCTCATCCCCAAGGGCTTGATGCCATTATTAGTGACCAATCAGCGGGTATTTCAGTGGGACAAGCTCAGCGTATTGCCCTTGCGCGGGCGTTGTCGCAACCTGCGAGCTTATTCTTGTTGGATGAGCCCACCGCCAGTCTTGATAACCAAAGTGAGCAACTGGTTAGCGCCGCCCTTAATCAAGCCAAGTTGCAGCAAACCAGCTTGATGATCACCCATCGATTAGACCAGCTACAAGATATGGATAATATTTTAGTGATTGATAATGGCAAACTTGTGCAACAAGGCGACTATAAAACCCTCAGCCAGCAACCGGGTTTATTCAAATCAATGCAGCAACAAGATGATGGTTTATCACTGTTTATTACTGCTGAATCTGATACTGACGCGGCAAACGTAAATAACCAAGCCGAAATGGCGCAGAGCATTGGCACTAAGGAGGATAAATAATGCAAGTTTTATATCCGTTCCTTAAATTGTTTAAACGCCAATGGCTGATGATGGCCATTGGCTTGTTTCTTACCTGTACTACTATCCTTGCGGGTATCGGTTTATTGTCATTATCGGGCTGGTTTTTATCCGCAACCGCCATCGCGGGTTTAACTGCAGCCACGGCATTAGCCTTTAACTTTTTTACTCCTGCTGGTGGGGTGCGTTTTTTCTCTATTGCCCGCACCGCAAGTCGTTATGGTGAGCGCTTAGCTACCCATGAGGCGACCTTTAAATTACTTACGGATTTACGGGTTTGGTCTTGGAAAAAGCTGTTTCCGCTTAGTGCCAGTAATCTGCAAGGGTTACGACAAGGCGACATGCTTAACCGTCTAGTGGCCGATATCGATACCTTAGATCATTTGTATTTACGCTTACTGGTGCCAATGACAGCGTCGTTATTGACCATCATTGCCTTGTATGCATTTTTATCTTGGTTTGATTTAACCCTAGCGTTAAGCCTATGTGGTTTGTTGCTGAGTGTATGGATTGTGCTGCCATTGATATTCTATCGCTTAGGCAGAAAACCTGGTGAGGCTGTGGTAGATGCTAAGCGCCACTTTAGAGTGTTAATCCTTGATGTTATTCAGGGACAAGCTGAATTAAGCATTTTTGCAGCTAATGATCGTTATAGACAAAAATTACGTGATGCTGAAACAGCCTTATTTAACAGCCAAACAGCCATGGCCAATATTACTGGTTTTAGCCAAGGGCTATTGATTGCGGTGAACGGTTTTGCTGTGGTAATGATGTTATATCTTGCTGGACAAGGCGTTGGTGCGCAGGTGCCGCCAGGCCCCTTAATGGCGACAATGGTGTTTGCTACTATGGCGTCAATTGAAATGATGATGCCAATCTCTGGGGCGTTTCAGCATTTATCTAGCTGTGTGTTATCGGCTAAACGTATTACTGAAATTACCGATCAGCAAGGGGATATTCAGTACGGTGAGCGCCAATTTCAAGGGGGTGAATTAGCTGCTACAGAACTTGAGTTAAACGACATTCACTTTGGCTATCAAGCTGAGCGGTCAATTTTAACAGGGGTTAATTTACATATAACCCAAGGCCAAAAAGTGGCCTTACTTGGGCCAACGGGCTGTGGTAAATCAAGCTTGCTTGCACTGATCACCCGTGAGTGGATGCCGCAACAAGGTCAAATCAGATTATCAGGTCATGATATTGCTGACTATGACGAAGTGTCATTACGCAACGCGATGACAGTGGTGAGTCAGCGGGTGCATTTATTTGCTGGCACAGTACGCGATAACTTAACCATTGCCTTACCTTATGTTGAGGGGCAAAAGAAAAAGGCCAATGATCAGCGCTTAATCGCAGTGTTAAAGCAAGTGGGCTTAGGCACGTTACTTGAGTCCGTAACGGCTACAGATCGCGGTGAAGAAATTGGTTTAGACAGCTGGATTGGTGACGGCGGGCGTCAGTTATCAGGTGGCGAACAGCGCCGAATTGGGGTGGCTCGTGCATTACTGCGTGATGCGCCTATTTTATTGCTTGATGAGCCAACCGAAGGGCTTGATAAACGCACTGAACGGGAAATTTTACGCTTACTGTTTACGTTTGCTGAAGGTAAAACCTTACTGATGATCAGCCACAGACTCACCGCCATGGCTGAAATGGATCAAATTCATATGCTGGATAATGGGCTGATTGCCGCCAGTGGCACCCATGAAGACTTAATGCAAGATTGTGCTGAATACCAAGGTTTATATAAGCATTTAGCCAAAGACTAATCGGCTAATTTTTAAGGCTAGTGTTATTTTTAGATTAGCCTTTATTAACTGCGCCTTCATTGGCAAAGCTTTTAATGAATAAGCTTTCATCAAATAAGCATCTAAATGACAAGGCTAATTAATCAAGGCGCTTATAATAAGCGCCTTTTTTTATGGAAATGAATAAGTTATTTAGCCGTTAAATGCATGGCTTTGTTATCTATGATTTGCACTGCTGGGGAGTGGTTATTAGCGGCTGTATGTAGCTCATTTTGTATAGCTGTCTGCAACATCACTTTTGCCACTCGCTCGCCGCTTATGGGCTTATATTTCACAAGTGGGCCGATAAAGAAACCGGAAGTGAGTTTAAATAACCCTTGGCCTACATCCTCAAGTGCTCGCTGACTCGCTCGCTCCCCTAATAACAAGCTTGGCTGAAATATCATTAGTTTAGGTAGGTTAAGCGCGACTAAGGCTTGCTGTACCTGACCTTTAGCACGATTATAAAAAATGCTTGAATTTGCATTGGCATCTAATGCCGTGACCACTGAAAAAGACCATGGCTTTGAACGGTTTCTGCTAAGTTGATGTTGTTGGATTAACTTAGCGAAATCAATAACTGCAGTCACATCTACTTTTTTAAAATTATCTTGGCTACCCGCTTGCTTAATGGTGGTGCCTAAACAACAAAATGCATGATCGATGTCGATCGGAATGGATAAACTGGGGATGTCTTCTAGCTGGCATTGAATAAAGCTGAGCTTGTCGATGCCGTGGGTGCCTTCAGCCAGTTGTGGCAGACGTCGACCTAAAACCACTACTTGCTGGTAGCGCTCATCAGCCAGTAATCCAAGTAACACATTTGCACCAATAAGCCCTGTGGCACCAATTATTGCAGCATTCATAATTTTCCTAAAGTACCAAGCCAGCATGTTGACTCTTTTTTATAAGCAGAGATTTTAGCATGGAATAAGCTTGTTAGTACGGCTCAAAATAAGTGCGCACAAAAGGGCTGCTGCATAGGTAATTGCAGGATTACTGCAGGGTTATTAGTCCATAGCAGCTGCTATTGAACATTTATAAGTATTGGTTTTAGCATGGAATAAGCTTGTTAGTACGGCTCAAAATAAGTGCGCAGAAAGCGCTATTGCATAGGAAATTACCGGGTTATCAGTACATAACTGCTGTCATTGAACATCTAATAAGTGTCGGTTTTAGCATGGAATAAGCTTGTTAATATCATCAAGATAGCGCAGTATTTTGTGGCATAAATATAATGAATAAGCTGACCATTCAGTTTGAAAACATAAAAACAGGGAGACGTTATGGGATTATTTGATGCGATATTAGGTAACTCGTCAGAAGTTGATTTAGCAGAATTAGAGCAAGAGCTTGCGCCAATTTTGGCTGACAATGAGTCAGTGCATCTGGGTTATAAATTGATCCGCGATATGTTTGTGTTCACCGACAAACGGCTTATTTTAATCGACAAACAAGGCATGACGGGCAAAAAGGTGAGTTATCATTCAATTGCTTATAAATCGATGACTCACTTTATTGTTGAAACCGCAGGTACCTTTGATATGGATGCCGAGCTGAAAATTTATATTTCAGGCACAGAGCAACCCATAGTTAAAGAGCTAAAAAAAGGCACTGATGTGGTGGGCATTCAAAAAGCCATTGCTAACTTTTCACTTTAATTGCGAGTTAATGTGTTTTATAACAAAGCTGCCAGCTAACGGCTTACAAGAAACCGCAGGCCAACAACAATTACTGAGTTAACATATTGGCTGAGCCTTAACGCAATCATTATGTGCGTATGGTTAGGCCTACTTTACATATTGGATAACGCAAATGACCACAGATAACCCGCAACCATCACCTCTGAATGATGCCCCTAAATCCATTCAACTTGCGGTCGATTTAATTCAGTTACTCGAAGAAAATAAAATAGATACCACAACGGCGATTGAAGCATTACAAATCACCTTAGCTGATTTCAAAAAAAAGCAGCAACAGGGCACGTAATTGCCCGGAGTAACGGCTTGAGAACCACTCACATGGTCGAACTAAAATAATCAAGGAACAGATATGACCGAAGCTCACTTACCACTGACTGATTTCATCGAATATAGCCAAGCAGAGATGATTGAACGGGCGCAGCAAAACTATCAAAATGTAAAACGCCGTCATTCGATACGTAAGTTCTCTGATAGAGCGGTTCCTCAGCAGGTCATTGAGCAATGTATTTTAGCGGCAGGGACAGCGCCAAATGGCGCGAATCATCAGCCGTGGCACTTTGTCGCCATCAGTAACCCTGAGATTAAAGCGCAAATTCGCCAGCAAGCTGAAGCCATCGAACAAGCATTTTATGCCGGTCGCGGCGGTGAAGAGTGGCTCGATAATTTAAAGCCATTAGGCACTAATGCCAGCAAACCTTATCTAGAAACCGCCCCTTGGTTAATTGCGGTGTTTTCTAAAAAACGCAGCGAAGATAATGGTGAGCAAAAGCAGAATTATTACGTGCATGAGTCGGTAGGCATCGCCACAGGTTTTTTAATTCAGGCGCTGCACAATGCAGGCCTTGGCACCTTAACTCACACTCCCAAACCTATGTCGTTTTTAAGTAAAGTATGTGGCCGAGATAATGACAATGAGCGCCCCTATATGCTGATTGTGGCTGGTTATCCTGATGAGAATGCTACGGTACCAGAGCATGCTTTATACAAGAAACCGTTAACTGAGATTTGTGATTTTTTATGATTACTTCCAGCCTTGTAACCACTGGCTGGTTTGTTTTAACTCGCGCCAATTTATAGCAAATTCTTGACCGTTTAGCTCTGCTCTAATTAAGCATTCAATCACGTTTTGTTGTTCATCAAAACTGACTTTAGTGACCGAAAAGTGTTTTAGTTTTTCGGTCACATTGACCTTTGTCCATTTACTATGAAGTAACTTTTTTGGGTGTAATGGGTTCATTCATTTCTCCTAGTTGGCGGTCTATATCTCATCTGATTGTTTATTTACCTCATTACGTTATTACGTTGAATCGGGTTAAAAGGTTCAGCTATAGAAGGGTTCAGCTTCCAAATTCTGTTTGGATTAACATTGTGGTTTTTTCACATTCACACTTGCCCTCAATTTATTTTGCCATGTAAAAATCAAAGTCGTGGCGCTTCGCCCACACCAGAGTCAAGGGGGAAACTGCTTGTCCCCCTTAACAATCCCTCAGCACCCCGACGAAAAATGCTGAAAAGCGCATAATTTTCGATGGGGATTGATCCAGCTTCTGACTTCGTTTGTTGCTAACTTCGGCCCCTGTTTATTATAAAGAGTGAAAATGCTAACGCTTCCGATGGTGAGTCTGAAGTAAATGGATTTACAAATGTCACGGTGGCATGGATGCTAAGGAGTGACCCTGCACCGCGAAAGCTATGCTCACATCCATGTGAGCACACGCTATTTTCTCTGCGTCCTCAATTCAAATTGAGTCGGAGGCAAATAGATCTTCAACTCTTTAGCTTTTACTTGCCGCAATATATGAGGCTAAATCGAAGATATGAAAATTCCGGTGTAAGCGCAGCTGTGACCGTCCATGACATGGCGAAGTTTCACAGTGTGAAACGTTCTGAGCGAGAGGCATGGATGCCGAACTGGCCGTTTAACAAGGATGTTATTTGTTTTGGCAGAGCTTTCAGGGACCTTTTGATTTATATAAAGAATGCAGCGTGTCACAGTAGTGCTTGCACATAAGGTCGCTCTTTCACATCTGACCCATAGGGATTTGGGAAATGTCATGATGATGTCGGGAACATCATTGACCATGTGATCGCGACATTTGTATATCCTATACATCACCTGCGGCAGGCAATTGGTTAGATTGAAGTAATGGCTTGCTGTAACGGGGCCAATATAAATGAAGTTTAAAGCTTAATATCACTGTGTATTAACGCAGTTATATTAATCCTCTAAGAATTTTTCATTATTATCGAAGCCAAAATCAGGTCAATTGGCATCGATAAATTTGAGGTTGAAAGTTTAACTTATATATTTCATGGGTTTATGTTATTCATATTGAGTAACAATGGACCCGATAAATGTTCAGGCTCAACTTTGCGGAGTGATTAACCTTAATTCGGCCAATAAAGTAGGTATTAGTTCTTTTACATCAGTAAGTTACATGATAAATTGAATTCAAAATTAATTATAAGCAGGGATTTATCCGAGACGCTGGATAATAAGCTGTTAAATGCCAAGGGAACTTATGAGCATAGAAGTTAATCAACTAGGAAGTTTCATTTTCGAATATATTTCGAGATATAGGGAAACATACGATAGTTTCACTTCATTGCCCCCAAATGGAGCAGGTTACCCTAAATATCCAATCTCCCCATTTTTGAATTCAGAAGCATTTGAAGTGATTCTTGCGGAAGATGGTGTTGTAATAAATGAAGTAGCAGATGAGCCCGAACATCAGTGGTATGTTGCTGGAGGTCCTGCTTTAAAAGTTGATCTAGAGCCAAGTAAAACACCAAAAGAAGTCACAAAATTTATCGAAGATAATGGTTTGTCAGGAAAACCCATCGGTATTTACAGAATAGTAGCTAAAGAGCATATACCTTCTTCCGTTTGGAAAGGTAAAATTAAAAATATCTCTTATCAAAAAACTGTAAGAAATGAAGATTTAAATGTCTCTTTGCACTTAATGCAAGTCAAAACTAATTTGAAAAGCCTCATATGTAATATGACTTTTGGTGCGTATGGTATCGTTTTAGATCCTCACTTACCTGATACAGCGACTTCATTTGGGGAGCCTTACATAATCGAAAAAATGGGTTTTTTCCCAGCTGATTTAAACAACCGACGTTTTTTTAATTATATCGAGATTTATGGCCAATCGACCATTGAAGCTTGGGATAAAAGAATAATAAATCTACGAGTCAAAAATGACTTAAGGCGTGATTTTGCTAAGACTCTATCTAATCCTGATGGTGATAAAGGCGGTTCGATTACGATGGGGGCAACGAACCAATGGGTTGAAAATTATACGAATCGTTTGGGGAAATTAAAACAAGCGATTGACGACTTTAAAAATGTATTGTTATTTCAATCTCATGAAACAGAAGATGTATTTCATAAGTTAATTGAAAAGCATCCAATTCTTTTAGATGTATATGGCAGTTGTGAAAGTAAACCTCAGTTACATTATCCCGCAGGTGAGCTATCACCAATTGGAAAAACTTATGTAGAACCCGACTTTATTGTTGTCTATGCAGATCAGTCCTACAAATTGGTTGAATTGGAAAGGGCTTCTAAAAAGGTAGCTACAAAGCAAGGGCAGCCAAGAGCTGAAGTTGGTCAAGCTGCATTTCAAACCGCAGAATGGGTTCATTATATTAGAGAACATTATAATCAAATTAAAACACGTTATCCTGGTATTCATACTAAGTGTCAAACAAGCTTAATTATGAGCCGTTCAACTCAATCCAGTTTCAACAATGTCGCAGACATTAATCGGTACAAGGAGATGATAATTCAACAATACACTATCGATGAGTTTTTAACGTATGATGACTTATTTGATAGAGCATGTACTGCATATACCGTGTTGACAGGTTTGTCGCCACATGGCATTTAACAAGGCGCTTAAACGGAACTAAAACAGTGGGTTACGTTTCGCTTCGCTACACATTTTAACCAACTATTTTAGTCCGCTTAGCACAGCGTTATACGTCATTCAGAGAGATGAGTTTTATCATGGCAATCAGTGAGTTTGAAATAAAGCGTTGTGAGAAAGAGTTAGATAAGTTTATTGATGAGCATCGGCCTCCTGTTCATGTAAGAGACCAGCTTGATATTAGTTATCAAATTGAAAATCAAAGCGTTGTGCTATTTGAAATTAGAGCTAACTTTAGAAATCCATCGGAAAAATTAGATATTCCGATTGCGAAAGCTACATATGTGAAAACGCAAAAAGTGTGGAAGATCTATTGGCAAAAATCTGATCTTAAATGGCATGTATATGAACCTGTAGCAACAGTCAAACATCTAGAAGATTTCTTGAATGTTGTTGGTCAAAATGAGTACGATTGCTTTTTTAGTTAAACGTATAGCAAGGTAGTTATAACGGAACTAAAACAGTGGGTTACGCTTCGCTTTGCTACACATGTTAACCCGCAATTTTAGTCCGATTATTGCGGCGTTACACGTACATTCGGAGTTGCCATGATCAAAACTGAAAGCATACAGATTCAATGTCCACAGTGTGGTGAAACTGAATTTGAACAACCTGATAATGTACAAGATGATGACTTTGTTAAATGTAATCATTGTAAATTTGAAATGATGCTGGCAGACCTTAAAGAGGTAGGTATTGAGCAAGCTAAGGAAGTCATTATTCCAGAAGCTAAAAAAGAAATTGAAAATATGTTAAAGAAAGCGTTCAAGGGGTTTAAATAAATGAGCAAATACGAAATTATAAGTAGTCTTGTTTCATTACTAGCTATAGTGGTTTCTTCAGCAGGAAAAAGGTGCCACCCATTGTTAATGTTTTATGTAGTGGCCAGACTTTATTAGCCACTGCACCCCAAATGAGTTAGCAAGGCTGAAAGCTTGTTGTTGGCAGGTAATCTACACAAACAGTTATGCTTATGGAGTGTCAAAGCATAACTGTTTGCTGAATAGGGCGAGTAACCGAGGTTTTAAAGTTATTTCACTTCATATCTAAGTAGGACTTCATTATCCAATACAACGTTGGTTGACCAGATGAAGCTTGCTCCAGCACCACTGAATTTATCAATGAAGTTCATGTAAGACTTTTTGTTGTTTACACCGATTTCATCTTCTGAATATTGTGTTGCTTGAGGCCATGAGGTTGCGTCAAACTCTTGTTCCATCCAGCTACTTGGGGTTTCCCAGTGGGCGGCATAAGCATTCTCACCATTATCTGTAC
This sequence comes from Shewanella sp. 6_MG-2023, assembly GCF_030547195.1. Lineage (NCBI taxonomy): Bacteria > Pseudomonadati > Pseudomonadota > Gammaproteobacteria > Alteromonadales > Shewanellaceae > Shewanella > Shewanella sp. 6_MG-2023. The sequence continues at coordinate 114,095 of NZ_JAUOQU010000003.1, read as the reverse complement.
CTTCCGTTGTACAGGTGGCTGATAAGCGTTTTCCATCAGCTTCGCTTAAACAGGATAAATCATAGATAGGAGCGGTATAAAACGTTTGTGCTTGCCAGTTTGCCCCTGTCACAGTGCCATCGCTAAAGCTTGCGATAAAGCCACCATCTCCAGGGTGGTATGCTTTGCCACGGTTGTCTTCAGTACCCAAGCCTAAGTTCTCTTCCCAATCAATGACCTTTACAGCAATCGTATAAGGTTTGTTAACCTTGAACTTTACGATGCTAGAGTTAAATGGCGTGAATGGTACGGTGTCTACTGCTACAAGCTGACCATTAATGTATAACTCAAAGTAATTGTCAGCAAAAATGTAACCGGTGATCTCTTCTCCGTCTGCATCAATAACTGCAACAGGTACTGAGTCCTCATCCACGTCCGCAATGCCTTGAGGAGTTATGTTGTTACACTCTTCATATAGGTCGATTGCTTTTGTTGCGGTAGTAAAATGATTTTCGGCAGGAACAATCCAAACCTTACCGTCAACATCAATTACTTCACCAATGCCAGCAACACGGCTTCTGCCATTCTTACACTCAAAAAGATTAGCCTCTATTGTGTTTGCAAGACCTTGGGTAATACTGGCTGAACCGCTGTAATCGCTGATGCTTTCGCTAACAGTTAGGTCGGCTGTTGGGGAGCAACCAGCCAACAATAAGGCGATTGATGAAAGGGCGAAAACTCGATTATTTGCAGTAATCATAGATGAAAATCCAGTAATAAGTATGAATCTTAAGTGTAGTTTTTAATTTATGTAGAGCAATGAGTTGAATTAGTTTTCTTAACAAGGCGGATATATTAGCCGATGTATTGTAAATGAACGTAAACTCATTTTTTCCAAAAACGAGTTACAAACCAATCCCAACTACGCCCCTAAAGTAGCGAGTTAACTAGCTATTAGACGCCATAATCGCGTGTTGTAATTGCAGTAAATCATTAACGATAAAATCTGCCTGAGATTGATAATCAGGCTGCTTATTATGATTAATAAAAACCGACTTCATCCCCGCATTTTTCGCCGCTTGAATATCATATAAATAATCGCCCACATAAATCAGTGACGCAGGGTCTAAATCCCAAGTGGTGGCGATGGCCAGCAGTGCATCTGGGGCGGGTTTGGCGGGATAACATTCGCGGGTTAATACCAGTTCGAGATTGATATTATTTTGTCTAAGCTTGGTGGCGGTAGCTGCTTTACTGTTGCGGGTAACAATGGCGCTGGGCAAACTTAACTGTTCAATGCTGCTGAGCAATTCTTGCATATGCGGCAAGGCCTTGGCGTTAGTGGCATCTTGTGTTTCATGGGCCAAGATAATTTGGTTGGCTCTATCTTGCAAAGGCGGATGGGTAATATCGGCGACAAAATCCAGTAGGTCAACATCGCATGGGCAACCTAATTCCTGTTTTATTTGGCTAAAATCCAGTGCTGATTCAACCAAGGTGCCATCTAAATCAAAAATGACGCCTTTAATGCCGGCCAAACTTTTCATTGCTAATCCTTGCAGTCAAAAATAGGGTGTTGATGGGCGATAGCCTTTCGCGCTCATGCTCTGATTCTACTCAGCTTGTGCTTAGCTTTTGCTTATATGTGGCTATCAAATACCAGCGTATCTAAGGTAATACTAAATGGGCCTTGCTGCTTGGCGGCGATCAGTAAACCAATGCGGCTGATATCAGCAAATTTTAACGCTGGCGCGCTGATATTTCTACCCCGAAAACGTGGCTGAAAATCTGTCACGGTAAATGTGTGTTCACTCCATTGCCCCGCTTGCGTATCAAAGTCGGCGGCATAGGCTTCACCAAAACTCAGTTTGGCGGTTTTTAGGCGTAATTGATAGCGTTTACCGTCACCAAAGACCCTAAGGGTAATACGGTCACTATAAGGGGCTGTTTGACGTAATTGAAACTCTATCGAGGCAAAGCCGCCATTATTATCTAGCGAGACATTACCGCTAAATACGGCATTTTGGCCTTGTTGAGAGTCAAGCTGACTTGCCGATAATCCGCCCATTACCGTGTCATTACTTATTCTGCCCTCTTTGACATGATTGGGGTTATCAAACTGAATTTCCATGGCGAAAGCCTTTATGCTGAGTAAATGAAATAACACCAAAGTGACAATATAAAGCGGAAATAACTTTAGCATAATGCTGTGCCTCAAGGTTGTTTAGCTGGCATTTAAGTTGAGTTATGGTTTTGATTGATGATTTTAGTAAAAAAAGCGACTTATCTGGGTGAGGGATAAGTCGCAAAAGGTAACGCAGGGACGGGTAAATCGTGTTTAATCAATACTCATACTGGGTAGATATCAGTATTGAATTGGTTGTTACTCTTCTTCGGCAACAAAGTCATCCATTAGAATAACTGAAAACATAGAAGTGTCATTTTCTGCATCCACTGCAGCAACGCTGTATAGCCCATTTGCAGCTAAGCTCACTGGCAGTGGACCAATGGCAACAGTTTTAGTACCTGTTACAGTGACGCTTACGGTGTAATCACCTGGTGCAACACTTAAACTACCTGACGCTGCTTTAAATGGTACATCTGTTAGCGCAGGCTCTGATGCACTGATGTCGGCTGTAGGGGTGAGGTAAACATCGACATTACCCGCTGAGTACGAAGCGTGGATGACGTTTAATCTAGCTTCAGTTGCAATGCGGCGAGTGTGCTCGGCAAAGGCCCAAGGGCTAATGTCGTTGTCAGATAAAGAGCCGACAGCGAGCACTGAGTAGCTGGCACCTAGCATTAAATCGACTTCGGCATCTTTAATCACTTCAACTGAGTTATCAGCATCAGCTGCCACAGTGACTGTGTGCATGCCTTCTGGGATGTTGACGTAACCTGCAAATTGACCAAACGATAGCATGTCAATGGCGGGAGTCATGCTGCCATCAAGAAACACATCAACAGCAGGTGCGTCTGCTACGGCATGGACTACACGGATGTCGCTACCACTGCTCACATCATTTAAAAGTACTTGTGCATCTGGTAATGCCACTAACAGCGCGACAGGTGAGTCTCCTGACCATTCATTTGGGATTGCCGAAATGAAGTAATCATTACCTGCGGCTAAATTGACTGTGCCTGAATCAAACACCACGGTTTTGTCACCATTTGGGGTAATTCGAATTTGATAATCAGCGGTCGGCACTTCAAGCTGATCACTGTTATCCATGTAATTGGCCGATAAGGTTGGCTCCATCATGGCGATGTCTGCCATTGGCTCGGTAACGTAAATATCCACTAAACCCACATCAGGAGCAGCATGTAATACTTGCACTCGGGCATTGTCTGCGGTGATATCGGCTTTTTCATTGGCAACCAATTTGAGCATCAAGTTTTCATCGCTGACGTTACCTAAAGCAACGGCGGTATATTCCATATCTGCAGCGGCGGCTAAGTCGGCTGACAATACCGTTGTAGTGGTGCCATCTGCAAGCTTTGCATCTACGGTAATGGCGTAGGTTGAGGCTTCAACTTCTAACAAACCACTTGAAACGGCGTAATCGACATCGGCTAATAACTGAGCGCCATCGGCAGTGACATTAACCATAGGCGCATCGCTTGATGCGTGAATAACGCGTACTTGGGCATATTCAATATTGGGGGTTTCTTCAATAACAATTTTGTCATCGTCATCATCTGAACAAGCGGTTAGGGCGATTAGTGAAAAGCACAGACCAAGGGAGTATTTCCGTTTCATCTTTATATCCTCAAATTCATTTTGTCGTATTGTCATGTCGATGGGTAATACGGCACTTGCTAATTTAGGATCATGTTTTTATTTAATCTTTAAACACAATTGTTGGTTTTAGAGATTCTAATAGGGTGATTTTTAGTCGGTATGACAAACATCGACATAGGGGTGAATAGGGGATAATCTGTAGTCTTAATCGGTGTTGTAAGGTGTCGCGTGTGAGTTTAAAAAGCCGTCAAAATACTCTGAATAAAGCTCTTAAAAATAATCTAGAAAAAGATCTGCAAAAGGATCAAAATAATGATCTGTTACTGCCAATAGCGGCAGATGTCGCTGCTGAAATCGACGCTGACATTCCCCCTAAAGTTGCACAAAAAACTGAGCGCCAGTTTCGGGTAGCCTCGTTTAATTTATTCAACTTCATCGAGCCACCTGCAGCTTATTATGATTTTGAAAATATTTATTCCCATCAGCAGTGGCAAAAAAAATGTCGCTGGTTAACTGACTATCTCACTGAGCAGCAACCTGACATGATTGGTTTTCAAGAAGTCTTTAGCCCCGATGCTTTAAAAGCATTATTGCTCCCTTTAGGCTATGACTATTTTGCGGTATTAGATGAGCCCACCTTAGTCAGTGACTATGTTTATCAAAGCCCTGTAGTGGCGCTGGCTTCTAAATTTCCGATAACCGAAACTGCCTTAATCAGCGTTGATAAATCACTATTGCCACTGATGGGCATTGCCAGTGATTTTAGCTTTAGCCGCCAACCGTTACTGGCAAGGGTTAACATTCCCAACTTTGGTGAGTGCGAGTGTTACGTGGTGCATTTAAAGTCTAAACGCAGTGGCATGGGTATCGACACTTTAGCCGATACTGGCATGACTGGCGGCGCTGATATTATGGCCAGACAAGCCCTTGGTACATGGGCATCGAATATGCAAAGGGGCAGTGAAGCGGCATTACTATTTTATGAAATTGCCAAACGCCGCCAGGCTAATCAGCTGCCGGTGTTATTAATGGGTGATTTTAACGATTCTATTCAAAGCACAGCACTGGAGGCTTTTAGGGCTAACAGCAAGCGAGTGTTTAGAAGCGATATTATCGATCCAAACCTTAAAGTATTGAATGACGTTAATCTTAAAGCTGAGTTTGAACGCTTTAGTTTATTTGATAGTTATGAATTGTTTCAAGCAGGGCAAAAGCTCAATGCCACCTTAGCCCAAGATGAATATGAATCTAGTGTTAATGCAGATGAATCGACTAGCGATATTGATGATGCGCCAGCGCCTGATTTACATCAGCATGATAGGCCAGCAACCCATTATTATGGCAATACCGGCTCGGTTTTAGATTATATTTTGGCAAGTTGTGAGTTTGATGCCTCGCATCCAAGAAACTTAGCTGAGGTCAGCGCCTATCAAACCTATGATAGACACTTAGTTAGGCCAGAATATGAACGTGACAGTGATAGTACTGATCACGCGCCTATTATGATGACCTTTAGCGTTAGGCGCTAGGCTAACGTGAGTTCAAAAAGCTAGCGCGAGTTCAAAAAGCTAGTGCTAGTTCAAAAAGCTAGTGCTAGTTCAAAAAGCTAGCGCTCGCTTATTATCTTGCTAAGGCCTCACTCATGCTGACACAGGTTTGTTCCTGTTGGCGGGCTTCTAACAGTGCCCGCCGAGTCATTTTCGATAATCCCGTTTGGGTATTTAACACTTCAGATAAAGTTTCAATATTGGCATTGGTGCAGTCCATGGGGATTAATGCTCGGTTGTAAGCGCGCATAAATACCGGGCCTTTTTTATCAATCTCACTTAGCGTATCTAAACGCTGCTCCGCAGTAGCGGCGCTCAGTAATTTTTGTTCGCTTGGATAAAGGTGATTCATGGCGATACGGGCTTTGGCAAAGGGCAGTCGGCTGTCATCTTGTATCTTGTGTAGCCATTGACGTTTAAGGCTAGCTTGAGGGCGAGACACTTCTGCGGCAATGGCAGATTTTTGGCCACTGTCGCTGTTATCTTGTTGTTTTTCGTTTGCCAGCAACGCCGCGCTATTAGGGTAATCATAGCGATTTAATTGAATGATTATTTTCCAGCGTAAATCCTGACTGATAGTTAACCCTTTAATCGGCGCAATGCCAGCCAAGATATCGGCTAAGTGCCCAAGGGCGGCATTGTCGCTGGCTAAGCTAATATAAGCATCAAACCAACGGCGCTGAAAATCAGCATCGTCGTGGTGCTCCATGGTCATGCGTAAACTCATTTGTGTTAGCGCTTTGCTGACTTTAGTGGCATAAGATTTATGGTTAGGCGCCATGCTATGAAGGTTTTTTTGCACCTCTGTTAAGTAGCCAATGACTTGGCCTAAAATGGTGTAGTCTTTTTCTAATGGGGCATTAACTAAGGCGACATTAATAAACTGCTTTAATGAGGTGTGGCCATCGCTAACACTGTCCCACATGCTTTGCCATAACATTGACCGCAGTAATGGGTCACTGACCTTAGCTAACTGCTGCTTTACCGTGTTAAACGAGCGCTGATCTAACTCAACCTTTACAAAGCCCCAATCATCAAAATTTGGGTAAACCAAGTCTGGGCAATACTCGCCTACAAGTTCAGGTACCTCGGTAATGGCGCCTTTATAAGTGACCGCTACCGTGGTGCTATGGTGAATAAAATGCCGCGCTGCTCTAAATAATGCCACTTGTACTTTTTGTTCTCGCAGGGTGGCAAAGTCTTCACTTGGGGCGCTTTGTAGCAATGAAAACTTGCTGATGCGATGGTCTTTACATTGGTATTGGGCTGTTAAGGTGTTAACCCCAGCTTGGTACAGCCACTCTTGTGTCCACTGGCTTAAGTCGCGATTACTGGCTTTGGCAAGGCTATTAATAAAATCCGCTAACTGGGCATTTTGATAACTGTATGTTTTAAGGTATTGCTGCACACCTTGTTGGAATGTCTCAGCGCCCAGTAAATGGCGTAATTGCATTAACACCGACGCGCCTTTTGAATAGGTAATAGCATCAATATTATCAAAGGCATTATTGCTACTGGCCACAGGAACTTCGATGGGGTGAGTGGTCACTAGGCTATCTTGCTGATACGCCTTTAGCTTGCCACTGGCGTAAAAGCTGCGCCAAGCGTGGTTAAATTCGGTGGCTTCGCTGGTGGCCAAGGTGCCCATAAAGGAGGCAAAGCTTTCGTTGAGCCATAAGCCATTCCACCATTTCATGGTCACTAAATTGCCAAACCACTGGTGCGCCATTTCATGCATGATAACCCCAGCTAACCGCTGCCTTTGGGCGGCGGTCATGGTGTCTTTTACCATAAAGCGGCTTTCTGAGTAGGTAATAGCGCCAGCATTCTCCATCGCGCCATAGAGAAAATCAGGCACTAATAATTGGTCGTACTTTTTAAAAGGGTAGTCAATACCAAAGTAATCATCGAAGAAGCTGAGGCCTTGCTTGGTGTAAGTAAACCAATCTTGATAGTTAACTTGCTCAGCCACAGATTGGCGGGCAAATAAACGCATGGGGTAATTGCCGGAGTTATCTTGCCACACATGATAAGGCCCAGCATGCATTGAGAAGTTATAAGGGCTCAGTTTTGGCGTCGCTGGGAAAGTCCAAATTTTGCTGTCGCCAAGATCTTCAATATGGGTTTCAGCCATGGTGCTTATCACCTGCCAGCTTGGCGGCGCTTCAACAGTAATTTGAAAGCTGGCTTTTAAATCGGGTTGGTCAAACACGGCAAACATTTGCTGGGCAGCAGCGGGTTCAAAATGGGAATACAAATATACCTTGCCATCAACGGGGTCTTCAAAGCGATGCAAGCCCTCGCCATTGGTACTGTGCTCGCGGCTGTAGCTTATCTCAATGGTGTTTTTGCCACTTGATAAAAGCAGCGGGTTAATGGTGAGGTATGCGCCATTGTAGTTAGGGTAAAGGCTTTTGCCATTAATCAATAATTTGCTGATATTGGCTTGGTTTAAGTCGATGGTTAATGCTTCTGCTGTGCTTGCAAGGCTAAAATCTATTTTGCTAATGGCCTCAAAACGGGTTTCACCAGTGAGGGTAAAACTGAGTTGGTAATCTACCTCTGACACCACATTTGAGCGAGCTTTAGCTTGGCCCTGAGTGATGTTCGCGCTGCCATCTCGGGGTTTGATATTGGGCGCGGTGGCATTACAGGCAAATAAACTGGAGCAGACCAGTGCAATAAGCGCAGACTTAAACGAGTTCACAAATTCTTCCCTAACCTAATTTGATGTTTTTATTATTGTTATTTTTGCTATAAAAAAGCCGACGTGACGTCGGCTTATGATTGTAAATCGAATAGGCTTACATGCCTAAGAAAGACTTCGATTTTACTTTACGGATTTCTTTTTCATCAGACCATTCAATTAAGCCTGTTTCAAGGTCCATAAGACGCATGGTCATTTTATAGTAAACATCTTTAGTGCTGCCATCTTGTTTTACTATGCTAGAAAGATTGCCGTATAGCATGTATTGCGCGCCCACTTGGCGGCCAAACTTAATCGCAGTTGATGGGTCGACCATGCCAGCATTGTTTTGGTAATCAAGCTGCTTGCGCACTGAATCGACTTTGGTCATGTCAATAAAGCGGAACTTACCTGAGCGTAATAGCTTGTTACTGATGGTGTCAGTGACTGATTCAGTGTCGATGTGCTCTGAGGTTTTATTTTTAATTTTATCAACGAAAATAATTGGGCGATCGTTTTGGGTCATTACGATCACTGGTGGGAAGGTTAACATGCTGTCGACCATTTTGGCGGCAATGACTTGTAGATCCGTTGAACCGAAGTTTTCATTCACGGTTTCTACTTCTGTGGCATCGCCATACTCAACCTTAGATTGACACGCTGATAGCCCAATAACCGCAGCTAAAACAAAAATCAGTTTAAAATGTTTCATAGTAAGTTCCATGTTAGATAAAAGGTAAAGTTGTTGTTTTTAAAAAGTCGCGTTAAATAGGAGTCGTATTAAATTATTATTGAATAAAAACGGGTTTGATTGCCAGTTTCTATTACCCAAATTAAGGTGGCCCGATTAGCGTGTACATTAATGGTCGCAGCTGGGCTGTTACCTAGGCTGACTTGATAGGCGCCTGGCTCAATATATTGGCGCGCTATTTGCGCTTGCCTTGGCAGCGTTAGCCAACTTCTTCTGTCGGCTTGCTCTGTTACTACATTGAAAATTTGCATTAATATGGCGGCGGCATCGGCTTCATTATTACGGCGTTTACTGCCACTTTCGACGCTGCGAGTAAACTCTGATTTAGTATAGACCCGCGCGGCTTGTCGAACCAATGCGCCGGGTAAATCTTCTTTTAAGGCATTAATGGCTAAGGCATCGATATTGGCAATGGGCTCAGCTTTTAGCACTGTGCCAAAACCTTGAATGATTGAGGGCGGGATCACTTGGTTATAGGGCTGGTAAGTGGCTAATGACACCGTTTGCCAGTTGCCATGAATTGTAAACGGCACGGTCAGGCTTTGTTTTTCGGGGACAAAGCCACGTTCAACCACCATCACCACCTGACCTTGGCCTTGTTTAGGTAAAATGGCATCTCCCCAACGGCGTTTGAATTCATCATATTGCGGCATTGAAAGTTGCTTGGCTAACCTGACTAAATCTTGTTGGAGGTATTTATTATTCGGGCTTATTTGAGCCGCTTTACGGTAATCAATATAGGCATCATTGGGCTCGCCGAGTAATTCATGTAGTAAACCTGTGGTGTAATAGCTGTAGGCATTTAAAAAGGAGCTGGTGACAGTGCCAGCCGCTGAGCCTAATTTATTTAATTCGCTATCAATGGTGCCATTAGCCATGGCTTGCACTGATTTTTGCGATTTTTGGTAGCGCGCCTGCTCACTGCTTTGCAGCTCATTACTGCGGCGCACTTCAATTAACGCCCCTTGGGGATCGCCGGCAAATAAATAGTTAAAGGCTTGGTATTGATGCACCATAATGCGCTCATAGCCTGGGCCGCGATATGGAATGGCATTGTCGTTTAATACTAGGCTACTGGCGGTGGCGGTTAAGTCTGAGGCGCTAATAACGGCTCTGTCATCAAAGGCTTGATAGGCTTTGATGGCTTGTTGGTAATAATTTTTACTGGCATCAAAATCACCCGATATTTGCGCTACTCGGCCAGCTTCTTGGGCGTAAAGTAGGCCATCATTGGTATCAATTTCACCGGCCAACTCATTAAGTTTGGCGCTGGGTGTTGGGCCACTGAGTTGCTGTTTAATCGGCGCAATTTGCGAAGGGTAGTTAATCAGCACACTATTATAAGCGCAGCCTGATAACAGGATTGGCAATAGGAAAATACTGCTCAGTGCTTTCATTAGCATACGTCCTGCAACCGTGATTTTTCTTGGTCGAAGGCCTGTTGCTGATCTGGCATATTTATCCTTTCTAGCAAAGTAATACCTTGTAAATGATCAAATTCATGTTGAAAAATGCGGGCATCAAAGCCGCTCAACTGTTGTGTTACCCACTTACCGCTTAAGGTTTGGTATTCCACGTTAATGTGTTTATGCCGATAGACGCTAACACGCTGGTTATCGATTGATAAGCATCCCTCTGTAGCCGCTTCCACCTCTAACGAACTGCTAATTATTTGTGGGTTGATAACTATGGTTGCTTGGCTTGTGGGTATTGAGGGATAGCGCGCATTTGGCCTTGAATGCATAATAAATACCGCTTTATTACTAAACACTTGTGGCGCAGCGATCCCGACTCCATTGGCTGCCAACATAGTAGCCATCATATCGTCGGTTAGCTGAACCAGAGCTTGATCAAAAGTAACAACGGGCTGAGTTTGGTGAGTTAAAATAGCGGCACCGGTTTTAGCAATCGTTAGAATGTTACTTTCTAGCATATAATCCCTTACTGAAAATTCAGCTTGATAACATCAAGCGAATTCTTGACTCTTTAATGTTAATAATAAAGCGACCACGTTATCTAAAAGCTAGCTCATAGCGGCTTAGCTCATCATGGCTTATATAGCATAGATTAATAATGTGGCGGTGGTGTTTCATCTGCTTGAGAAGCCATATTACTGGGTTCAATCGCTTGTAGTTTATTGACGATTAATGACAATTGATGTTGCTGAAACGCAACAAGGTCATTTAATTTAATCACTTCTTGATTGAGATCTTCAATGGTTGCTTCTTGAAAAGCGACTTTCATTTCTAAATCATCAATTTTTTGATGTACATCTTGCATTAATCTTCTCCAAACATGGCACTATTTTAAGTTGCCCCATGTTTCTACTAAACCTTGATTACTGATACTGATGATGTTTTGATTTTCATCACTTGCAATAGAGTATACAACGGCACCTCTATTTTGGCTGTTTTTCGTCAGCTGAATTTGCCTTGTTGTTTGTTTTTTACCAGTTTTTGTATCCCATAATATAATTTCTTTGGAAGGTGAGCCTGTTATTAGCTGTTTATCTTGATGAATAAACCTGGCACTACTAAAGGTCATTTGGCGTCGGTTTATGGCCAATTGCGATTGCTGTGCGCCAGTGTCATTGTGATAGATATAGGCATGACCTTTAATATCACTGACAAAACTCAAGCTGCCGCGCTGATTCAATTGTACTTTACTAAGGCGTGACTCAAGTTGCCATTGCTGAATCGGTTGGCCTGTTTGTGCTTGCCACAAGATAACAGAGCCATCATTGGAGCCTGTTAGTGCCCGCTGGCCATCAGCGGAAATTGACACGCTTGAAACGCGCTCATTATGGCCCAAAAATTTAATCAGATTTTTTTCTGGTGCCAATGACATTACTGAGCCATCAATTAATCCCACTAGGGTTTGGGCATTATTAGCAATGGCCACCGATTGTGCTGATGCGGGCAAGGACCACCAGCCAATGGATTTACCACTTTGGATATTCCAAATCACTAATGAGCTATTAGATAATGTCGCGGCATAATGCGCATTGGCAGAGATCGCTGTATCAAAGACGCTATTATCGCTTTCGCTAGCACTATTGCCATGCTGCCAATGGTATTTTAGCTGGTTAGCCTTGAGATCCCACCATAAAATCCCATTACTTGCTGTACTAACAAGTGCATATTGGCCATCTTCAGATAAGCTGGCGCTGTAACTGGCATCATCAGTGACGCTAAAGACGTGTGTGGCAGAGGGATGACAACCTATGAGTAAGCAAATGCAAAATATCAGCATTATGATCCTAACCATGAACTTACTCCCATAAATGTTGTCTCATTGGCGTTGATATGACTTACGGCCATTGCTAAAAACACTTTAATTAGTATAAAGTGGCCAAATATATACAAATTTTACATTTAAAGGTTATTGTAACCGCTCAAGAGTGCTGAGGAAGCTTTAATGAAATCTATTTACAAATTATCGTTAGTTGCATTGGCTGTAGTTGGTCTAACTGCGTGTAATCAAGAGCAAGAAGTTGTTGCTAAAAAAGTTGAATTAACAACGGATGCACAAAAAGAAGCTTACAGTGTTGGTGGTTCTATTGGCCGTTACATGGCGGGTCATATTACTGAACAAGAAGAGTTAGGGTTTGCAGTTGATAGAACTTTAGTTATCCAAGGTTTTAGCGATGGTTTAGCTGATACGCTAGAGTTAACTGAAGAAGAGATGCAAGTGGTTCTTCAAGGTTTAGACACTAAATTAAACGAAAAGCGTACTGAGCAAGCTGCATTATTAGCCAGCAAAGCGGTTGAAGAAGGTAAAAAGTTCCTTGAAACCAACAAAGCTAAAGAAGGCGTAGTAACCACAGAATCTGGTTTACAGTACGAAGTACTTGAAGCGGGTGCAGGTGACACTCCAGTTGCTGAAGACACGGTTGAAGTACACTATAAAGGTACTTTGATTGACGGTACTGAGTTTGATAGCTCATACAGCCGTGGTGAGCCAGCTAAGTTCCCACTAAACCGCGTTATTCCTGGTTGGACTGAAGGTGTTCAATTAATGCCTGTTGGTGCTAAGTACAAGTTCGTTATCCCATCAGAACTTGCTTACGGCGAACGTGATACTGGTACTATCCCAGCTAATTCAACCTTAGTATTTGAAGTTGAATTGCTGTCTATCGAAAAAGCACAAGCGGCACCAGCTGCGCAGTAATTTTTCGAATAATAAAAAAGGACGCCAAGCGTCCTTTTTTATTGTCTGAAAATCACTACAACCATTTAAAGCGATAAAATAGCCACATTTGCAGCGCAATAATGGCAAACAGTCCTGCACAAAATAAGCTGAACGCTAAATGGCTATCAGTACCAGGTATGCCGCCAATATTGACCCCAAGCAAGCCCGTTAAAAAGCCCAATGGTAAAAATATTGCTGAGATCAGTGACAGAAAATAAAGCCGTTTATTAAGCTGCTCAGATTGCACTGATTGCAGCTGCTCTTGAGTGACGCTGGCTCTATCACGCACCGCATCTAAATCCTCAATGACCCGAATGAGCACTTCATTAATTTCTCTAATGCGAAGCTTATGCTCAGTATTAAAGAGCAAGTGGCTGTCATTGAGTAGCCGCGAAAAAGCATCCCGTTGGGGCGAAAAGTATCGCCGTAAAATAACCGTTTGCTTACGCAGATCAGCAATATCGGAGCGTAAAGTTTGGCTGTTATGCTCAGACACCTGCTCATCAAGATTATCTAGTTCATCTTCAAGATTATGGATGAGTTCTACTTTTCTGTGGGTTAAACGTTCACATAAAGAGATAAGAAAATCAGCACTAGAATCAATAGAACCAGGTGAGCTTATTATCTGTTGAGCAATATCTTTTACCGATTGTAGTGGCCGTTCACAGGTAGAGATTATCCGCTGTGGCTGGGCGAAAACGCGCATCGACACCATGTCTTCTGGCGCTGAATTGGGGTTAAGGTTAACTCCGCGTAAAGCCATTAATATACCATCTGCAGTGCTAAGAGCCCTTGGGCGAGTGTGCTCTGCCAGTAGGGTGTCTGTTTCAGTGGCGGGTAATTGGGCGTTGTTAATCCACGCTATGGCATCGGCTGCGCTATAACGCAGATGTAGCCACAATAAACCATCTGCAGGCTGCCATTGGTTAACTTGCTCAGGTGTTAAACTTTGACCAGCATTAGGACCTGATAACAATAAGCAATATATAAAACCTGATTCCATATGATTCCTTATACCTAGGCGGTATGGTGTATGGTTTAAAAGCGGATTTATCTTGTTGGTAATGCCTATCCTATCACTTAGCATTAAATATACCGCTAACTATTTAACCTACTTGCTAATGCCTTATTAAGGCATTTTAGATGCTGTAAGTTTAAATACCATTCGGGGTATTTTTAATTATTTACTGGCTGTAATTAAGCAGTTTGCATCAATATCAGTTAAAATAGACTTAATGCCTTATTTAATTGAGCTTTACCATGGAATATGAATTTCGCCGTAATAGTCTAGACGGCACCGTGTTTGCAGAATTCAGTATGGAGCATGCGATACTCGGACGATTTTTTGCTGAGCAACTTGGTACTGATAAATCCCAATGCCACGATATTTTGCAGCAAATTGAACAAATTAGGGCCAGCAAAAAAGCAGGCTGGTCGTGGCAAAGTAACGATTTGTCTATCGCGATTGACAGTGAGCAGGTGCGGATTTATACCAATGCCATTGATTTTGATGAAGACTTTGACTTGGAAGAGTCAATGAATATGTATGATGCAGAGTCAGAAGCCTTTTGTGGTTTAGAAGACTTTGAAAGTGCCTTAAAGAGTTGGGTTGAGTTTATCGCCAGAGCCTAGTTGATGTTTCGTCAGGCATCTTGACCTTATAGCTGTTTATTATTGCTTTAGAGATAAAAATGGATGATAGCCAGTGGCTGTCATCCATTTTTTTATGGCCTAAACACTTTCAATGGGCACAAGTAGCTGCGACTGAAGTTAGTGGTTTAAGTATCTTACCGCCATTTCAGTTCTTGATTTAGCATTGGCTTTACGTAATAAGTTTTTCACGTGAACTTTTACCGTACCTTCACTGATATGTAAATCTTCAGCGACCACGCGGTTGCTTTTACCTTCGGCAAGCTCTTTGAGAATTTGCAATTCACGTGGGGTTAACGAGGCTATCCAAGTTTCATCATTATCAGCATTTTTCAGCTCATAAATGTATTCTTCGACCTCATCACTAATAACGCGATGGCCAAGCATGGCTTTTTTAAGCTGCTCTAATAATAAATCTGGCTCAGTATCTTTAAGTAAATAGCCGTCAGCGCCAGCGCGTAATAGCCGCACCACATCTTGTTTAGCATCAGACACGGTCAAGATCACAATACGAGCAGTGACTCCTTCTTGACGCATAGCATTTAAGGTATCTAAGCCTGACATGCCTTTCATATTAAGGTCGAGCAAAATAATATCAGGTTCGTCTTCACCTATTGCGGTTAATGCATCTAACCCCGTTCCGGCTTCACCAAATAGTTTAAAATCGCTATCTGAGGTTATTAACTGACAGATGCCACGCCGAAGTAGAGGGTGGTCATCAACTACGAGTACAGAATAAGGTTTACCCATTTAAAGGCTCCTGCTGGGGTGGAAATACGAGGGAAACAGTTGTGCCGCCTTGCGGATTATTGTCAAACTTTACCGTGCCGTGCAATTTAGTTGCACGCTCATGCATGATGCCGATGCCAAAATGTTGATCCCGCTCTTTTAAGTGAGAGACACCAATGCCGTCATCTTTTATGTTGATTTGTATCATACCAGAGTCTGCTAAAAAACAATCAATAACTATTTTATTTGGCTTGGCATGTTTTATGGCATTAATGGTTGCTTCACGCATTAAATGTAGCACATGAATATGCTGGCTTGAGGAAAATAGGTGCTGCGAAAGGCTATATTTAAGCTCAATGTTAATGCCAGATTGCTTACGTAACTCACTAATCATGACTTCAATGGCTTGGTTTAAATTAGGCTCTTTAATGGTTAAGCGGAAGGTGGATAATAGTTCTCGTAATTGACCGTATGCTACGCTAACACCTTCATTAATATCAGCTAATTGTGATGCTACTTTCTCAGTTTTATGTGCTGGTTGAATTTGTTTTCCTAATAAACTCACCTGAATTTTTAAATATGATAATAGCTGACCTAGAGAGTCGTGTAGCTCTCTGGCAATCACGGCGCGCTCTTCCATTAAAGCTAATTGCTGGCGCTCTTCGGTGGCATTATGGATCACAATAGAGCGGGTTAGCATCATAGCGAAATTGACAAATAACATGTTATTGATCGGCTTTAGAGAAATAACTTCCAGATAACCTAAGGTTTTATTTTCCAGTTTAAGGTCAAACTTAACAGGGATTAGTTTGCTTTCTTTATTTAGGATATGTTCAGGTGATGGCCAGCCTGTATCAGCCTCAATGGTATCGATTGAATGGTCATCATGTTCGATAACAAGGCGTAAAAAATCAAGACTTTCAAATTGCTGCAGCTGGTTTAATGCTAAGCCCAATGCTTTGTAATCCAGTCTGTCAGCATGAAGCATAATTAAGTTGTCATATAAAAAACTCAACTCATTATTGGCGCGAGTTAAGGCAGTGGTTTTTTCATTCACTTGGCCTTCTAAGTCTTGATATAGCCTATCAAGCTCGGCGGCGGTCTTTTTGAAAGCGACCCCTAATGAGTGCAGCTCTATATAGTCTGTGGCTGGCACCTCAACGTTAAATTTTCCTTTAGATATTGAATTGGCCACATCCATTAATTGCAGTATCGGTTGCACCATCTTTTTGCGGGTATAGCGGGTCGCAAAACTTGCCACTATTAGCATTAAAAATAAACCGATTATTTGGCTTATAACTAATGCTCTGAGCTTAAATGCCGCAAATCGCTCCATTTCTAGCACCAGTAAATCAATAGTATCAACAAAGTCTTTTAGGGCAGCGGTATAGAGTGGTTTTTCATTATTTTCAATGAAATAACGCATTTGTTGCCATTTATCAATGACCAATAAATATTGGTCAGAAAGCTCTTTCGGGCTATACCAAGCATTGGAGCGCTGCAGTGCTTCAGACCCCAAGGTTTCTTCAAACTGATTTATTTTTTCATTCAATAACTGTGGTTCTCGCTCTAAAAATAACTTTAAGCGGTAACTTTGCATTCTTAATGAACCAGAGGCATTAATGGCTCGGGCATCGCCAATACTAAATGAAAGATTAATAATTGAGTACACAGCTAGGCTGGAAGAAATAAATATTAGTACTAACATTAGTCTCAATATTGTTGATGTGAGACTGCCTCGCTGCGCCATGAGTTACCCAACTTAAGTATATTATTGAACACAAAGTACTCAATTTTTTCATTGAGAGTCTTGTCATTATGTTAACAGAATAGCAAATATGTGACATACAACATATTAACACTTTGATCTAGCGCAAGCTTATTGCTTAATACTCATTAAGGGGTATTCTTAATTGAACCTTAAATGTATAAGTTTGCCAATAGAGATGTCGTGATTATTCAAATATAAAATGTAACACGGAGATGAACGGTGATGAAGATGAAAGGAAAGATTGTTGCACTAAGTGCATTATTAGCAAGCAGTTTTATGATGACTAGTGCAATGGCTAGTGATAAAACAGAACCTAGAAATGAAGTATATAAAGATAAGTACAAGCTTCAATATGAAACTTGGCATGCTACCTCAGAAAGTGATGAAATTGTTGATGTGTTAGCTCAAGATCCAAACCTTGTTGTGTTATGGGCAGGTTACGGCTTTGCTAAGGATTACAATAAAGCACGTGGTCACCATTATACCGTGACTGACTTACGTAATACATTACGTACTGGCGCACCAACAGGACCTGATGACGGCCCAATGCCTATGGCATGTTGGAGCTGTAAAAGCCCTGATGTACCTCGCATGATCGAAGAGCAAGGCGAAGACGGTTACTTCAAAGGTAAATGGGCTAAAGGCGGTCCTGAAATCGTTAACAGTCTTGGCTGTGGCGATTGTCATGAAAAAGGTTCACCAAAACTACGTATTTCTCGTCCATATGTTGATCGCGCTCTAGTAGCAATTGATAAGCCATTTGATAAAGCTTCTCGTAAAGACAAGCAATCTATGGTTTGTGGTCAATGTCACGTTGAGTACTACTTCGAGAAAACTGAAGAAAATAAAGGTTTCGTGAAATTCCCTTGGGATAACGGTACAACTGTTGAAGAAATGGAAGTTTACTACGATGCCATCAATTTCTCTGATTGGACTCACGCTATTTCTAAAACACCTATGCTAAAAGCTCAACATCCTGGTTATGAAACTTGGATGCAAGGTATGCACGGTAAGAACAACGTAAGTTGTACTGACTGTCACATGCCACGTGTTGCTAAAGCAAATGGTAAAGGTAAGTTTACCGATCATAAAGTGGGTAACCCATTTGATCGTTTCGAAGAAACTTGTGCAACTTGTCATAAAGGCAAGACTAAAGAGTTCATGATGGAAGTAACACATGCTAATCAAAAAAGTGTTACAGAAATCAAGCTAAGAGCTGAAACTCAACTTGTACACGCTCACTTCGAAGCGGGTGCTGCATGGGACGCTGGTGCAACTGAAGCTGAAATGAAGCCTATCCTAATGGATATCCGTCACAGCCAGTGGCGTTGGGACTTTGCAACTGCATCTCACGGTGTTGCTGCACATGCTCCAGCTGAAGCATTACGTATTTTAGGTGGCGCTGTTGATAAAGCCGCTGATGCACGTATCAAGCTAGCTCAACTACTTGCTGTTAAAGGCGTTAAAATGCCAATCGCTATCCCTGATATCTCTACTAAAGAGAAAGCACAGGAAGCACTTGGCATGGATATGGACAAAATGAATGCTGATAAGCAAAGATTCTTAAAAGAACTTGCGCCTAAGTGGGATGCTGAAGCTGAAAAGCGCGAAGCGACTTACTAATTAGCACTATTACTTAGGTAATTATGTCTCTTAAAAGCCCTCTTGTGAGGGCTTTTTTATTGGCATAAATTTGTGCTTTAATTAAGGTTTACAGGATTAACAACAGGATGTTTATATGGATGATAAATCAACTGAACAGGCTGTGATGCTAACGGGTGGCTGTTTGTGCGGCGCAATTCGCTATCAAGTCAGTGCTGCGCCGTTTGATGCCGATTATTGCCATTGTGTGCAGTGTCAAAAATCATCTGGGGCAGTGTTTCAAGCTTGGATGGACTTTAAGTTTGAGCAGATAAGCTGGATCGCTGGCGCAGTGACTGAATATGCCTCTTCTGAGCATATACTAAGGGGCTTTTGCGCTCAGTGTGGCTGTACTATGAGTTATCGAGACCGCCGCTATCCTGATTATTACACTTTAACCATCGCATCCCTTGATAAGCCAAGTTCAGTGAAACCCAATTACCACATTTATACTCAAAATCAGGTTAGCTGGCTTAATATTGTCGACGATTGTCAGCGTTATCAATATGAAAGAAGCAGTTGATTGATTTTGATCGACTTCAGCTGCTGTTCATTGTTGCTTCAAATACAGCTAATTTTCGCTTCAAATACAGTTAATCAGGCTCTAACTGCCTAAGCTCCCATGTGGGCAGTTTTTGCTGTAGGTCTGCGCTGATTTTGTCGGCATCACCGCGCAGTACTACGATAGGCGTGGTTAGGCTCAAGGTGTTGGCCTGTTGCAATAATTGCATCGGAGTCAGTTGTTGAAGTTGCTTCATCCCTTGGCTAAATTCAGCCGTGGTTTGGCCGCTTAATAATTGACGGATGTAGAGGCTTTCTTTACCAAATGGGCTATCAAGGCTAAGTTGCTGCTTACCTTGTAAGTAGGTCACAGTGGCATTGATTTCGTTTTGTGAGGCGGTTTGCTCAGTGATAAGGCTTAAATGATCCAGCATCCCTTTTATAAAAGCGCTTGAGTTTTCTAATGCGGTGCTGCCATAAAAATACATATATTGACTCAATGGCGCATTGACGCAGCGGCCATAAACCCCATAGCTTAAGCCGCGCACTTCACGTAAATCATAAAATAACCGCCCTGAATAACCTCTACCTAATAGCGCGGCAATCATCTGACAAGTATTGGCATCTTGCACTGTCGCATCAGCTGTAGCTGTGACGAGTCCAATTCTGACTTGGGTCTGCACAGTGTCTGGCGCATCAATGATATAAAGGATTTTATCCTTTGCAGTGCTGGTTTCAACTGTGCTTGAATTTATAGTGCTTGCTTTAGCACTTGTTTGAGCGCTTGTTTGAGCGCTTGAATCGAAAGCTGAATGACTTGAATCTGGCTTTTCTGTTAATAGCCAACTCGGCAGCGATGTGACGTGCTGAGCTATTTGAGTCTTTGAGCTATTCGTTTTTAAGCTATTCGTTTTTAAGGTATTTGCTTTTAAGGTCTGCGCTTTTGTATTGGTTAATTGCGGGCTAAATTGTGGCGCAAACAAGTGCCACTGCAGCTGTTGTCGCAGCTCAGTGTGCAATGCAGATAAGCTGGAATGGGTTAACTCATCAATCACAGCGTTATTATTGATGTTTTGGTTGTAAGGGTGTTGGCTGCCCAGTAATTGCTTTCTAAAGGCGAGATCTATTTCGCTACCAGTGAAAGCGCCTATGTGCTTATTCAATTTAAGATTGCGTTTGATAGTGGCAATATTGACCTCATTCACCGCTTGGTTATCCCAAAACTGCCACAGTAGTTCCGATTTAAGCTTTGTGGTTGCCATACAATTAATACTGATGCCGATACTGTGCAGGCTGGCCCTAAAGCGCATGCTGTCATAACAGGCTGCTTGCACGGCGGTTAGCACTTGAGTATTGGCCATGTGTTTTTGCCGTTGTTTGAAGGCTGCGATAATAATATCGGGGTTAGCAATGGCAGCCTCTTTTGATATGCCGACTAAGTAAAGATGATTACCTTGCTGGGCAAAGGAGTCAGCAGTTAATGACCATTGATGTAAAAAACTATTTGTAGTCAATGACATGGTTTGCGGCGAGACTATTGCGCTTAATGGCAATTGTACTTTTTCACTACCGAATACCGGCAAATCGTTATAATTTGCTAAATTGGGCGGCTGTGCAGGGGTGAAACTAATAGGTGCATGCTGACAAGCCTGTTGTGAGCAGATAAAGACAGCTAAGCCGATTATTTTTGCCCAGAGAATTGAATGCGACTTTTTCATAATGCCCACTCTTCTAAAGATTCAGCCATCCCTTGGGGTAACCATTCAAGTAAGGTTTTGCCCCAGCGAATGTACCAAGGCGGCAGTAAATCAAGGCGAACTTGTTTGCCGATAAAGTATTGCTGGGTGACAGTTTTAATATCATCGCTAGTGACTTGGTTTATGCGCTGCCATGGCTGAGTGAGCGGCAAGAATTTATCGCGACTGGCGGTATTTGATAAATGAATAGCCAATTGTTGACTATCAGTAAAGTTAATTAGCGTGTCATTAAGGGCAATACTTTTAAGTTGGCACAATACATTGGGCTCAATACCTTGGCTGGCGACTTGCTTAAGGATAGTACTGACTAGTTGATTAAGTTCATCTAATGAGGTGTTGGCTCTGGGGACCAATACCAGATTAGTGACGCCGTGATTGTCCATGGTTAATGGCACTGAATAACTGAGCATATGGGGCGGGTTGGCAAGGCTTGCTTTGGTTAATGCATTGGCGATATTTTGAAAAAGATAGCTTTGCAGTAATGAAATTGCCTCAAAATCGCGATCTTGTCTGCCTACCGTATGCCAAGCCAGCAATAATGCAGGCCATGGGCCGCGAGTATCGATGATTTCAGCGTGGATAGCGTTAGTCTTTGTACCTAGATCGATTTTGCTAAATTTATCTTGCGGATGAGTGGGAGCTTGCCAGTGGCCAAAGTACTTTGTTAGCCAGTCAGCACTTCGGTCATTGAGTTGGCCAACCAAGGATATTTGCATGGCATCGGGGCGGTAATAGCGTTGATGAAACGCATTGAGCTCAGCTGCGCTAGCACTTTGAACATCTTGTTTACTGCCAATGATGGCATGGCCATATTGACTGCCCTTTACTTGCGATAATAAAAACTCCATCGCCTTTCGAATGTAGGGTTGATTATCAATGCTGGTGGCCATTTCTTCTAACACCGCGCCTTGCTGATTTTTGACTGTGGTTGCTGACAGTTGCGGTTGCGTAAATCTGTCTGACTCTAAAAACAGGCTCAGCGCTAAGGCTTGGGCTGGAATAGTTAAATAATAATTGGTGTAGTCAAAGTGGGTACTGGCGTTAAAACGTGCTCCAAGGGCACTCATTTGTTGTGGGTAGCTATCATCGGGGGCATTTTTACTGCCTTTAAACAGTAAATGCTCAAATAAGTGCGCATAACCCGTTTGCCCTGTTTGCTCATTACGGGAGCCCACATTAAATTGCGAGGCAATGGCCACCGTATTGAGACTGGGTAAATTCACTTGGCGAATAATCAAACCATTATCCAGTTCACTGAGGGCGATCTGCTGTTCAAGTATTTGAAGCTTAGTTATGCCATCAGTGAGGTCACACTGCTGGGCTATTGATCTTGATTCGGTCAATGACGCTGATGTAGATGTAGATGTAGATGTAGATGTAGATAGTGATGTAGATAGTGATGTGGGGGAACTGGCAATAGCTGGGCTGATGAAGCCACTCAAGGTTATTGATAGCAAGGTTACTGATAGTAAAGCAGAAATGGCAGTGATGGCTTTCAATCTATTACCCAGTGTATAAAGTGAACCCTTGATTTAGGTTACTGAGTATTGATAAAGAGCTCAAGCACTTATCAATGAAATATTCATATGGTAAGTGCTTGAATATAGGTGTTTAACAAAATGACTTATTGTTATTCGCTGCTGGCTATTGAGCGGCTATTCT
The DNA here is from genome assembly GCF_030547195.1 of Shewanella sp. 6_MG-2023. NCBI lineage: Bacteria > Pseudomonadati > Pseudomonadota > Gammaproteobacteria > Alteromonadales > Shewanellaceae > Shewanella > Shewanella sp. 6_MG-2023. Next base: position 91,488 of record NZ_JAUOQU010000003.1, on the reverse strand, counting down.
GAATCGACAGGGTTAACCATGTCTTGGTTTTTTGCCTGTTGCATGCTGTTAATTCGAGTAGGTATACCGGTGCGCTGCTCTAGTAAGCGCTTTAGTACAAATGAGTCAGTGTCAGCATTAGCTACAACAGCAGTAATTTTTTTATTTAAGGTCAATGGAAGTGGCTCAGATGAATCAAATTGCTCTTGGGTCTCAGATAATGGCTGATGCACTTCTAAATAACGATTACCATCGGGCTCAACCGTGGCTTTAATCGGTTGATTAACAAATTGCACTCGGGTGCCAACTGGCACTGTGTTAAATAGATGCTCAATATCATCTTCACGTAACCTGACGCAGCCTTGACTGACGCGCAGGCCAATACCGAAAGAGGCATTCGTGCCATGTATCGCAAATAAATTACCTACATATAAGGCAAACAACCCCATTGGGTTATCTGGACCTGCTGGCCACACATCGGGAAGGGTCTCGCCTCTGGCTGCATAAATTTCGCGGGTACGCTTAGTGGGAGTCCAGGTTGGGTTAGCCCGCTTACGGTAAACCTGAGTCACCCAATTTTCAGGGGTGTCACGGCCTACTTGACCAATACCAATTGGGAGTACTTCAACAATATTGGTGCCTTTTTTATAGTGATATAGGCGCATTTCAGCACTGTTAATCACTATGCCTTTACGCGGTGCATCCGGTAGGATCAACTGATGGGGGATCACTAAGGTGCTACCTGGTTTAGGTAAGTATGGGTCAACGCCTGGGTTGGCTTCAAGCATATTGCTCAGTCCGAGTTGGAACTGATCTGCAATGGCTTCTAGGGTTAATTTACCTTCAGGTACAACATAATATTGATTTTCACCAATTAAACGACTGTCTTTAGCGGGTAAAGCATATTCTACCGCCACCACTTGGACGCTAAACAGCATGGTAGAAACAACAATCAATTTGGCGCAAAAAGACTTAATCATAAGGTGGATGTTTTCCTATGTGAGTGATGATCACAATGGCTTTGGTGAGTGTTATCAGTGCTCCTGCAGAATAAATCTCAACATCTGATGAAAACTTAAACTAAAGTTTCGCTATTTTTATCACTGGATACTTGATCATTTTTGCGCTTATTTCAAGCTATGGTCGTTATCCAGTGATATTTTACAGTTAATATTAACTCTGCTGGCTATTTGTATAAAGAGGGGGTTTCTTTGGTTGGCCGAGTTTTAAAACGGCGATGTAGCCACATATATTGATTACGATTACGATCAATTAATTGTTCAATGATCTTATTGCCACGAATGGCATCTTCGAGCTCATTTTCACCGGGGAAGTTATCAAGTGGCGCTAAAATTTCCATATTGTAACCCGTGTCATCATCATTACGTTCGACAAAAAAGGGTAATACTTTGGCGCGGCCTAACTTCGCCAAGGTGGTAGCGCCAGTAATGGTTGCTGCTTCTGGCACGGCATATAGCGGGATAAATACCGCACTTGAGCGGCCAAAATCTTGGTCGGCGGTATACCAGATCACATCTGGGTTTCTTAAACTTTTTACCATTTTACGTAAATCACGTTTTGGTACTAAGCCTTTATTAGAGCGCAGACGGCCTTTGACTTGTAAGTATTCCATCACGGGATTGTTGTGAGGGCGGTAAACGCCGATCCCCGGTTGGAACTGGCCAAATATTCTCGCGCCCATTTCTAACGGTAAGCAATGCACAGCAAAAAGTATCACGCCTTGACCGTTATCTAAGGTGTTTCGTACATGCTCATCGCCTTTAATGGTCATATGCTGTTGCACTTTTTCATCTGACCACCACCAAGCGTTGATCGTATCGAATAGGGCTTTACCGGTTTCTTCGAAGTTTCTCTTTAGTAGTGCCTCGCGCTCTACTGCTGGCATATCAGGAAAACACAGCTGAAAATTACGTTCTGCAGTATGTCTGCGACTAGCAGCAAATTTCAGAACCAAACGGCCCAAACCTTTGCCTAGTGCCATTTGCCAGCTAAGCGGTAATAGCTGTGTCAGCTTCATAAGAGCAACACCAAACCATAGTGGCCAATGCTTTGGGTGTAACAAATGCGAGGAAAATTGTGCTTTATCTACCACGAGGAACTCATCCAAAAATCAAAATTAGTTGCTATTCTAACTTAATTTTAGAGCAAAATTAGGTACAATCACGGTTTAATATCAGCAAAAGAATAAGTTTACTATGAAGGTATCTCTTCCTGCATTCGAAAAAGCCCGTGTTTTAGTGGTCGGCGATGTCATGCTTGACCGTAATTGGGTTGGCCCTACTGGTCGAATCTCACCAGAAGCGCCAGTACCTGTAGTTAACATCAATCAAATAGAAGACCGTCCCGGCGGCGCTGCTAACGTGGCATTAAATATTGCTGCCCTTGGCGGTCAAGTTGAGCTTGCTGGTATTGTCGGTAATGACGAAAATGCTAAAGCGTTAACCCTTGGTGTTCAAGCCCAAGGGGTTGAACCTCGCTGGTTAACCGTTGCTGATAAACCAACTATTACCAAATTAAGAGTGTTTTCTCGCAATCAACAACTTATCCGCTTAGATTTTGAAGAAAAATACCCTAAAGCTGATAGCGAAAGTTTATTAAATAGCAGTGAAGCGCTGTTAGATAACGTCGATGTATTGGTGTTATCTGACTATGCCAAAGGTGCGATTGACTCGCCAATCGACTTTATTGCTAAAGCCCGCGCTAAAGGCGTAAAGGTGCTGGTAGATCCTAAAGGCAGTGATTTTTCACGCTATCGCGGCGCGACGTTAATCACCCCTAATATGAGCGAGTTTGAAGCGGTTGTGGGCCCAGTAACCAGTGAAGCTGACTTAATCGAAAAAGCCAAAAAGCTGATTAAAGATAACGATTTTACTGCTATTTTGGTGACCCGCTCTGAAAAAGGCATGACGCTGATTAGTCATGATGATGCTGAACTGCATATCCCAACAGTTGCCCGTGAAGTCTATGACGTGACAGGTGCTGGAGATACGGTTATTTCAGCATTAGCAAGTTCGCTGGCAGCGGGTAGCTCGTTAGCACAGGCTTGTTCTATCGCTAATATTGCTGCAGGCGTGGTGGTGGCTAAGTTAGGTACCGCAACAGTAACCCGAATTGAACTCATTGGGGCCTTAGCTTTAAATCAAGGCGAGTCAGGCTTTGGCGTGGTGACTGAAGATCAATTAGCTTACGCCATTGAGCAAGCGCGTCTTCGCGGCGAAAAGGTAGTCATGACCAATGGCTGTTTTGATATTTTACATGCAGGCCACGTAAGCTATCTGCAGCAAGCAAAAGAATTGGGCCATCGTTTAATTGTTGCCGTTAATGATGATGCTTCAGTGAAGCGTTTAAAAGGTGATGGTCGCCCAGTGAATCAAGTTGATCGCCGTATGGCTGTTTTAGCGGGATTAGCGTCAGTTGATTGGGTTATTCCTTTCAGTGAAGATACTCCGCAGCGCGTCATTAGCCGCTTATTACCGGATTTGTTGGTAAAAGGCGGGGACTATAAAGTCGAACAAGTGGCCGGTGGTAAAGAGGTGATGGCTGCTGGTGGTAGTGTCGAAATTCTTGGGTTTGAAGACGGCGTCTCTACCACGGCAATTATTGAAAATATCATGGCTAACAAGTAGTGAATGTTCGGGCACTGTACTTTATGCCCAGTGCCATTTTAAAGAGTGCCATTTTAAAGAGTGCTATTTTAAAGAGTGCCTTTTCAAAGAGTGCCTTTTCAAAGAGTGCCGTTTTAAAGAGTGTTTTTGTAAAGAGTGCCGTTTTAATCTGTACCCTAGTGATCAGTCAGCCATTGCTGGCTGATACTCACTTGCCTTTTCAGATAAAAACCGCACTCGCCCCCACCATCACCCCCTATTACTCAAGCTCATTTAGTTGGATCTCTATTAGTAACAAGCAGGCAATCGTGTGCGATGAAAGCCATTACCCGAACTGCTTGAATGCGTTACCTGTTGAGGTAGTGAACCAATTACCGAGAGACACTCAAATCAGCTCTCATTTAGGTGCTAAAACCGCGATGGTGTTAGCGGTTAATCACCATGATATAGCCGGCATTATTATCGTCAGCACTAAGCTGCCTCTCACCCAATCGATGTCCTCTGTAAATGGGTTGACCTATCAGTTAGCGCTGTTAGAACAATTTAAATTAACCCTATGGCATGAAGTAGGGCATTTAGAGAATATTGCGTTAATCGGCGATGTACTTCCCAGTACGCTGTCTGCCTATCAGCATGAATGGTTGGCTGACATGTATTTAGTGTGGCGTATTGCGCAAACGCACCCTAATTTGGATTTAGCTTGGCAGCAGTTTCATCGCCGTAATATGGATTTGATTAACAATCGACATAATATGAGCCATTGGAGCTCACCGCAGTTGCAATGGTTATTGAGCCAATATCAACTTAAAGACATACAAGAATTTGATCGCTACAGTGACTTTATTGCCACACTATTTCCGCAGTTAGCGCTATTTGATGACACTGAAATTGCTGAAATCTCCAGCCTAGTGCAACGCACATTTGGCCGAGGTGCAACGCTGGCGCTACCTAAATATATATTTTGGCGACAACAACGACTTATTGAGGTTATTTCCCCGACATTAGTCATGTTAATGGGCGAGGATAAGGCCCATAAGTGGTTGGTTGAGCAATTCTCTGAGGCGGCGCAATTAGTCAACAAAGAGGCTGAGCACAATAAGTTATAACTCTGATTAGTACTGTAACCTCGAGCTTAAACGTTATAAAAAAGCGACTAATTAAGTCGCTTTTAAATGTACTAACAATCTGTTTTTTTATGGCAATGTTTTTAAGTTAAAAATGCCACTGCAGATAAACCGAGTTGTAATTGCTGCCACCTTTGATGCGGCCAAAAGCTGAGCTGGTTTCAAAAATCCCTGATCTATGATGAATACTATAACCTAGCCATGCGTTTTTCATTGGGGCGTGGTTGAACACATCTCCCAAGTTAACATCAAATGAAAAGTCTAAGTAATTTAATAGTTTTGAGGGTCGATAATCTTTTTCGTCAAGTTCGCTGCCTTCAATGTAGGTGACATCAGAGACATAAGATAACCCTTCAGCAACCCCGATCCGAAAACGCCAGCCTAAATCTATGGTGTAAAAGGCTTTAACTGCAAGTACACCTTCAGCTAAGTTATCTTGTACTTCAGAGTCATGATGCCAAACAGCACCTGTTGTTAAGTATAAATCAATGGGTAAGTTGAATAAGCTATTACTGAGTGGGATACCATAGAAAAGGGAGGTCATTTGATTGTTGTAACGATCGCCTTTGGCATTCCCGGTTAAAATGTCATTCAAGCTTGAAGGCGTTGCCCAGCCGTGTGCGACTCTTAAAAATTCGCCACTTTCTTTAGGGACTGGATTGGTATTGGGCCTTTTATTATCAGGGAAAAAGCCAAAGCCTAAGAAGGACTCAAATTGATATTGATTTTCAATGGTGGGCAAGTGATAAATATCATCTTCAAGGCGGGTTACCCCAAAGTTACCCAATAGGTATAAATTACTGGCAAGGTGATAGCGAGCATTAACCCCTGCTGAAAAAGCCAATCCAGCACCGGGATCGGCTAGCTCTAAGCCATAGTAATGTTCATTGAAATCGTTGCTTTTCCATTGGAATTCGGCATAAGGATTTAATTGCCAATCACCGCCTTGCCAGTGGTATTGAGTACGAGTGTAACCATACATGCGCTTGTTACCATCACTCATGATGGCAACATCAGCTTCTAGGCCGTCTTTTTGAAAGCGGTATTGAAAACCAAAATCAAAGGCGTCAGATTGGGTTTGATTTTGATATTCTTTAGGGATGTCAACGAACCGAAAACGACTATAAACATTGACTTGATGTTCATCATTTTTCCATAAATGAACCCCGCCCTCTAAGCCATTTAAATAAAAATAATCATTTTCAAATTCAATCAATGGCATGACGTCATAGACATCATCATTTTCAGTGGCATAAGGAATATCAGCTTTACGCACACCAATGCCAACTCCCCAGGTTGATGGGAAGTATTCTACATCTGCATGAGACTCAGCTTTGCTTGGTGGATTAACCGTTTTGGTTTGGTCATTGTCAGCGATGACAGAAAAAGAGCATGTGCTTAAGCAAACAAATGCGGTAAGTAAAGAGGACGTTTTAGGCATAGAGGTTTTACCATTAATCTTTATCAACAATAATTTTTATTACCTAGCAGGATAAGAGGTGGTAAAAAGCTAAGTAAACACTAATTTTTATATTATTTTCAGGATTATAGCATGTAGATATTGGTGAATGTGACAGCGAAAAATTTTAACAGCATTTTTTTAACGCGACATTGCTAGCCTAACTGGTGCATTTTTATTTTGACTGATTGCTGCCAAAAAGAATAGTTATGCTTACCCGATTGCTTTACACCGTACATGGCATTATCTGCTTGCTCGCAAACGTGGGTGAATTGGTCTCGTTGATTAAAACGACTAATACCAATGCTTAACCCCAGTGATAGCGGTTTATCATCTATTGTTTGTAACTGTTTAAAGTGATTGATTAATGCTTCGGCGAACATACTGATAGTCGCGAAGTCTGCAATAGCGGTAATTATCACAAATTCATCGCCACCCAGTCGGGCTATGCTGACCTTGTGTTTAGAAATTAACTTTTGGCAATAATGATTTAGGGTATTGCTTATCTCTACTAACACCAAATCCCCAAAATGATGACCATACCTGTCGTTAACCCCTTTAAAGTTATCGACATCGATAAATAGTAATGTTCCTGATTGGAAATTGGTATTTTTCTGTATCTGCTGGAATGCTGTTTCAATCGCAGTACGGTTTAACAAGTCGGTGAGAGGGTCTTGGTGGGCAAGGCGAGCTAAGTCAAGTTCATAGCGCTTTTCTTGGGTTATATCAATATGAGTGCCCATGATCCTTAAGGGTTGACCATCTGGGGTATATTCCACAATACGTCCCCTGTCTGAAACCCAGCTGGTGGTGCCATTTTTATGGATCATCCGATGAACGGCGCGATAAACCTCTTCTTTACCTGTGAGGTGATCTTCAAAAGCTTTGATGACCCAGTCTTTATCTTCAGGATGTAAATGGCTTTTCCAGCTAGAAATATTTGCCGCTCGCTCTTCGAGGGTATAACCCAGCAATGCGCCCCATTCTTGATTGAAAATGGTCAGATCGCCAGAAGGGATATGTTGCTCCCACAGACACAAGCCTGTGCCATCGAGTGTTGCTGAGAGCTTCTCTTCACACAGCTTTAGTTTCTGCTTAAGTAAATCATTCTCTTGGGTGAGTTGATTTAACTGAGCTGTGAGCTGTTGAATTTGTGAAGCCAATGGGTCCATCTGAGAAAATCATCCTTGTGTTAAAACGAGCTAAAGCTTGAAAAGCAATCGGTATATCCTTTGTACATTTTACTCATAAATTCGTCAAGAATGAGAATGTATGATTATTGATAACTTATTCTCCCAATGATAGAAATGAAGCGCTTATTAATAAAAAGGCCGCTAAGCGGCCTTTTTAGGGGGTATATCTAACATGTTGAAAATTAATCAGCTTCTTTTAAGCTTTGCGTCAGCTCAACAATGCCTTTTTTACCATCACCGAATAACATAAGTGCATTATCCATGGCAAATAATGGGTTAGGTAAACCTGCAAACCCTGGGCTTAATGAACGCTTAATTACCACCACGGTGCGGGCTTTATCGACGTTTAGAATTGGCATACCATAGATGGGGCTACCTTTATCTTCACGTGCCATTGGGTTGGTGACATCATTGGCACCAATGACAATCGCCACATCCGTTTGCGCAAATTGTGGATTAATCTCATCCATTTCAACTAACTGTTCATAAGGCACTTCAGCTTCTGCAAGTAGCACGTTCATGTGGCCAGGCATACGGCCAGCAACAGGGTGAATCGCGTACTTCACATCGACTCCACGCTCTTGTAAAACGTTAGCGAGCTCACGTACTGCATGCTGTGCTTGCGCCATGGCTAAACCGTAACCTGGGACAATAACCACACGTTCAGCGGTTTCTAGCATCATGGCAATTTCATCTGGCGAAGTTGATTTTACTTTACCTGCGTAAATTTCATCTGCATCGACTTTCTCGCCGCCTTCAGCCATCACACCGAATAAGACGTTAAATAATGAACGGTTCATGGCTTTACACATGATTTGTGTGAGGATAATTCCTGATGCACCAACCAGTGAACCTGAGATAATCAATACCGTATTACCTGTAATGAAACCAGTCGTTGCCGCGGCGATACCAGAATAGGAGTTCAGTAGTGCAATAACAACCGGCATATCAGCGCCGCCAATTGGCACCACTAATAACACACCCAAGACCACTGCCACAGCCACTAAAGCATACATTAAGCTGACGTTAGCAGGGTTAATGACTAGCGCAATGGCTAAGCCAAACGCAGTGATCAGCAGCAGCGCGTTAAGGATTTTATTACCTGGGACTTTGATTGGATTACCTGAAATAAGCTCTTGCAGCTTAGCAAAAGCCACAAATGAACCTGAAAGGGTAACTGCACCAATAATAATGGTCGCTCCGATAGAAATTAACGCCACCATGCTAGTAGCTGCAGTCGGGTCAAGGAAACTTGCCGCAGCAATGGCCAGTGAAGCACCACCACCAAAACCATTCAACAGTGCAACCATTTGCGGCATGTCGGTGACTTTAATTTTAGTCGCCATCACTGCACCAATGGTGCCACCTAATAGTACGCCGGCAATGATCCACTCATAGCTAAGAATGCTTTGGTCAAATAGGGTTACCACCACAGCAATAAACATACCCATGGCTGATAATTGGTTGCCACGAACCGCTGTTTTAGGTTTTGTCAGTCCTTTAATACCAAGAATAAACAGGACTGCGGCAACAAGGTAAGCCAAATAAATAATTGTTGTCATTGAGTCTATTTCCTCTTGAACATAGCTAGCATACGGTTGGTGACCATGTAACCACCGACCACATTGATGGTAGCCAGCACTACGGCGATAAAGCCAAGTACATTCACTATCATGCCACCGCCAGAACCTGCTGACAGTAGGGCGCCTACCAGTGAAATACCTGAAATAGCATTCGAACCAGACATTAATGGCGTGTGCAGTGTCGGTGGCACTTTAGTGATCAGCTCAACACCTAAAAATACTGCGACGACAAAAAGCGTCAGTAATAATAGTAAGGTCATATCCATTATGCTTTTTCCTCTACACTGGTGTCAGCTTCAGGCGTTGCTAAAGGCGCAAGACCCAATAAATCTCTTAGGCGAGCACTGGTGACTTCTTTGCCATGGGCAACAACAGTGTCTCTGACGATTTCGTCTTCAAAATCAAGAACCAGTTCACCCTCTTTACTGACGATTAAGTTCAGTAAGTTCTCGACATTTTTACCATACATTTGGCTGGCATGATTCGCTGCAGTGCTAGGTACGTTAGATGGCCCTAAGATCATCACGCCGTTGTGCATAATAACTTCATCAACGCGGGTTAATTCACAGTTACCACCTGATTCAGCCGCTAAATCAACAATGATGGTGCCGTTTTTCATGCCATCAACCATTTCTTTAGTGATAAGCACAGGGGCTTTACGGCCTGGAATGGCTGCAGTGGTAATCACAATATCTTGTTGTGCTAACACATTCGCCATCGCTTGTTGTTGACGCTTTAAAAAGTCATCACTTTGCTCGGTGGCATAACCGCCTTTGGTTTCAGTGTTTTCGGCTTCAATATCAAGCTCAACCGGTTTTGCACCAACAGAAATAATCTGCTCGCGCGCCGCAGGGCGAATATCATAGGCTTCGACAACGGCGCCGAGACGCTTAGCTGTGGCGCAGGCCTGAAGTCCCGCAACACCCACACCCATAATAAAGGCGCGAGTGGGTTTTAATGTCCCAGCAGCTGTCATCATCATTGGGAATAAACGCGGCGCTTTATGGGCGGCGAGTAACACAGCTTTATAGCCTGAAATCGTTGCCATTGATGACAACACATCCATACTTTGGGCACGGGTAATACGTGGAATAAGTTCTAAGGCAATCGCGCTTGCACCCGTGTCAGCAATTGCTTGGGCATTTTGCGGGTTAATCAGCGGGTCCATCATGCCAATCAGCAGTTGCTGAGGCTTGATTAGCGCTTTAATTTCATCGAATTGCTCACCCTTACAGTTCACCACGGTAATGATGTCAGCTTCATTCAGTAGCGCTGCTCGTGATGAAGCAATAGTGGCGCCTACCTTGACATAATCGTCGTCGGTAAAGCCTGCGTTTTGTCCAGCGCCTGATTCTACGATCACTTGTAGCTGTTTTTTTAATAATGCGGTCACATTGGCAGGGATTAACGCAACGCGTAACTCACCTGGGTGACTCTCTTTCGGTAGACCTAATTTCAAAAGGACAACCTCTTAGTTAGTGTAAATAGGGAAGGGTCGGGTCGTGTGAGTATTTAATACAACTTTGTTTTAAATACTCATTTTTTCTAAGTGCCTTTTTATGGTGCACATTTTTTTAGGTGCTTCATTCTGGCAATTATTAGGTTTGAAACAAGTAAATAATGCGCTAAATCACATTTTTACCGAGTTCAGACCCAAAAGTTTGCACTAGACCACACTTTTGTAGCTTAAAAATGCAGCTTTGCATATTCCTTAATGGAATAAAGAATTAACTTTTAGTCTTTTTTGGTTTTAAAGAATCGGAGTAATCTGATGATATTAAACTGTTATAGGGCTCTCCAATGTTGTTAAAAGAACTTTCTTCATTCGCATCGCCATTGTCTCAAGGACAAGTCGACAAGCTAAAACAGCTCACTTCTGAATTATCTGCGGTGCAATTAGCTTGGGTTAGTGGCTATTTGGCTGCATCTTCAAATCAAGGGCAAACAGCAAGTGCGCCAGAGGCTAGTGCAGCGCAAACTGTGACAATTTTATTTGGTAGTCAAACGGGTAATGGTCAAGGTATCGCTAAAGAGTTAGCTGCAAAGGCATCCGCTAAAGGCTTTACGGTTAATTTAAGCTCGATGGCTGATTACAATGTGCGTCAGTTAAAGCAAGAAACCATTTTAATCGCGGTGGTGAGTACCCACGGTGAGGGTGAAGCGCCAGATGATGCTATTGAATTACATAAGTTCCTTGCTTCAAAAAGAGCGCCTAAGTTAGATCAACTTAACTTTTCAATTTTGGCCTTGGGTGACTCAAGCTATGAGTTTTATTGTCAAACCGGTAAAGACTTCAGCGAACGCTTATCTGCTTTAGGTGCAACAGAGTTATTGCCGTTAGTTGAGTGTGATGTTGATTACGAAGAAGCTTCAGAGCAATGGCTTGAGTCGGTAATAACAGCGGTTGAGCCATTAGTTGAAACTAGCAGTGCCAGCGTGGTGTCAATTGATAGCGCCAAAGCGGCGGGTGAAAGCGAATTTACCAAGCAAAATCCTTATGAAGCAGAAGTGTTATTAAGTCAAAAGCTTACTGGTCGTGATTCTGATCGTGATGTTCGCCACGTGGAAATCGATTTAGGCGAATCTGGTATCAGTTATCAAGTGGGTGACGCCTTAGGTATTTGGTTTACCAATAACGAGGCTTTAGTCACTGAAGTGATTAGCGGTTTAGGATTAGACCCGTCAACTGAAGTTGTGGTCAGTAAAAATACCTTATCGCTACAACAAGCATTAACAGATAAAAAAGAGCTAACCCAACTTTACCCGGGTCTTGTGACGGCATGGGCAGAGCTTGCGGGGAATGCAGAGCTTAGCGCGATTGCTGCAGATAAAGAGCAAACTCGCCAGTTTGTATTAGGTCATCAATTAGCTGATTTAATCAGTTTGTATCCAGTAAAAATCGATGCCGCAACCTTAGTAAGTTTATTACGCCCATTAACACCGCGTTTATATTCAATTGCCTCTAGCCAAGCGGAAGTGGAAAACGAAGTGCATTTAACCGTGGCACTGGTTGAAGATGAGCGTGCGGGTCAAGCGCGTTTTGGCGGCGCTTCGCACTTCTTAGCATCTGCAGAAGAAGGTCAGCAAGTTAAGGTTTACGTTGAACCGAATAAGCATTTTCGTTTGCCAGAAAATAGCGACACTCCAGTTATTATGGTTGGCCCTGGCACTGGTGTGGCGCCTTTTAGAGCCTTCATGCAACAACGTGCAGCAGACGGCGTTAACAGCGATAGCTGGTTATTTTTCGGTAATCCGCATTTTGAGCAAGACTTTTTATACCAAGTTGAGTGGCAACAGTACCTAAAAGCGGGTGATTTATCGCGCCTCGATGTGGCTTTCTCACGTGATCAACAACATAAAATTTATGTGCAACACCGGATTGCAGAGCAAGGTGAAGCGATTTGGGCATGGCTACAAAATGGCGCGCATTTTTATATCTGTGGCGATGCAGAGCGTATGGCAAAAGATGTCCATCAAGCCTTACTAGATGTCGCAGTTAAGTATGGTGGTTTAGATGCGCAGGGCGCTGAGGATTACCTTGAAGGGTTGCGCAGTGCGAAACGTTATCAAAAAGACGTTTACTAAATGAATACCGCATGAGTTCGAAATAAGCATAACGAAAATAATATACACGCTGGTGATTTGATATCACCAGCGTCATAAAAGCATCGATAGAGGCCACAGGATGAGTGAGCAAAAGTTAGCAGTAAATGAATATTTAAAAACCGACAGTGATTACCTGCGCGGCACCATTAAAGAAGGCTTAGACACCCAAGTTACCGGTTCGTTTAGTGATGGCGATCAGCAGTTGATCAAATTCCACGGCTTTTATCAGCAAGACGATCGTGATTTACGTAATGAGCGTAAAGAACAAAAACTAGAGCCTTTATACAGTTTCATGTTACGAGCCCGTGTACCAGGTGGTATTTGTAGTCCTGAGCAATGGTTGGATGTGGATAAAATCTCATCAACGCTAACGACATCAAACAGTATTCGTTTAACCACCCGTCAAACCTTTCAATATCACGGCATTCCAAAGCGTAATTTAAAAACGCTGATCCAAGGCCTTGATAGAGCGGCGTTAGATTCTATTGCGGCCTGTGGTGACGTTAACCGTAACGTAATGTGTAACCCAAACCCTGTTGAATCTAAGTTACATCAACAGGCTTATGCAGTGGCTAAAGAGTTGTCAGATCATTTATTGCCTCATACTCACGCCTATGCTGAAATTTGGTTAGATAAAGAAAAGCTGCTTGATACTGAAACTAACGAACCTGTGTACGGTAAAACCTACTTGCCACGTAAATTTAAAATGGCTGTAGCAGTACCCCCAGACAATGATGTTGATGTTTATACCAATGACTTAGGTTTTATTGCCATCGCTGAAGCGGGTGAGTTAGTCGGATTTAATTTAGTTGCTGGTGGCGGTATGGGCTCAACTCATGGTGAAGTGGAAACCTTCCCACGTCTAGCGGATGATTTTGGCTTTATTAAAACTGACGATGTGATTAAATTCGCTGAAGCTGTTATGACAGTTCAGCGTGACTGGGGTAACCGTGTCAATCGTAAGCGTTCACGTTTGAAGTACACCATTGTCGATCATGGCGTTGCAGAATTTAAAGCAGAAGTTGAAAAGCGTGCAGGGGTGAGTTTTGAACCTAAACGTGAGGTAGTGATTGGCGATCGCGGTGACCGTTATGGTTGGGTTCAAGGCTTAGATAACAACTGGCATTTAACCTTGTTCATTGAAAGTGGTCGTATTAAAGATGAACCTGGTCAGACGCTGCAAACAGGCTTAAGAGAAATCGCCAAAATCCATAAAGGTGATTTTAGAATGACCTCTAACCAGAACATGATTATTGCTGGGGTTGCAGAAGAAGATAAAGCTGCGATTGAAGATTTAGCCCGTAAGCATGGCTTTTTTGGCAAGGTTATCAGTCAAACCCGCGGCCATTCAATTGCCTGCGTGGCGCTGCCTACCTGTCCATTAGCCATGGCCGAAGCGGAGCGATATTTCCCAGAGTTTATTGACAATATTGATGCGCTGCAAGCTAAGCATGGTATTAGCGAGCAAGCCATTGTGGTGAGAATGACAGGTTGCCCTAATGGCTGTGCGAGACCGTTCGCAGCCGAAATTGGTTTAGTAGGTAAAGCGCCGGGACGTTATAACTTGTATTTAGGTGCAAGCTTTGAAGGCACACGCCTTAATAAAATGTACAAAGAGAATATTCAAGAAGCTGAAATTTTAGCTGAGTTAGACAGATTATTCGGCTTGTATGTACTTGAGCGTGATGCAGGTGAAACCTTCGGTAACTTTACAGTTCGCTTTGGCATAATTAAAGCCGTGAACGATGCCGCTGTAGATTTTCATGGCTAACGGGTTAGCAACAGAGGTCATTACGATGATTAATCACAATGAGTTGCAAGCACTATTATCAGCTCCCAAGTCTGAGCAAAAAATAGTGCTAGAAAAAGTGAATCGCTTTTTAGCCGATTTAACCGCGCAAGAGCGAGTCACTTGGGGATTAGCTTTTTTGCCTGGCGAACATGCTTTATCGTCAAGTTTTGGTATTCAAGCTGCGGTTATGTTGCATATGGTAAGCCAAGCGCAGACAGATATTCCGGTGATATTGACGGATACAGGATACTTGTTTGCTGAAACCTATCAATTTATTGATGAGTTAACCCAAAGACTAGATTTAAATCTACAGGTATTTCGCGCCCAGCAGTCATCTGCATGGCAAGAAGCCCGTTACGGTAAGCTTTGGGAGCAAGATCTCGAAGGCTTAGAAAAGTATAATCGCATCAATAAAGTGGAGCCTATGCAACGTGCTTTGGCTGAGCTAAATGTCGGCACTTGGTTTGCCGGGCTACGTCGCTCGCAAGCCAGTAGCCGTGAAGCGCTGCCCATTTTAGCTATTCATGGTGATAAATATAAGCTACTGCCCATCATTGATTGGAGTAACAAAGATGTCCATGAATACCTTAGTGAGCATCAACTACCTTATCACCCGCTGTGGGAGCAAGGTTATGTGTCCGTTGGCGATACCCATTCAAGCAAACCCCTAGAGCTAGGAATGAGCGAAGAAGAAACCCGTTTCAACGGCCTAAAGCGTGAATGTGGCTTGCATTACGAAATTTAGGCCAAGGGCGTTTATTAACTCGGTTAGACAAACAAAATATCAGCCTTAGTGGCTGATATTTTTGTCTATACGCCCTTAGGGCGAGCTATTTTATGGCCAATAGCCAATAGCCAATAGCCAATAGCCAATAGCCAATAGCCAATAGCCAATAGCCAATAGCCAATAGCAACTTTTATCTAAACCACCGAATTTTATCGCTTACCACTAAAGTATTACATCTAACGACTGATTTTTTTTAAAGTTGATTTTTTTGTTAATAATTCCCTAAGAAAAGTATGCATATAATATTTTTTAGTTTAAATTAAAAAGTTCCCGTAGATGGTTTTTGTCGACACTTTAGGCGTGTGATTGCACATCAAGTACCTCCAAAAGCCTCGCTCGTGTAAACGAGCTTATGTGATTGGCTTGCTAGCGTAAGCATAATCCATTTGGTTATCTCGGTTAGCCATCATTGGCTAGCCGAGAAACCAACCTTTCATCGATATCGCTATCTTCATGGTTTATTTATCCTATCTTTTTGGCACCTGCTTAACCTTTTATTAGACTTTTAAACCTTATAAACAATTGCTTAACTCGGTTATTGCTTATCAAACCCCAAGCCACTTTTATCGAGGCATTATTTTATTTGCAAATTAAAAGTGTGCTAAGTTATCGCTATGCTTGATCAAATTGAGTTATCGGCATTAACTAAGCATTTACTCTCAAGGAAGAGTGACTTGTTATTACTTACATGTGAATTATGGAGCACAAATAAATGAAAAAACTGGCTATCGCAGTTGCCATTGCCGCTGCTGGTGCAGGCGCATACATGCTATCGAACAACGATGGTGTCACCACAACTGATAACGACATGCTCGCGTATATCCCAGCAGATACCTTACTTTTTTCAGGACAACTCACCCCGTTTCCGTTAGAAGATTATTTGTATTCAATGCCTATGGGGCAAAACGGTGCTGCCCAACTAGAGCAAATTGAGCAGGCTGGCCCATATTCAAGTGCCCAAGAGGGATTTTTTGTCAGTTTATATAAAAGTTATTTAACTAGCCTTGAAGACCCTGAACTGTTTTTAACAACCTTTGGTTTGCCTGCCAAGATTGAGTCATATACCTACACGCTAGGGGCGTTGCCTGTTTTTAAGGTGCAAGTCACTGATGAACAAGCTATTTGGAAAGTATTGGACAAAGCGTCAGAAGAAAGCGGTTTAGCCCACACCACGGCAACCATTGAAGGCCTTGAGTATCGTGCTTATTCACTTATTGATGACGATGAATCGATTGATTTAGTTGTTGCCCAGCAAGATGGCTGGTTAACAGTAACCTTAAATACCTCCTTCAATAAACCAGAATTATTAGCAACGGCGCTGGGATTATCCAAAGTTGATAATCCAATTAGTGACAGTGGCATTGTTGAAGATATCATTAAGACTCATGGTTTTTTAAACGACAGTATAAGCTTTATAAACCATGTGGAATTAGTGAAAGGATTAACCTCAACTGATGGCAATATGCTGGCTAAACAGTTATCTAAATTAGGCGAGTTAGATGGCACTGGCAGTGATCCTTTTGCAGAGTTTAAAACGGCTGAGTGTCAAACAGAGCTTGATGCTATCGCTACAAATTGGCCGCGCACGGTTATGGGCTTAAAAGCATTTAATGTTAGCCGTAAACAAGCGCAGTTTGATGCCCAAATGGTGGTTGAATCTAACAACCAAGTGATATTAGGTGCATTTAATAAAATGCGTGGTTTTATTCCTAGTTTCACTAATAGCCTAACTGACAATGCCATGTCCATAGCACTGGGGCTTGATGCGGCGCAATTAGCACCAGCATTAACTGAAATTTGGCAAGATTTACAAACGCCCAGTTATCAGTGTGAAGCACTAGCGCAAATGCAATATGAAATCAGCGGCCAAAATCCGGCAATGCTTGGCATGATGACAGGCATGGCCAATGGGGTTAAGGGCATGAGTGCCACCATAGTCGACTTTTCGTTAACTGACGAAAATGGTGAGCCTGGCTTTAAGCACCTAGATGCACTGATTAGCTTATCGGCTGAAAACCCAGAAATGCTATTAAACATGATTAAGCCATTTGTGCCTCAGTTAGCCCAAGTTCAACTGGAGACTAATGGTGATCCCATCGATGTGTCTTCATTGCTAATGCTGCCACCTTCAATGGGGGTAAGCGCTCAAATGGCTATTAAAGATCAGCACATTGTGATTTATAGTGGTGATAAAGGTGAGGATTTAGCTAATAAGCTGGCTAAAGAACCGCTGGTCGCTAATGGCTTAGCGAATATGTCGATTGATTATCAAAAAGTGCTGAAACCGGTATTTTCACTCATTGAAGAAAGCGGTGAGCAAGTGCCAGAAGAACTAGAAATGCTCAAAGATTATGACATGCGCATGCAGGTAAACTTGGATATTACCGATAAAGGTATTTCAATCTCTACTCGCGGTGATAGTAAAGCTTACTAAGTTGCTAACAAGCTAGTCGGGTATTGATAACAAAAAAGGTGAACTGTATATAACTGCAGCTTCACCTTTTTTATTGTTTTTATTGTTGTTTTTATGGTTGTTTTTATTGTTTGTGATGGCCTATTTTAAAGAATATCACCAATCGAAACCCCGATCCCAATGCGCTGATTATGATGATTATAGTCAATCATACTTTCGCCATAGCCATTAAAGTACTGGGTATATAAGCGTAAATTGCCTAATATCGGATAGCTCCAAGTAAACTCAATGGAGCCTTTATTTGGGTGTTGTAAATTATTGCGCCCCATTAAGGTAAACATATGCTCATCAAGGCCATAGACGGCTGTTAACTCAAAGTTGCCCATATAGTCTTCAATATCGGGGTTGTCATCACCCTCAGGCGAGCTGGGTGTTGCTTTTTCATCTTCAGGGATCCGCCACCACGCCTTTAGACCTAATGCAAAAGGGCCTCTATCAAATACCATGGTGCCGTAAATTCGATTCCAACTGCGTGAAAGTGAACCAGATTGACCATTAGATTGATGCACAGCCCCTACACCCCAAAACGAATTTGTTAACCCTGCCACTTGCCAGTCATTATTGAATAGCATGAACATTTCCGGTTCATGATTAGTTTCTCTAAAAGGGGAGGAAATTTCTTTATTATAGACTTGCCAGTAAGACTGGTTGGTATAGGCGAAATAGAGGTGGCCATTGTCGCCAAAAACGTTATACCACAGCGGGAATTTAAAGCTTATCTGAAACTTAGCCTCAGCGTTATCGATGACTTCTTCATTGTCGTCATTGGTTGTAAAGTTTGTATATGGGTCAGTGTTAGGGTTGTCATTATAGGTGTATGGCAAAATGTAATTAACTTTATGGGGGGTAATGACAAAGCGCTCCTCTGAAGTTTTAAGCTCGTCTTTTACTCTTTCATCAACGAGTGAGTCTTCAGCTAAAGCCACTTGGCTTACTCCTAAACCAATGGCTGCGCTAAACCATAATCGGATCCATGTTGGTTTCATTAAAAGCTCCCTTTAATTATATTTTTCTAGACTAACACTATGGTTAAAAATGAAAAGTACTGATGATTTGAGCTTGGGCTTTGTATGGTAACTGTGCAGCTAGTTTACCAAGGTTTTTAAATGCCACTTAATAGGTCTCATATAACTAAATGGAATAAAAGCTAAGTATTATCTATTATATATGGAATATATAAAGGGCTATATTTGATGCTAAGTAAACATTGTGGGGTTTTGAAAAATGGAATTGGTTTCGATACCGGGTCAAGGGGCCAAAGGGAAAGTCTGGATAGTCGGTGCAGGGCCTGGAGATGTTGAGCTGCTCACCCTCAAAGCTTATCGGGTGTTAAAGCAAGCCGATGCTGTCCTGTACGATGCCCTCGTTAGCCAAGACATCTTAGATTTAATCCCACAAAGCGCTGAAAAAATTGCTGTGGGTAAACGTGCTGGCAAGCATAGTGCTGGGCAAGATGAAATAAATCAGTTACTGGTGACAAAAGCTTACACTCGCAAAAACGTGGTACGCCTTAAAGGTGGTGATCCGTTTATTTTTGGTCGTGGCGGTGAGGAGCTGCAAACCTTAGCAGAAACAGGGGTTGCTTTTGAGGTTGTCCCCGGTATTACTGCTGCTAGTGGCACAGCTGCTTATGCTGGCATTCCATTAACCCACCGAGATTTTGCTCAAGGAGTGACGTTTATTACTGGTCATTGCCAATTACAAAGTCGGCCGATGGACTGGCAAGGTTATGCAAATCCAAATAATACCTTAGTGGTTTATATGGGCATTTTGAACGCAGAGATTATCCGTGATGGATTAATGAGTAGTGGCCGTGATGGTGATACGCCTGTGGCTATTGTTTCTAAGGCGACGACCGCATCTCAACAGCGCTTTATCGGTAAGTTAAGTGAGTTATCGCAGCTGGCTGCAGATCCTGCTTTGCAAATGCCAGCATTGATGATTATCGGTGAGGTGGTGTCATTGGCAGACAGCCTCAATTGGTTTAATCCTCAAGAGTACTCAGCTGCACCAATTCAGTCTCAAGTGGGTATTTAGCGGATTTGATCTTAAGCTATATTTACCGATAATTTTGACCGCATGAATTTAAATGGCGAAGACGACAGTCTTGGCCATTTTTTGTTTTTAGCTGCTCAGGCTTGCCATTAACATGTTCATTTCATACTTATCCCATATTTGTCATTCTTATTGCTTCAAACTTAATTATTATCTCAGTGCTTACCTAGCAAATTTTGATTTCTGTAATTCTTATACAGCTTTTATTGAGATTAATGTGAACTGTGTCTATGTTAAATTGTGATACATGGGGTAGTTCAGCATTGGGTAGCGTTTTGGATGCTGTTTTTTGTGCTTTAGTTCCTGTTTTGAAATTGAATATCGGTCTTGGTTCAAATTTTTGGTCGAATTTAGGTGTTATTAGTACATTTATTTCACAATTATTTAAAAGGTGTGACCTCAATAGCGGATTTAGTTCACAAATCTATTTATTATGTGGTATCTGAATTTTAAAGGTTACAAGTAATGGCTGGATCCTCAAATCAGGTTATAACAATTAAACGGGGCCTCGATGTGCCTATAGCGGGTGAGCCGCAACAAATAATCGACGTCACAGCAAAGCCAACCAGAGTTGCCATATTAGGCGAAGAGTATGTTGGTTTAAAGCCGACTATGTTGGTTGAAGAAGGTGATATCGTTAAAAAAGGCCAAGCGCTTTTTCAAGATAAAAAGATTGCCGGAGTGACCTTTACTGCCCCTGCGAGTGGCGAAGTGATTGCCATAAACAGGGGCGAAAAACGGGTGCTATTATCAGTGGTGATCCGTTGCGAAGGCGATGAAGCCGTGAGTTTTGCTACTAGCGATGATGTTTTGGCATTATCCCGCGAAGCGGTGCAAACCAATCTGGTTAACAGTGGGTTATGGACGGCATTAAGAACCCGCCCTTTCTCAAAAATTCCCGCGTTAGATACTAGGCCATCGGCAATCTTTGTGACCGCCATGGACAGTAATCCGTTAGCGGCCGATCCTCGCGTGATTATCGCTGAGCAGCCACAAGCATTTGCTGTGGGAATGCAGGCACTAACCCGGTTAACCGATGGTAAAGTGATGCTGTGTCATGATCAAGGTGAGGCGTTACCCGGCCATGATTTAGCTCAAGTTGAGTCATATCAATTTGGCGGCGTTCATCCCGCTGGGCTGGTGGGTACTCATATCCATCTGCTGCATCCAGTAAGTGTTGAGCGGGTAGTTTGGCATATTGGCTATCAAGATGTGATTGCCGTTGGCAAGCTGTTTCAAACCGGTGAGCTATTTAATGAGCGAGTGGTGTCATTTGCTGGACCCAATGTGTTAAAACCAAGGTTACTGCGGACCCAATTAGGGGCAGACTTGGGTGAGCTAGTCGAAAATGAAATTGAAGATATTCACTCACGGGTGGTATCGGGCTCCGTACTTTGTGGCCATACCGCAGTTGGGGTTTATAACTATTTAGGTCGTTATCATAATCAAGTTTGTGTACTAACTGAAAACGCCCGTCACGAGTTATTACCTTGGGTGCGCCGTAATAAAGAAAAGTTCTCACTGACAGGTATCATGATGTCAGGTTTTAGCCGTACTAAAAAACTGTTTGATTTTACCACCCATGCAGGTGGCTCTCCTCGTGCGATGATGGCTTTTGGTCAGCTTGCCCGCGTTATGCCTTTGGATATTTTACCGACCTTGTTGGTGAGAGATCTGGTGGTGCGAGATACCGATGAAGCACAGCTATTAGGCGCTTTAGAATTAGACGAAGAAGATTTAGCACTTTGTACCTTTGTTTGTCCCGGAAAGTATGACTTTGGTAAAGAGTTACGTGCTTGCCTAGATATCATCGAGAGGGAAGGTTAATGAGTCAGCAACAAAAGAAACCGGATCATCAAGATCGCTATTATGCTCATGGCGACTCGATGAAAAGTTACTTGCGATCCTTGTGGATTGCTCGTGGCCGCAGTACCAAAGGTAAAGTGCATGTTCGTGATGCCATTGATGTAAAACGTACCATGCATATTGTGGGTATGTGTTTACTGCCCGCCATATTTTTTGGGATGTACAACCTAGGCTTACAAGCGCAAATTGCCATCATGGCTGGGGCAACTCAACCTGAGGCTTGGCAGGCTGACTTGTTTTCAATGCTGTTTGGCCAGTTAACCGAACAATCAGGTTTTGTCAGCTTAATGGCTTATGGTGCGAGTTATTATGTGCCAATTTACCTAATGACCTTGTTTGTCTGTTTAGTGTGGGAAGTGGTTTTTGCCAAAGTGCGGCGCCAAGAATTACATGAAGGCTTCTTTATTACAGCATTACTGTTTTCTATCATAGTGCCGGTATCGACACCCTTATGGATTATTGCTGTAGGAGTGACCTTTGGGGTTATCGTAGCCAAAGAAATGTTTGGCGGCATGGGTTATAACTTTTTAAACCCAGCGTTAGCCGGTTATGCCTTTATCTATTTTGCCTACCCCACAGAAGTCGCAGCCTTAAGCCAATTTGTTGCTGCTGATGGTTTTTCAGGTGCCACCACCTTAACCCAAGCTGCAGCCAGTCGCGCGAATATGTTTGCCGATGTTAGCTGGATTAGCGCCTTATCAGATCCTGCATGGATAGATGCATTTTTAGGCTTCACTCCAGGCTCTATTGGTGAAACCAGCACCTTAGCTATTTTGATTGGCGGCGGTGTATTGCTGCTAACTCGAGTGGCAGATTGGCGAGTGGTTGCTGGGGTTATGTTCGGCATGATCGCTACAGCAATATTGTTTAACTTAGTTGGACCTGCGAAAAGCTCTATGGCTTCTATGCCGTGGACATGGCATTTAGTTACCGGTGGTTTTGCACTGGGGATGATGTTTATGGCAACCGATCCAGTGACCGCCTCATATACCCGCAGTGGTCGATACGCCTATGGCGCGTTAATTGGCTTTATGACCATACTCATTCGAGTGTTGAATGTGAAATTGCCTGAAGGGATCATGTTGGCGATATTGTTCGCAAATCTATGGGCGCCATTATTCGATTATCTGGTGGCTCGTGCCAACATTAAACGGAGACTAAAACGCCATGGCCTTTAAGAAAGATAGCATAGCTGGCACGATGATTTTTATCATCAGCCTGAGTTTGGTCTGTTCGTTTATGATCACCGGTACCGCTGAAATTTTAAAAGAACGTAAGCTGGTTAAAAAGCGTGATGAAGTGCAGCAGTTTGTATTACGGGCCGCCAATATTGATATCAGCAGCGGCGATTTTAGGGAATTATTTGAACAAAGAGTAAGCCCTAAAATGGTCAATCTAGAGTCGGGTGAGTTTGTTGATCATGACAATCTACTTGATTTTGATGAGCGTATGGCAGCGATAAACCCAGATACATCATCAAA
The DNA here is from genome assembly GCF_030547195.1 of Shewanella sp. 6_MG-2023. Taxonomy (NCBI): domain Bacteria; kingdom Pseudomonadati; phylum Pseudomonadota; class Gammaproteobacteria; order Alteromonadales; family Shewanellaceae; genus Shewanella; species Shewanella sp. 6_MG-2023. Next base: position 68,464 of record NZ_JAUOQU010000003.1, on the reverse strand, counting down.
ACCTAAAAAAGATACCGCCAAAATTAAAAGCCGTGCGGATAATATCCGCGTATTTGAAGTCTTTGACGCTAATGGTCAATTATCCAGTGTGGTGATGCCCATTTATGGTAAAGGACTGTGGTCGATGATTTATGGTTATTTAGCCCTTAAGCCTGATTTAAATACCGTTGAGAATATTATTTTCTACGAACACGGTGAAACCCCTGGTATTGCTGATTTTGTAACAGATCCCCAGTGGACTGACTTATGGAAAGGTAAGCAGCTATTTGATGATAAAGGCAAAATTTCCATCAAGGTTATCAAAGGCGGTGCTAAAGCTGGCGATATTCACGGTGTTGATGGCGTTAGTGGCGCAACCCGAACGGGCATGGGCATTCAACGTGCGGTTGAATTTTGGTTTGGTGTAGAAGGTTATCAAACCTTTCTTAACCAGTTTGCCACTACGGAGGCGAAATAATGAGTACGACTATCTCAACTAAACAAATTCTGACCTCACCGATTTTTGCCAATAACCCAGTGGCGATGCAAGTGCTAGGGGTCTGCTCTGCACTGGCTGTGAGTAATTCAATGCAAACCGCATTGGTAATGACACTGGCGGTGACCTTTGTTTTAGTGTGCTCCAATGTGATCATTTCGAGCATTCGCAATTTTATCCCTAGCAGCGTGCGTATTATTGCGCAAATGACCGTGATTGCCTCTTTGGTAATTATCGTTGATATGGTGTTGCAGGACGTGGCTTATGAGCTTTCAAAGCAGTTATCTGTATTTGTCAGTTTGATTATTACCAACTGTATCATCATGGGCCGCGCAGAAGCCTTTGCGATGAAATACCCACCGCATTTGGCATTTGTTGATGCGCTAGGTAATGCCATGGGCTACGGGGTGATTTTATTAAGTGTCGCCTTTGTGCGTGAGCTACTAGGACGCGGAACCTTATTTGGCAAAGAGATATTTACCACTATCGAAAACGGTGGTTGGTATCTTGCCAATGAAATGTTCACCTTGCCACCAAGCGCATTCTTTTTGATCGGCGTGATGATTTGGGCGATCAATGTTGTGCAGCGTAAGAGAGGATAATGGCAATGGAACACTATATTAATTTATTTATTCAAGCGGCCTTTATCGACAACATGGCACTGTCTTTTTTCTTAGGCATGTGTACCTTCCTCGCGGTGTCTAAAAAGGTCTCAACCTCATTTGGTTTGGGCATTGCAGTGATTGTGGTGATGGTATTAGCCGTACCGGTAAATCAGCTGATTTACGTGAATATCCTTGCGCCAGGTGCACTGGCATGGGCAGGCTTCCCTGAGCTTAACTTAAGCTACTTACAGTTAATTACCTTTATTGGGGTGATTGCCGCATTAGTGCAGATTTTGGAGATGTTTTTAGAAAGATACATTCCAACTCTGTATCAATCTTTAGGTATTTTCTTACCGCTACTAACGGTGAACTGTGCCATTTTTGCTGGGGTTATTTTCATGGCCAACCGTGATTATAACTTAGGCGAATCTGTGGTGTTTGCAGCAGGTAGTGCTGTGGGCTGGGCGATGGCCATTGTCTTACTCGCCGGGCTGCGTGAACGGATGAAATTTCATGCTATCCCACTAGGGCTGCAAGGAATTGGCATTACCTTTATTACTACAGGTTTAATGGCATTAGGTTTTATGTCATTTGCTGGCATCACTTTGTAAGGCGTGAAAATGCAAACAAATTTGAATTCGCTTATAGATGACTCACTCATGCTTGAATCAGTGGTTTTGGTAAAACTGACCCATGAGACTGCTTGTTATCAGCAACTGTTGAGAAGGTGCATTTAATGGAAATGGCAATTGGCATAGGCATGTTTACCATAGTGGTAAGTTTGCTGGTAATGATAATTTTATTCGCCAAAAGCAAATTGGTGGGTACGGGTGATGTCACCATCGGCATTAATGGTGATGCAGACAAAAGTGTGTGCACACCTGCTGGTGATAAACTGCTTGGCGCACTGGCGAGCAACAGTATTTTTATTCCATCGGCCTGTGGCGGTGGCGGCACCTGTGGCCAATGTCGGGTCACAGTGAAATCAGGTGGCGGTGATATCTTAGCCACAGAGCTTGACCACATCACCAAAAAAGAAGCCAAAGAAGGCTGCCGGTTAGCGTGTCAGGTTGCGGTGCGAACCGACATGGAACTAGAAGTGGATGAAGAGATCTTTGGGGTTAAAAAGTGGCAATGTGAGGTAGTTTCTAATGACAACCAAGCGACCTTTATTAAAGAGCTGCTGCTGAAAGTCCCTGAAGGGGAGGATGTTCATTTCAAAGCCGGTGGTTATATTCAAATTGAAGCCCCTGCCCATGAGGTGAAATACGCTGATTTTGATATTCCTGAGCAATATCGTGATGACTGGGATAAGTACGACTTATTTAGCCTAGTTTCAACCGTTGATGAAGATGTATTACGTGCTTATTCAATGGCGAACTACCCTGATGAAAAAGGCACCATCATGCTGAATGTGCGTATTGCTACGCCGCCAAGCAATGATTTACCACCAGGGCAAATGTCGTCATATATCTTTAATCTAAAGACTGGCGATAAGGTGACTATTTCAGGGCCCTTCGGTGAGTTTTTTGTCAAAGAAACAGACGCTGAAATGGTGTTTGTTGGTGGTGGCGCAGGTATGGCGCCGATGCGTTCGCATATTTTTGATCAACTTAAGAGTAAGCAAACAAAACGTAAAATGTCATTTTGGTATGGAGCGCGTTCAGCGCGAGAGATTTTTTATCAAGATGATTTTGATACCTTAGCCGCTGAAAATGACAACTTTGAATGGCATGTAGCTTTGTCAGAGCCTTTAGCTGAAGATAACTGGACCGGCTATACCGGCTTTATTCATACGGTATTATTGGAAAACTATCTTAAGAATCACAAAGCGCCAGAAGATTGTGAGTTCTACATGTGTGGCCCTCCAATCATGAACTCCTCTGTGATCAGCATGCTAGAAAGCTTAGGTGTTGAAGAAGAAAATATCTTGCTAGATGACTTTGGTGGCTAGTGTTTAGTTTGAAAGGCTTGGCGTTAATTAAAGATAAACAAGCTAACTAAAAATGAGCTACTAAAAGTAAGTTTTCAAAAATAAAAAAAGCTGAAACCTAGGTTTCAGCTTTTTTATATCGCAATGTGTGAATTATCCTAGAGGAATAATACCATCAACTTTAATCACTAATGAACAAGAACCAACGTTTGTCCAGTCAACATCCGATGGAGTAAAGTCTTCTCCAGCACCAAGTCCTGGAACTTCAGTAACCCAGTCAAATCCTTTTAGTGCTGTACGCTCGTAATCAATAGTACCTAAAATTCGAGCACCCATATTACGATCAGGCTTACTTGATAGCATTGGTGAGTATTCGTAATATGCCAATCGAACGTCACCATGCATAACTGCATTATAACAAGTGTTATTCTTACCAATATTCATCGAGGCGTAATAGTTACCATTATCTTCTAGTTTCATGCCGTAGCCGAAAATAGCAACATTAGGCAATTCAACTTCTTCAGTTGTTTCTTCATCAGTAAATTTACTAACAGTGGAAATTAATTTAGAACCCATTTGGTTATTAAAGCCGTTTAGTTTGTACTCTTTACCGTCGTTAGGGTACATGTCTTTAATAAATTCACGATTTTCTAAACCACAAGCTGTTTTCAATGTCTTAGCGGTATTTTCACCACTTTCTGTGGCTTCTACCCACTCGTAGTTGTAAATACTACCATTGAGTCTTTGTGCTAAATAGTCAGCGTTTAGGAATGAAGAGCTGCCGTAGTAGAAAGAACCCGATGCCCCAGTTTTTCCATCAACGAGACTGTCGTCTGGTTCAGGTTGTGGGAACGTTGGATCCTGTGGATTACCCGGATCAACAGGTGGTGTTTCATTGTGGCCATCATGACAATTACTACAACTTCCAAAATTTCCATGAGGAATCTCAACGGGATCATCATTGTCGTAAGTGTGGCAACTAGAACACTCATTAGCTGCCATCGCTGAAGCAAAGGCGGACATTTGCGGAGCTTCTTCTGCTGGCGCATTCGGGTCAATATAATCAAACATTACGCCTTCTTCAGCGCATTGTTGGTTGAAAGTAGAAATGTAGCCTACTGCTTTATCCTGAAGTTCTTCAGTTTTAGTTGTTAAATTAGCATTGTCTTCTGCTAATGATTCATTTTTTGAACTTAATTCTGTATTTTGAGAGTTTAATTCAGCATTTTGTTGTTCAAGCTGTTTTATTTGGCTTTCAAGCCCAGATGTATCTTTATCATCATCACTACAGGCAGTCATACCTAATACAGCAATACATAATACACTTAGTTTAAATTTATTCTTCATCATTTTTCCTGTTAATAGTTTAAAACTATTCTTTAATATATTTTTTAAAGCTTTCTGAATGGTGAGTAATCAACTCTCCAAACTTATCCTCAATGATCATGATTGGGATATTGTGTTCATTGGCAACAGCCAATGATTCCTCAACAGTGAGCACCATAAAGGCGGTAGCCAATGCATCAGCTGTCATAGAATTTTTTTCAATTACCGTGACTGAAACAACGGTATGAGATACGGGTTTTCCTGTTCTAGGGTCAATTAAATGCGAGTAGTAGTGGCCATTTTTTTCGAAATATTTACGGTAGTTCCCCGATGTCGCGACGGCGGAGTCCCCAGGGGTGATAATTTCCATTTGTCCTGTTGAATAAGCAAAGGGTTTATCAACTCCCACCTTCCAAGCCTGTTGGCTAGCATTTAATCCCTTAATTCTTAACTCCCCGCCAATATCAACTAGATAGTCATGAATATCATTGCGTTCCAATACGTCAGCTACGACATCGACACCGTAACCTTTTGCTATAGCTGAAAGGTCAATTTTTAGATTGGCCGCGTTTTTTGTGAGATACTGATTCTTAAGGGTTATATTGCTAATTCCGGTGGATTTTATGGCTGCTTCGATTGCTTGTTCTGATGGTAAGTCAGTGACTTGGCCATCAGGGCCAAACCCCCATAAATTAACTAAAGGCCCAACTGTGATATCCAGTGCATTATTAGTGAGTTGAGCAACATGAATAGCATTAGTTATGACGTGATTCATGTCATAACTAATGCGTATGGGTGTAGCTTTAGGTGAGTTGTTTATTTTATTGATTTCAGAGTCTTTACGCCAAGTTGACATTGATTGATTCACATCATCTAGACGTTGTTCTATTTGACTTCTAATATCAGCCATTCTTTTTGCAGATATTTTAGTTTCTAACCAAGTAACTTTATATTTATTACCCATAGTCTCTCCCCGAAGGCTTTTCATATCCTGGGCAGATGCAACTGAATTTATAATGATATAAGTAAATAGAAAGATAGAAATGTTAAAAATTATTTTTTTCATAATGTAGTAATCTAAAAATTAGATTTATAGATTACATTGTCATGAAGGGATGTAAACTTTACTACTACTTTTATTATTCGGGTTTGAGATTGAAGTCATATTTATTCTAAAGTTATATTACAGGTCAATTTATATATTCATTAATTAGTATATGCTTAACTATTATATATTTTAATGAAGAAGAGTTTTTATTATTAATAATAACTTTTATAACAGGGGTAATTGTGAACTACTCGCCAGAAATACAATAAGAACTAAGTTTTTTGTATTTTTACTGTTGACGTTTTTAAATTCTATTTTCTGCATAATTAATTTCTATAATATGCAATTCTGTCGTTGTTTTTATCACACAAAGCTAACATTGATTTTGATATATCCAAGACACGCCGCAAACGCATCCATGTGGGCTTTGCGAAAACAAATAACATCCATGTTAAACGGCCAGTTCGGCATCCATGCCTCTCGCTCAGAGCGTTTCACACTGTGAAACTTCGCCATGTTTTGGTCATATTTGTTCCCGACAAATAATGACATTCCCGCCATCCTTGGCAGTCAGAAGTTCGCTGCTGCATCTACACTGGGATTATTGCTTCTTCGATTTGACTGTATTCGTGCCAAATAAAAGATTAAAAAGATATAAAGCTAAAAATCCAAAAGACTCAATTTGAATTGAGGACGTTGAAGAAAATAGCGTGATGCTCACATGGATGTGAGCATAGCTTTCGCGGTGCAGGGATGCACCATCGGAAGCGTTAGCATTTTCGAATAAGTCTGAAGTTAACAACAAACGAAGTTAAAAGCTGGATCAATCCCCATCGAAAACTATGCGCTTTTCAGCATTTTTCGTTAGGGGCGGCAGGGTGATCCAAGAGGGTATTGCTGTTGATACCCTTTTGGTCGGGTGTGGGTGGAAAACCCACGACGTTAATCCAAACGGAGTTTGGAAATACACAAAGGAAACTTACAGTCTAAATCTGGTGTGGGCGAAGCGCCACGACGTTAATAAAACGGAGTTTGGAAATATTTAAAAAAATAAATCAGGTGTGAACGAAGCGCCACAATGTTAATCCAAACGGAGTTTGGAAATAAAGGATGTAGGTCTAAATCCGATGTAAATTAAACCAACACTTGTTTAAGCACTCTTTGCCAGTTGCCACCGAGGAAACGATCTCTATCGCTCGACTTATAACGTGCTTTGGCCAGTGCATCGTCAATGCGACTCATTCTGTCGATATGGTTAAATTCTGGGATCACCACATGCTCTGGGGTATGGTCAAAGCCTAATACATTTTTATCAGCAAGACTTTGCCACCAACCCAGGTATTGTTTTACCCCTTCGGCGTTATTGTTATTTAACGCCAGTAAGTTTTCTTGGCCCCGCAGTGGGAAATCATTGGCAATGGCTACTGCATCCATGCCGCCCAGCCTAGCGACTCTATCAAGTTGACGAATATAATCATCAATGGTCGGCACAGGCTTATTGGTGAGCCAAAAGCTCATCATGAAAATACCAAACACACCGCCAGTGTCGGCAATAGCGCGGATCACTTCATCGGGTGAGCAGCGAGCATTATTGACGATGGAGCGCACAGCGCCATGGCTTTGCACTATGGGTTTAGTGGAGACTTTAGCGGTATCCAGTGCGGTTTGCGGACTTGAGTGACTGACATCGATAAGAATATTGTGACGATTAAGCTCGGCGATTAATGCCTTACCATCAGCGGTCAGTGGCTTATTGAGGCTTTGAAAGCCATCATTGTCTAATGCGCCACCGGCAAAGCGGTTGCCGTAGTGGTGGGTTAATTGCAGCACCCGTAAACCATGTTTGTGAAATTGGTCTAGTTGTGGCCAAGGCTTATCGCCACTGTTAGCGTTATCGGCATCGGCTTCAACACAGTCAGCGCCTTGGATTTGAAAGTACACCGCGGTGCGCTGCTCATTTCGGGCTTTGGCAATGTCGTTGCCTGTTAGCCCTTGTAATAAAACTGAAGGGTTATCATCGACCACTTTTTTAGCTTGTTTTATACTTTCAATACAGGCTTGGTAGGTGCGTTTGTAATTGGTGGTGCCATCGGGCTGTGTAATAGTTTCGATAGCGGAGATATCACAGATGTAAGCATCAAGTTTTGATTCGCGAACATCTGCTAGGTTTTCGGGCAGAAATGATAAACCATCAATATAGAGGCGCTTTTTGGAGGCGGCAAACACAGAAGTGCTATACAGCGGGCAAAGTAAGCTGGTTGCAGCGATCCCTTTAAGTAGGGTTCTTCTGTTTTGGTTACAAGCGCTTTCAGACATTGTTATTCCTTTTAACGCTCGTAATCATTATTGATTAGTTTGCGGCGTATTGCTTAATAGCATTGGCGAGTGCGGTAAGCCCATTGGTACGAGAGGGGCTTAATTGGCCGCTAAGTCCTAATTGTTCAAAATACTCAGTTAAGTCAAATGCACTAATGGCGGCACTGGTTTTTGTATGAGTTGCATATAACAGTATAGCAATTAGACCCTTAACTATACGTGAATCACTGTCGGCACAAAAAAAATGTTTGCCATCAATCGCTTTATGGTAAAGCCACGCTTGGCTTTCGCAGCCTTTTACTTGGGCTGACTCTAGCTTAAAGGCATCATCAAGTGTCGGTAGGGCTTTACCAACCAGCATGATTTGACGGTATTTATCTTGCCAGTTGCTTGCTGACTCAATCGCGCTGACGGCTTGTGCGACCTTATTATCTAGCGGTTTAAAACAGTGCTCTTGGGGTTGTGGTAATTGGTTAGTCATTTTCTCAATTTACTATCAGGTGGTGGAGAGTATTTGCAGCTATAAAGCTAAGGTTAAAAAGCCTGGCTAAAACATCAGGCTATAACAGTAGATCTTTAACATTACCCAGCGCCGCGATAAACAGGTCAATGTCTTGCTTATTAGTATAGAGGCCAATGGATGCTCGGCAACAACCTTTAATGTTTAACTGCTGCATTAATGGCATGGCGCAGTGGTGGCCACAACGAACGGCTATGCCTTGTTGATCAAGTAGTATCCCAACATCTTGATGATGCTCTTGTGCCAAGTTAAACGCAACCACGCCAATATTATGCGGCGTTGCACCAATAAGGGTTATATCGCCTAAGTTTCTGAGTTCATTTTGCAAATAGTTCAGTAAGCTTTGCTCATGGGCCAGTAACTCAGCTTTTGGCAGTCCATTGATAAAACTAATTGCTGCGCCTAAACCGATAACCGCTGAAATCGCTGGGGTGCCCGCTTCTAATTTATTGGGCAGTTCCCCAAAGGTGGTAGCTTCAAAACTCACCGACTTTATCATTTCGCCGCCTGTTAGCAGCGGTTCAAGCTTATCGAGCTCGGCATAACGGCCGTATAAGATCCCAACGCCAGTGGGGCCATACATTTTATGGCCTGAAAACACATAAAAGTCGCAGTTAATTTGTTGTACATCGACATCGATATGGGCGATGGCCTGAGCGCCATCAACAAGAGTGAGTGCACCTACTTGCTGGGCAAGCTCAATTAATTGGCTGACATCATTTACCGACCCCAGCGCATTGGTCACATGGCTTATGGCCACAAGCTTAGGTTTTAAACTAAGCAGTGCTGAATAGGCATTGATATCAATGGATAAATGCTCATTCAGTGGAATGGGTTTAACCACAGCGCCGGTATTTTTGGCCAATTGTTGCCATGGTACTAAGTTGGCGTGATGGGCGGCGCTATCAACTAAAATAATATCATTAGCTTTAAGCTGTTTGCTTAAGCCTGCAGCGACCATGTTGATCGATTCAGTGGTGCCGTGAGTGAAAATAACTTCTTCAGTTTGGCTAGCATTAATAAATTGCTTAACTTGATGACGAACGTGTTCATAGTTGGCTGTGGCTCTGGCTGATAACTGATGGGCGGCGCGATGCACATTAGCGTTATCATGCTGATAATACTGAGTCATTGCCTCAATGACACTAACAGGCTTTTGGCTGGTGGCTGCCGTATCTAAATAACACAATGGATTATCATCTAGCTGTTGATCCAATATTGGAAACTGAGATCGAATAGCTTGGTGATCAAAGGCATTATTAATTAAAACGGTATCCACAGGCACTGTCATTGAAAGCTCGTTAAGTTAATGATGAATCGCTGAAGTTATCGCTTCAGCATAAGAAAAGCGCTACGATCTTCATAGATTGTAGCGCTTATTGCAAGCATCAATATGCTGATTGGCAAAAGGTCTTATTAACCCCTGTTATTCACACTTGTTATGGGCAAGGCAAGCGATAAAGGTTAGACAGCTCGTTGATGCGGCCAATAAGCTCTGCGGACAAACTAACATCAAGGCTATCGATATTTTCTTTTAACTGTTCAAGATTGGTAGCGCCAATAATGTTTGAAGCGACAAAGCGTCTTGAATTAACAAAGGCTAAGGCCATTTGGGTTGGCGACAAACCAAACTCACGGGCTAAATCCACATAAGCTTGAGTAGCTTCAATTGCCATTGCTGTGCTGTTATAGCGGGCAAAGCGCTTAAATAACGTTAATCTGGCGTTTTCAGGCCACTGATTATTTTCATATTTACCTGTTAATGCGCCAAAAGCTAAAGGCGAGTAGGCCAGCAAAGGCAATTCTTCACGGTGGCTGATTTCAGACATGCCCACCTCAAAGCTGCGATTAAGCAAACTATAAGGATTTTGCACACTGACGATGCGGGGTAAGCCATGCTTTTCAGCTAATCGAAGGTATTGCATTAAGCCCCAAGGGGTTTCATTGGACACGCCGATATAGCGCACTTTTCCTTGGCGGATGACTTCAGCTAATGCTTCTAAGGTTTCTAAAATAGGGGTTTGATGTTCATCATCCAGTTGGTCGTAAAGTAGCTCACCGAAGTAATTACAGTGTCTATCAGGCCAGTGCAGCTGATATAAATCAATGGTATCGACTTGTAGTCGCTCTAGTGATGCATCAACCGCTTGGTGGATGTTGACCCAATCTAAGGCCATGTTTGGTCTAACAAAATCACTTTTAGGGCCTGCAGCTGACACTTTTGATGCAATGACTAAATTATCGCGATTACCTCTTTGTTTAAGGTAGTGACCAATAATGCGCTCAGTTTCACCTTGGGTGTCAGCACTGGGTGGCACAGGATACATTTCAGCGGTATCAATAAAGTTAATTCCACGACCAATGGCGTAATCCATTTGTGCAAAAGCTTGGGCTTGGGTATTTTGTTCGCCCCATGTCATGGTACCAAGACAAATCTTGCTAACATCAAGGCTAGAATGCGCTATGCGTTGATATTCCATTTAATTCTCCTATGGAAACGAGTTACTTCGAAGTTAGCAATCTTTATCCATAAAACAAAGTAACTTATTCCTATGGGCAAACTAATTGTTGAAAAATTCAGCATTCATAAAAGGCGCCATCGCTAAAATAATCGCTTGGGTGTAAATGCTTTCGCGGGTTGCTAAGCCGTGAGTGAGTAATCCAATTGCGCCGCCTTTTTGCTTAATGTTGTGGGTATTAAAGAGTTTATCCATAACATGGCCCAGCTCTTCACCTTGCTCTAGCGCTTGGTAAACTTGAGTGGGTAATGGCAGTAGCGCGCTGCGACCAACTGATAGTTGTTGCTTATGAATGATGGCCATATAAGCAAATGTCGCAGGGCCATGGTCAAAATTATCAACACCGCCTTCCATCGCGATAAAAAAGTCAGCCTCTTGGGCATTTGATTGGTATTGCGACTGGCAAAACTGGGCGCGATTAATGGCCCCTAATTTGGTTTCTGCATCTGTCATGGGTTGATCGGCCACTAACGAGGGGGCATGCATGCCGCTGCAATTGATTTTACGATCAGGAAAATACTGACTGATGGCCACTTTGGCGGCATTGATTTTTACGGGGTTATTTGAGCCGACAATAATCGTTAATGGTGCTTGAGGCATAAATTAGTATCCAAGTTTTACTGAACAGTTGGTGATTTTGCTACGTCATACGCTAAACTGGTGCGCATTGAGTATCTTAAGCGATTTTATAGAGAAGTCATTATGGCGAAGAAGTTTTATGTGGTTTGGGCAGGGCGTGAGACCGGCATTTTTACCAGTTGGGATTATACCAAGAAGCAGGTGGATAAATTTCCCCAAGCAAAATACAAATCTTTCCCGACTGAAGCAGAGGCTAAAGCGGCATTTGGCGCATCGGCAAGTAAAAGTATAGGTAAAGCGGCTTTTAGCGCGAAAAGTAAAGCTAGCACTGCGACTAAAACAACATCGACCAGCAAAGCTAAGATTGATTTATCCACTCATGAGGTGATGATATTCACTGATGGTGGCTGTGAGCCCAACCCAGGTAAAGCGGGCTCTGGCATGGCGATTTACCGTAATGGCGCAGTCGCTGAGTTGTGGTTTGGTTTATATAATCCCAATGGCACCAATAATAGCGCCGAATTGAATGCGCTTTATCAAGCGATATTAGTGGCACAAAAGGCCATTAAGGCTAATCAAACGGTTAAAATACTCAGTGACTCCCAATATTCGATTAATTGCATCACTAATTGGGCTTATGGCTGGAAGTCAAAAGGCTGGAAACGCAAGACTGCCGGTGATATCGCCAATCTTGAAGTCATTAAGCAGGCTCATGAACTTTATGATGCCATTAAAGATGATATGGAGATTGAACACGTTGCCGCTCATGTGGGGATTGAAGGCAATGAATTGGCCGACCGTATGTCGATTTATGCCATTGACCAAAAACTGACTGGGTTTGTCAAATATGACAAGGCGCTGGATGTCGCCGCCATATTAAGTTTAAGAACGGGCTAGCGATATTGTTATATCGTATATAACTTCAGTTGAGTCGAATTTACCGCTGTAAAAATGTAAATTCGACGCTTTGCTGGGTGAATATTAACTTTGCTTTTAGCTTACTTATCTATTTCCAGCTAACTTTCTTTTTCAAGCTAATCTTCTATTTCAAGCTAACCTTCTCGTTTCCCTTTCGACAGTGATAAGGCTATTTTATCATCGAAAAACCTTGAGTTACTTGATTGAAATAGTCAAGTATTCACTAGGTTATTAGTGTTTAAACCCCTTTGGCTTGTGACTTTGCAGTACATTCGCAGTTGATCATTTGTATCTAATGTTGGCAATTAAATTAATTGTTGTTAATGAAGCTGTATTAGTAACCAAGTTAATATTTGATCATGCGCACATTGCGCCTCTCTTATTGCTGTGTGGGATCAAAAAAATGAACTAGGTCACTATTCTCAAATAAGAACACTGTATTCTCCGCGCAAAATTAGTTACCTCAAAGGTTATTCCATGCAAAGAGATTCAATCAGTGCGCAGGATGTTGCTGTAGCAACTCAAGGTGAGCAAACTCAAGTTAAAGGCTGGAGTCGTCAAGATACCACTTGGATGTTAAGTCTATTTGGCACCGCTGTTGGCGCCGGTATTTTGTTTTTACCTATTAACGCGGGTATGGGCGGTTTTTGGCCTTTAGTCATGATGGCCGTTATTATTGGACCTATGACTTACCTTGCTCATCGCGGTTTATCTCGCTTTGTGTGCTCTTCTAAGAATCCGGGTAGTGATATTACTCAAGTGGTAGAAGAGCACTTTGGCGTTAATGCGGGTAAAGCGATCACGCTGTTATACTTCTTTGCTATTTTTCCTATTGTGCTTATCTATGGTGTTGGTATTACTAACACAGTTGATAGCTTTATTGTTCACCAGCTTGGCTTTGCCTCACCGCCACGTTTTTTATTATCGGCATTACTTATTATTGGCATGATGTCAGTGATGGTTGCGGGTGAAAAATTCATGCTGAAAGTGACGCAATTTTTAGTCTACCCACTGGTTGCGATTTTGGCATTTATGTCATTTTACTTAATTCCTGACTGGAAAATGGATGCTTTGCAAGTGGTGCCATCGGCAGGTGAGTTTTTTGGTACTGTTTGGTTAACTATTCCAGTATTGATCTTTGCTTTTAACCATTCTCCTGCAATTTCACAATTCTCTGTGTCACTTAAGCGTGAGCATGGCAACAATGCAGCTAAAAAAGCAGATGTGATTTTACGTAACACCTCAATGATGCTTGTGGGCTTCGTGATGCTGTTCGTGTTCTCTTGTGTTTTATCATTAAGCCCAGCGCAACTTGCTGAAGCAAAGAGTGAAAACTTAGCTATTTTGTCTTACTTAGCCAATGTTCACTCAAGTGGTTTTGTGAGCTACTTTGGCCCTATTATTGCGTTTATTGCGATTATTTCTTCTTTCTTTGGCCACTACTTAGGGGCGACTGAAGGTTTAAAAGGCATGATCACTAAGCAATTACGTAGCAGTAATAAAGAAGTATCAGAGGCTAAGCTAAATAAATTCATTTTGGCTTTCATGTTCTTCAGCATCTGGATTGTTGCGGTTATTAACCCAAGCATTTTAGGCATGATTGAAGCGTTGGGCGGTCCGATTATTGCTGCAATCCTTTATCTAATGCCTATGTATGCTGTCCATAAAGTACCTGCGCTAAAAGCTTACCGTGGCCGCATTAGTAATGTGTTTGTGGTTATTGCTGGTTTACTGGCTATGACAGCGATTCTATTTGGCTTAATGAGCTAAATTAATTCAAGTTTTGCTGTAGTAGAGGAGTATCTTTGATGCTCCTCTTTTCTGTTTTATCTTTGCTGTTTTAGTGTGTTGTTTTGGTCCAAGTGAATTAAGTTAACTCAACTGATTAACTACAATCGATGTTGATTTGACATGATAGCCAAAACCGCGCGCTTAGATACAAAAGTGTTGAGGTACATCTATGTTTAGTGCATTTGAAATCTTTAAGATTGGTATTGGGCCATCAAGCTCGCATACCGTAGGCCCAATGAAAGCGGCTAATCGGTTTGTTGATGATTTAATTGAACAAGGACAGCTAACACAAATTACTAAATTTACCGTGGATGTTTATGGTTCTCTTTCACTAACGGGAAAGGGTCATCATACTGATATCGCTATTATTATGGGTTTAGCCGGTAATGAGCCTGAAACTGTGGATATTGAAGCTATTGAACATTTCATTGCTCAAGTGGCTAAAACCGAAGAAATTATCATTGGTGATGCGATTCATCATGTGGCGTTCCCTACTGATGCATTAGTGTTTCATCCTGAAACGCTGCCATTACATGAAAATGCGATGAAGTTGCATGCTTGGATTGGTGATGAGCGTGTTTACTCAAATACCTACTATTCAATCGGTGGTGGCTTTATTGTTGATGAAGCTGAGTTTAATCAAACTCACTCTAATGGGGTAAAAGTACCTTATCACTTTAATTTTGCTGATGAACTCATGGCGCACTGCAAAGAGTCAGGTTTAAGCATCAGCGGTTTGATGAAGCAAAATGAGCTGTGTTTTCGCACTGAAGAAGAGATGTACACTGGCTTTAGTTTAGTATGGAAAACCATGCAAAACGCCATTGAAAAGGGCTGTCATACTGAAGGGGTGTTAGCGGGGCCGCTAAAAGTGTCACGTCGAGCGCCAGCGTTACATCGTGAGTTATTACGCTGTGAGCGTTTAAGTAATGATCCAATGGAAATAATTGATTGGGTTAACTTATTTGCCTTAGCTGTGAGCGAAGAAAATGCTGCTGGTGGCCGCGTGGTGACGTCACCAACCAATGGCGCTGCTGGGATTATTCCTGCGGTATTAGCTTACTATAATAAGTTTATTCAAAAGGTTGGCCCTAAAGAATGCAGTCGTTATTTTTTAGCAGCAGCGGCAGTCGGCTCGCTTTATAAACGTAATGCGTCAATCTCTGGTGCTGAAGTGGGCTGTCAGGGTGAAGTGGGTGTGGCGTGTTCTATGGCGGCGGCGGGCTTAGCTGAGTTAATGGGCGGCTCACCTTCACAAGTGTGTATGGCGGCTGAAATTGGCATGGAGCATAACCTTGGCTTAACTTGCGATCCAGTCGCAGGTCAAGTGCAGGTGCCTTGTATTGAGCGTAATGCCATAGCATCGGTTAAAGCGATTAATGCCTCACGTATGGCGCTTCGTCGTAATTCAGAGCCTAGAGTAAGCTTAGATAAAGTGATCGCGACTATGTATGAGACTGGCAAAGACATGCACTCTAAATACCGTGAAACCAGTCAAGGCGGCTTAGCCATTAAAGTGACTAACCTTTGTGCTTAATTTTTAGTTTGAGATAACAGCTTGAACTCAATAAAAAGGCTTTCATTTGAAAGCCTTTTTTATTGAGATTTTTTGATAGTTGACGCTGATTAGTGAGCTTCTGGAAGCTGTTCAAACATCAAATAATGGCTTTGCTCCATGCCGAGTGCCTTATAGGTTTGCTGAGCGGCATGATTATCATGCTCTACATATAATCTGAAACTGGCCGCGCCGCCCATGTCCTCAGCCATTGCTTTAACTTGCTGATAAAGTTTGCCATATATTCCTTGGCGGCGGTTTTGCGGGCGTATATACACACTTTGGATCCAGCAATAGTTAGTTGCGCGCCAATCACTCCATTCAAGGGTGACCATTAATGAACCCACGATGTCACCATCTATCTCAGCCACTAAATAAAAGCCTTTTTCTGGGCTGCTTAGCATAGTGCTCACCCCTTTAGTGAGCTGTTCATTATCCAAGTGAAGCTGCTCAGTTTCCATTGCCATGGCTTGGTTAAATTCAACTAATGCTGATAAATCTGATAGTTGGCCTTTTCTTATTTTCATTGTGGCTCCTTGATATAAAAATAGTGCTAATTTTTATTCGACTAAAGTCTAAGCTGCTATGCTTAATAATTATACTTGTTTTGTTTTTGGGGGCAGTTATGGCAAAGCCACATGCTCAATGTCAATCAGGATTAAATTCTACGGTTCAGGCTAATAAAGCTGTCAGCTCATCGATTTACCGACGCTATCAATTTAGGGTTAGGCGATATTTTAGCCACCCTAATAGGATTCACTTAGCTCATGCTACTACAGTCAGATCGCTTACACAGCCTTCGATTAATCATTTGTTGCATTTTTTGCTCACCATAGTCACCTTTGGCTGTTGGGGCATGGTCTGGTGGTGGTTAATCTTAAAATCACGTGGCGAGGGCAATAATTTTCTCGCGGGATTTGATGATGATTACTGGAGTTACTTAATTGAAAGGGAGCGACCTCCGGCAGCACTTTATACTCTAAAGGTCGGTACTGATGAGGCTGAAACTGTTTTTGAAGCTTAATGCGCTTAAACCCTGTAATTTATAGTGTATAGACCTTATAAGGTGACCTAGATCATCTAATGTAGTTGAGGTGTCATGCTAGTATGCGTCGCCGATTTTTATCGTGATATATGCCACCTTTAGCGGTGCATTCGTTAGTCATATCATAAGCAGCGTACTTAATTACTCAACTATCAATTTTACAGGGTTTTAAATCATGTCAAAACATGCTCCTTCACTTCTTGGTCGGGCCTGGTCTCGCTGGATGTCAGTTCCTTTGTGGTTACAAATCCTCATAGGTATGGTGCTAGGTATTATTACTGGGGTAAGCCTAGGTGAAGATGCCAACTATTTAAAACCCATTGGTACTTTGTTTGTAAATACCATCAAAATGTTAATTATTCCTTTGGTATTTTGCTCGCTCATTGTTGGTGTGACCTCGATGCAGGATACGGCGAAAATGGGCCGAATTGGCTTTAAGTCTTTTGCCTTTTATTTAGGTACCACTTCGATTGCTATCAGTATTGGCCTGCTTGTCGGTTATATCATGCAGCCTGGTGCAGGTCTTGGTCTTAAAGGGGCTGCAGCTGCAGCCGATGTAAAGCAAGCGCCAAGCTTAATGGATACCTTGATTAATATTGTGCCGACTAACCCTGTCGCGGCACTAGCCAGTGGTCAAATTCTGCAGGTAATTGTATTTGCTGTGGCATTAGGTATTTCACTGGTGTTAATCGGCGAGCGTGGCAAGCCTGCGATTAAGCTATTTGAAAGCTTAGCAGAAGCCATGTACAAGCTGACTGACATGGTGATGAAGTTAGCACCTTATGGCGTGTTTGGCCTGATGGCTTGGGTTGCAGGTGAGTATGGCTTAGAGATGTTGTTGCCGCTAATTAAAGTCATTGTAGCGGTTTATTTGGGGTGTGCATTACATATTCTTGGTTTTTACAGCTTAGTATTAACTGTGTTTGGCAAACTCAATCCGCTGCAGTTTTTTAAAGGCATTGCTAATGCGATGGCGGTGGCATTTACCACTTCAAGTTCAGCAGGAACCCTGCCTGCGAGCATGAAGTGTGCCAGTGAAAACTTAGGTGTGAATAAAAAGATTTCAAGCTTTGTATTGCCACTGGGAACCACCATTAATATGGATGGCACAGCGCTTTATCAGGGCGTGACTGCGTTATTTGTTGCTCAGGCATTTGGGGTGGATTTAACTTGGGTTGAATACATAACGATTATTCTTACCGCGACTTTAGCCTCAATTGGCACTGCGGGTGTGCCTGGCGCTGGTTTAGTGATGTTGACCTTGGTGTTAACAACGGTAGGCTTACCACTTGAAGGTGTGGCAATTATTGCCGGTATCGACCGAATATTAGATATGGCGCGAACAGTGGTTAACGTTTCAGGAGACTTAGTGGCAACGACTATGATTGCTCGCTCTGAAGATGAACTTGATGTTGAGCATTATAATGCGGATATGGAGCAGTCTGCGATGATTGTGCAGCAGGCAGAAACTGAATTACAACAAACTGAGTCACAGGTAAAAATACCTAGCTAGCATCATGCTGTGAGCGATTGATACAAAAAGAGTGAAGCCATGGCTTCACTCTTTTTTTGTTTAATCGCAAGCTAATCTTGTTTAGCCAATACCAATAAGGTGGCGCCATCTTGAGATTTTAGTAATAGCTTACCCGATTTCGCTTGTTTGATATTGGTGACTAACGTCATTGCTTTCATAATACTTTGCTCTTGCTGCATCAATACTTCAACACAGGCCATTCTGGTAGTGCCTGCAGGCGTTAAGCTTAGCTTATCTTGTTGCTGGCTATAATCACCAAAGAAGCGGTTACAGCTGTTGTTGCCAGATAATTTACCTTCTTCAGCAAAGGTAATTTGTGCAGGGCTATTATCAATCACAGGATTTGATAGCGCGGTTTCAATATGCCAACTGCCAAGTAGATTGACTTGTTCAACTGGAGGCGGCGCACTTTGACAAGCACTGAGTCCAAAAATAATACAACACGCGCCGAGGAGAGGTTTGAACATGAGAGGCATTTCCAAATAGGGTCGTTAATAGCCATAGTATATACTGAGTCACATTGATTTTTTTCATCTTGAATAATAATTAATGATAATTTACTGATTTTATTACCGCCTTATTTAATCAATAAATGTTAAATCAGCCGAATCTGCCCGATAAGGCGATACAATAAGGCTATTAGCCAAAAAGAGTGAGTTTAATGAGTAACATTTTTAAAATTTTGCATGCCGTTGGATTGATTTTTGTCGCCGTCGGCGCTGGTTTGTATTTATTCACTGAAGTGGCTAGTCAAGTCTCTGGCATGTTAGTCGTGGCGTGTTTAATTGGGCTTGGGTTTGTCATCATGGCGCCTTATCCGGTAGCCCTGGTTTTTAGTTGGGCGCAAAAACAAGCCGTAAACTCAACTGATGATGAGCAAGATAAATGAAAGTTAGTTATCGATTAGCCCAACGAGATGATGCCGCTGAAATTGCTCAGCTTGAGCTAACTCATATGCATGATGAGCTAGGGGCAAATGGACAGGGGATGGCAGGGCAACACTTTTCGGAGCCGCAAATTACCAGCTTAATTAATCAAGGCTGGATAATGCTGGCTTGCTGCGATAGCAAGATTATTGGTTATGTTATTGCTGGCCCTTGGTCCCTATTTAAATCTTGGTCTATCTATCAAGCGATATTAAAGCGCTTACCCAGTATCGAAATGGGTTATAGCCGTTTATCTGAGAGTAACAGTTGCCAATATGGTCCTATTTGGATCCATAGTAATCATCGCGGCCAAGGTATTTTTGAACAACTGGTTAGTCAGTTAGCAAGGCATGTAGGCAAAAAGCTACCTTATATGGTCACCTTCATTGCTGAAGATAATGCATTATCTTTTGCCGCACATACCCGTAAGGCATCGATGGAAGTGGTCGATTATTTTGGCTTTCAGCAGCGTGATTATTATTTACTGGTGTTAGCTAATTAGTATCGTACTCTCATCGAAAAAGACATCAAGATGAGGTTTAAGAGGTCACTATGGAACAAAATACAACTCAGCTGTTTAATGAGTTATTTGCATCTTATTTGTCGTTAAGACTATCAGCATTCGAGAATTTAAAAATTGTAGTGGGTGTGCTTGCGGCTAATGATTTGGATTGTGAAGCATTTGAGCTTAATAAGCAGCCGACAACCAGCGGGAATGCTCAGTCAATATATGCAGTAAAATGGCAAGACCAATGGATTTTATGCGGGCGTTCAAATGGTTATCAAGAGCAAATTGTGCTGAGTACTGACAATCACCTACTTGATACTGACAATGGTCGAGTGATGAATGTACCAGTTTTATCATTACAGCAGATTTCCTTTATGTGTGTCGAAACTGCGCATTTTGATCACTGTTAACGAAACGATTATTAACGCGAAGTTTTTAACAAGCGGTTGCTTTTAAACTATTTTCTAGAAGAAAGTTGAGTCTGCAGCTGCATTAGCACCAATGGTTTTTGTGGTGAATGATGTTTTAGATAAAGTTGTTGAATATCATTTGTCGCCAGTTTTACCTCATTGAAGCCATGCTCTTGATAAAGTTGGGTTAAATGGGGTAAGGAAAATACAAAACATTGCTCGCATTTTAGTTTTTCAGCAATGAATGCTAGCAATGTATGGGCAAGTCCACCGCCTCTATACTCACTAGCAACGACAAGGCCGGTTACCAACTGATATTGGCCAATGGGCTTTATTCTTACTACCGCAATAATACTATTGTCAGGATTATTGCGACTCTTTCCTTTAGCAATAGCGGCACTAGAAACTGTATTAACAGGTTCATTCATTTCTTTATCAATATTCGACTGCTGTAACTGAGTATCTTGAGCCATGATCACCGCTATATCTTCTTTCATTGTTGGCTTTGAATAAGGCATCTGTTGTTTGTAAAACTGTTTCAGCATTGACCAGCACTTTTGTTGCCCGGCTGTCATCGCTGGTGCTATTGACGTTTTGAATTGAGTGACATCATCAAATAACCATTGGGTTTTACGCATTAAATTTTTACCTATTGAGTATGTAGAGCGATAAAGTTCTGAAAGGTGAAAGCTCATTCTTTTGTTATTGGATGGCACAATTTTAATGTTTAATTGATGGCTTAGATAGAAAAGACTCGCTTCATTACTCCCTTGTTAGAATTGAGCAATTGTCATTCTGAACAGCGGTTTGATATCTTGCAAAGGAGTTTCATCTTTAACCGATCAAAATGTGTTGGGTTAACATATTTTTAAAACCTATACAGCGTACATACCTGACATAGTACTGTTAAAGTTGAATGTGATTTACCCTATTAAGAATATTTGCGAGAGCCTAATGTTATTGTCGCCACAACAGTTAAGTAAGCAACAAATATATAAGTTATTGATTGGTGGAGTAACGCCTAGACCCATCGCATGGGTTTCCACTATTTCTGTTGATAGGGTGGCCAATTTAGCACCTTTTTCGTTTTTTACTGTGGCCAGCGCTAACCCGCCAGTGCTGTGTTTCAACCCTATGGGCATGGGTGATGGTCAGGAAAAGGATACGTTAACTAATATTCGCCAACAGGGTGAATTTGTCATCAATACAGTGAGCTATCCTGATTTAGCGGTGATGAATGAAACTTGCCATCATATTCCTGCGGATATAGATGAATTTGAGTATGCCAACATTGAAAAAGCCCCAGCATCTATAGTTAAGCCGAGTCTCGTTAAGCAAGCGCTAATTAGCTTTGAGTGCCAGCTTAATCAGATTATTGATTTGGGCAATGAACCGTTATCTGGCCATTTAATATTAGGTAATGTCGTCGCTATTCATGTTAAAGATGACATCATTGAGGATTTTAGAATCGATAGTGACAAATTAGATGCCATAGGAAGAATGGCCGGCAGTGATTACTGCTTAACCAGAGAGAAGGTTAAGCTTACTCGTAAGTAGTGACAGTTTATGTGCTCTGCAGAACTGTAGCGAAATAAAACTATAGCGAAATAAAACTATAGCGAAATAGTCCAAGTTGAATCAATCAGCAAATTATAGATATAAAAAAACCGTCAATTGACGGTTTTTTTAGTTTTACATACTGTAATGAGGGCTAATTATAGACCGGCATCAGCACGTAAGATTTCAGCTTTATCAGTCGCTTCCCATGGGAATTCGTTACGGCCGAAGTGACCATAAGCAGCAGTTTGTTGGTAAATTGGACGAGCCAAATCCAACATCGCTGTTAGGCCGTAAGGGCGCAGTTCGAAGTGTTGACGAACTAACTTAATTAATACGTCTTCTGATACTTTACCGGTACCAAATGTTTCGATGCTAATTGAGGTAGGCTCTGCTACACCGATTGCATAAGAAACTTGGATTTCACAACGATCTGCAAGACCTGCAGCGACGATGTTCTTCGCTACATAACGTGCTGCGTATGCAGCACTACGGTCAACTTTTGATGGGTCTTTACCTGAGAAAGCACCACCACCATGACGCGCCATGCCGCCATAGGTATCAACGATGATTTTACGACCGGTTAAACCACAGTCACCTACAGGGCCACCAATAACAAAACGGCCAGTTGGGTTGATGAAGTACTTAGTATCTTTGTTTAACCACTGTGATGGTAAAACTGGCTTAATGATGGTTTCCATTACGCCTTCGATTAAGTCTTCCTGACTAACATCTTCACGATGTTGAGTTGATAGAACGATTGCATCGATACCAACAATTTTACCTTCATCATAAGCAAAGGTAACTTGGCTTTTTGCATCTGGGCGAAGCCAAGGTAAGGTGCCATCTTTACGTACTTCAGATTGACGTTTCACAAGTTTGTGAGCGTAAGTAATAGGAGCAGGCATTAATACGTCAGTTTCGTTGCTGGCATAACCAAACATTAAACCTTGGTCACCAGCGCCTTGTTCTGCAGGATCACTGCGGTCAACACCTTGGTTGATATCAGGAGACTGCTTACCAATGGCATTTAAAATGGCGCAAGAATCAGCATCAAAACCCATATCAGAATGAGTGTAACCAATTTCACGCACTGTTTTACGCGTGATTTCTTCGATATCAACCCATGCAGAAGTTGTGACTTCACCACCGACTAATACCATGCCTGTTTTTACGTAAGTTTCACAAGCAACACGCGCTTTAGGGTCTTGCTCTAAAATTGCGTCTAATACTGCATCAGAAATCTGATCAGCGATTTTATCTGGATGACCTTCTGAGACCGACTCAGAGGTGAACAAGTGGTTTGCCATAATGGGAAATCTCGTCTTTTTGAATTTGAACGTGTAGAGGTATCTACATCTAGACGTCTATTTTAGTCGAATTTAAAAATGATAACACCCCCCAATACGATAATAAGTCAAAAATTGTGCAATGCCGCAAATAATTAAATTCAACCTAAAAGCTTGTTTAGGAATTAGTTGTGCTTATCTTTATGATTGTATTAGTTTAATGTGTTTTTTGTGGTGATATTTTTTAAGGCTGTATGCTAAATTAAACAATTTATTTAGCCAGTGGATTTGGGCTTATCAATAGAGGCCCCCTTATTGACTTACTAGAAATATGGTCATTAAGCCTTATGTAAACCAGCAAGATTCCACTTTATTGTACCTATACAGAGTTTGATAAGCCTTAAGAGAGGCTAAGCTCTGAAAAAATACTGTGGTTAACCTCGTGTCTTTATTGAATAAAATCAGACAAGTAAGTTGTATTTTAAATAATGCTGCTGTGCCTTTAGCATTTATCACTAAAAAAAGCGCTAATATCAACACAAATCACTTGTTAAATAAGTGTAAACATAATTGTTAGCTGATACTCTGTTTTGTATACTATCAAGGTATAACTCATAATATTTATGTATATAAAGTGACTGTTTATATTTTGATACAAGTTGTAACGCGGGTTAACGCCTTCGTTAACAATAGCTTAATTAGATTTGTATCAAATGAGTTGCGCTTGGAATGGTTTTTTGTAGATATTTATTTATGATGACTAGTGAAAATAATAATAATAACAAATTACTAGGTGAGACTTGATGGCATTACTTCAGTATCAAATAGGGCCGTGTACGTTAGATTGCAGCATAATGACCTTAAGCTGTGGTGATAAGACAATTAAGTTGTCGGCTAAAGTGTTTGAGTTGCTGAAACTGTTTATTGATAGTCCAGATCATATTGTTTCTCGCCAAACAGCAATTGATACCATCTGGGATGGTAACCAAGCTGTTGGTGAAAAAGGTTTCACTAATTCAGTATGGCTAATACGAAAATCCTTTAAAGATTTACATATTGAAGCTGATTTACTGCTGACATTACCAAAACTTGGTTACCAATTAGTGTTACCGATTTCATTAATTTCTTCAGCTAATGAGGAGACGAGTCTTTCAGATATCACTCACAAAAAGGCAGGCCGTAAACATACCGTGTTGGCAGTTTTTGTGCTCGCATTTGTGATACTACTCAGTTATTCCGCTTATCAATTTATCAAATCTTTTACAGAGCCTGAAGCCGCAGCCGCTTTGGCGTCACCAATAAAAAGTAAAGTGACCAATTTTGAAGGGGTTGAAGAGCATATTGCCGTGTCCAATGATGGCAAATACCTTGCGATGCAATGGCGTAATGGTCAGCAACCGGGCAAAATTTATATTAAAGAGCTTAATAACAATGACTCGCCACTGAAATTAATTTCGTTTGTCGATAGTGAAGAAGCTTCTCCCGCTTGGTCGCCGTCCGATCAAAAACTGGCTTACGTGCGAGTTTTAGCTAGTGGTGTTTGCCAAGTAAGAGTAAGGCATTTACAGCAAAATACCGATGATCTTGTGACTGAGGGCTGCTTTTATTTGCCATTTAAACGAGTACTGAGCTGGTCAAAAAATGATGAAGATACACTTATTTTTGCGAAGCAATTAACTGATAGAGTGGCTTTGTTTTCATATTCGATGTCGACAAAGCAAAGTACACAATTAACCAAGCCCGGTAAAAACGAGGTAGACTTTTCGCCTCATCAATTGACCAATAATGATGAAATTGCGTTTATCAGAGAAAAAAGTTCATCACTTCAAATGAGCCTGCTATTAAAACGTGGTGAAAGTGATGTTGTTGATTTAATAGCGAATAGTGTCAGTATTATTGACTATGACTTTAGTTATCAAAATGACAGCTTTTATGTGAATCATATTGAAGGATCAAATTTAGTGATCTCTAAAATTGATCTGTTAGGTAATGTTCAGCATACCATTCCATTTACTGGCTTAATCAGTAGCGTCACTTATTCCGATGTGTCCGAGACGCTATTTATTAGCGAGCACATTTCAAAAGAGTATATTGCACAACTGAGCTATCAAAACCAAAAAGTACTGCGAAAAATCTCCTCATCTTCACGAGACATGTATGCCCGTTATTCAAAAAAGACTGGTGATATTTTATTTTTGTCAAATCGTTCAAAATTGTGGTCCACCTGGAAAAATAACCAAGTCACTAGTAAAAACCTGACTAAAAGCATGGGGAATGCAGGGGTCGTGGGGGTATCGCCTACCAGTGAGATGTTTGCCGTCACCATCAACCGTAATGATAAACAAACCTTATATTTAGGTAATATTCAGTCGGAACTATTTGAAAGAGTTGATATTGGCGATCTTGCAGCCGAAAACATCAGTTGGTCTAAAGATGGTAAGGCTATCTATTTTAAAGGCACTGAAAATGAGAGTAGTGGCATTTATCGTTATTCACTTGATGATAAATTACAGCCAATTAAGTTTGGCCAAGGGAATTATGCTGTTGAAGGTGAGTCCCCAGATATACTGTATATGTCGAAGTTTAATTTAAATGGTATTTGGCGTTTTGATGCCAATACTAATGAAGTTAGCCAGATTACCGATCGTTTAGCTAAATATGATTTTGGCTCATTTTACTATGAAGATGGCTTTGTATATTTCGTCGAACGCACAGTAAAACAAGACCTGATCCAACGAATCAATGCTGCTGGCGAGATACAAACTGTGATGTCATTTCCAGCGAATACAGTGCGCAAGTTTTTTGGTTTATCAAGCGCTGATGAACAGTCTTTATTGTTAACATTAAAGGTTGCTAACGAGGCCGATGTTGTTGGTTATCGCCTCTAACTAGTGTTGTTAGTATTATGTTTTTCGTAGTTAAATGCCTGTATTTAAATAAAAAAGATAATTAAAAGATATAAGCTAGACAAGCGCAGATATAAATATGAGTATTAAATGAATCTGAGGTTGTTGTGACAATGTTCCTTGCACGTTATTAATTGGTTAGAGCCTGAAAAAGGCCGAATAACAAAAAATAACGTGAAGGAATGGAAATGAAATTTAATAAATGCACGCTCGCATTATGCGTCTCAACCGCCATTCTGTCGGGTGCTCTACATGCGAATGCTCAGACCGAATCAGTATCAGCATATGGTAGCGCTCAGCAGCAAGAACGCGCGACCTATACTCTATATTTAACAAATGCCGCAGCTATCGAGCGCCAAGGTGATAAACGCGATTACACGCAACGCCTTGCTGAAGTTAGCAAATTACAAGATCAAGTATTCAACCAAATTAAAGCCATTGATCCGCAGGCAATATTAACAGCGCGTTCAGGGTTAGTTGCGAATATAATCAATGTTGAACTGCAAAGCGGCTCAGTTGCTCAAGTTAAGGCGCTTGATGCAGTGCAACGTATTTTCAGTGCCAGCAATACTAGCAGCGTTAAGCAAACTGAAGCGACTCAGTCTGTTCAGCAAAATGCTACGGTAATGGCCGATGAAGAAGTCGCCTTACTGACTCCATATACTGGCAATGAATCGGCTGGTGCTGGTGTTAGCGTTGCAATCATTTCTACCGGTATTGATTACACTTTACCAATATTTGGTGGTTCAGGTGTTTATGGCGAAAATAATGACCCTGAAACGCCTCCACCGGCTGGCAGTTATTTAGAAGCCTTAGAAAATGGCGCTATTGAATATAGCGGCTTCCCTACAGCGGTAGTTGCAGGTGGTTGGGATTTTTCAAGCGAAAACTACGGTAATGACGCTAACCCAATCGATCAAAACCTAAGCTATGAGTCTTGGGATGGTTGGGTATACCCTACAGGCATGGGGACTGAGCTTGCGAGTATCGTGCATCAACTTGCACCTGGTGCATCACTTCATGCTTATAAAGTCTATAACGTATCGGGCGCAAGTTGGGACCCTACTTATATTACGGCGTCAGGACCTTCATTAGATAAACTTGTTCAAGCCTTTGAGCATGCTCTTGACCCTAACCAAGATGGTGATATTAGTGACCGTATCGATATTGCATTACTAGAGGCTTCTGGCGCGGGTGCATTTTTTGATATCGATGGTAATGCCTCGGTAAGCTTACTGCAATTGATGATTGAACGTGTATCAGCTCAAGGTATGACTGTAGTCACTCATGCTGGAGATTTAGCTGAGTACTCACTTTATGGTGACGCTGAAGCTAAACACCGTAACTGGATTTCAGCTGAAGGTAGTGCGACTTCGGCAATTACTGTTGGTGCAGTAAACTATGCTGACGATGGTGAAACACTTGTTGTACCTGAATGGGCTGCAATGGGCCCAGTGCGTGGCTCACAAACGTTAAAGCCTGAAATTGTCACTTTCACTGACAATCAGCCAGTGGTGCATATTTCCAATGCAGATGAAACTGCAGCTAAGTACGGTATGCGCTCTGGCTCTATGGCAGGTGCTGCAAGAATTGCTGCCGCTGCTGCGGTGATTAAAAGTCAGTTCCCAGGTTTTGGTCCTGCTGAAATTAAAGCTGTTTTAGCTAACACTGCTAATATCGATAGTATTTTAGAAAGTGATGAAATTACCCCTGCTGAAATCTATTCTATTGGTCATGGTGTTGAAGATTTAGATGCTGCAATCAGCTCGCCTTTAGTGGCTTGGGAAAGCGCTTCAAATCAACCTTACGTTCAATTTGGTATGCATGAAATTGCAGATACTAAAACAGTTCATAAGAATATCACTGTTCGCAATGTCTCAGATACCGCTCAGACCTACAGCTTATCGTTTAAAATGGTCGGTGATAAAGCTGCCCATGAAGCATTAACACTTAACTTGCCTGAATCAGTGAATATCCCTGCTAATTCAAGTGTGGTTATACCTGTGTCTATGATAGTTGATGCTAATAAACTGCCACAATGGCCGTTGATGAGCACTGCGGATCATACTGACGCTAACTTAAAAGCAACTGAGCTAAATGGTTACATTAGCTTAATGTCTGAAGGTAAGCCTGAGCTTAACCTTGGTTGGATGGTAAAAGCGCGTCACAGCACCTCGATTACTAAACGCCCAAACGCGATTGAGTTTCCGACTTATCTAGGTTGGAACCCAGACACTTTCCAAACAGAATGGAATCACTTAGCTTGGGGTCGTGAATTATACCCTGATGATGAGTTTGGTAATGGCAGTTATCAAGGTTATGTGGCTTCATTCATTAATGATTCTAAGACTGAAACAACCTTTCAAGCTTATCCGTTAATTTTACAAAACCGTACCGTTAGACCTGATTTAGAAAATGTTAAAGGTCATAAAATCAAAGCTGTTGGTGGCGCTATTTTTGATGATGCCATGTGTACGGTTTCAGGTAAGAAACTCAATATTGCGGTGAGCTTATTTGACCGCGCTGATGTGGCACTGGCTAACTTTCAAGAACGCGGCCCACAGCTATTTGCTTACGACCTATTTTTTGAATCTGTTGTTTTAGAAAATGGCTGGAATGAGAGTTTTGCAGATGGCTACATTTATGATGAAGCGCAGCAGGTCAATCAACCACGTATTGCGTTAAATGCCAAAGGTCAACCAGCGACATATGTAATTGATTACAGCGTTGCTTATGACTACACCAACCCAAATGGTCGTATGAAAGAATCTACCCTACCAACGTATTTTACCAATAATGGCAAAAATATCGTTTCTCAGGTTTGTCTTGAAGACCTATATCACCACGAGCTTGATAGCGTAGAAGATTTTGACCAAAACTTTGGTTTCCATATTCAAACCGACCGCCACACAGGTAAAGAACAATACGAACCAATTGCACAATTTAACCCGATTAAAGGTGGTAATTATGCAGTTGAAGAGTCTTGTTACTTTGATTGGTTTACCGGCATGGATGTGTGTACCGATGTAGCAAATGACCGCTCTGTTCATGTTGGTTTTGCGGCAATGGGTCAAGATGCTGAAGTTGGCGAGCTAGCGTTTTCACCAACCTATACTGCTCAACCAGGTGAAGAGGTTTATATCGCTTCAGTGGGCGCATCTGATTTAGGTGGTATCGGCCAGATCCCTGCACCGAAAGATTTCATGGTTGTTAGTGTAAACGATGACTTTATGCAAATTGGCTATAACGCAATGGTAGATGATGATGGTTCTATTGTTGCAAAAGCACAGGCTAACCAAGTCTTTAGCGTTGCAGAAGGCGCTGAAATGAATACTGTTTTAGGAAAGATTGAGCTGGATACTCAGGGCTTCTTTACTTACGGTTCAACAGACTTTGAGCCGCTTGAATTGCATATCGTTAATTCAGTTACAGGTACGCCTTTTGCGATTGACCAAGAAACTCATGAGTTATACGTGGTTAATCCATCAGCGCTTGATTTTGAGAATAACCAAGAATTTGAACTTAAAATCCTTGCTCAAAAAGGCAACACAGTTGGTGAAACCGAAAGCATTAAGGTGATGGTCACGGACGTGAATGATATTGCGCCAGTAGTTGATGAAGACGTTGCCGCTGCTATGCCGACTCCTCAATTGACCTTCAAAAAAGGCGATTCAGCAAGCTTTACCATGGATATCGATGGACTGTTTATGGATGTCGAAGGTAACAGCTTAAGCTACACAGTTGAAGGTTCAGGCTTTACTGCACTGGCTATCGCTGGCACTCAAATCACGGGTGAACTTGATAGTGAAGGTAGTCATCAACTAACTGTTACGGCTTCTGACGGTGTGAATGAAGTGAGCCACACGTTAACTGTAGAGTCAACGTATGAAAAAGACAGTGGTGGTAGCTTAGGTATGCTTTCACTATTGTTTGCAGGATTAATCGCTCTTCGTCGTCGTTTCTAACTGGCTAAACACTTGCTTGTTTAACCCTGGTAGGGAAAGCCGAATTCGGCTTTCCCTTTATAAAAAGAATAATAGGTTATCAAATGAAATTAAGTAGTAGATATTTGGTTCTTAGTGCTGTGAGTTCAGTATTGGCATTTTCTAGTCATGCTGATTCAGGCAAACCGCTTAACAGCATCAATCCTGGCCAAGAAAAAATAAAACTAGAACTTGCCGGAAAAATGCGTACTGACGGACTGTACTTTGTCCGTTTAAAAGATAGCGCGCTAGCAAGTTACGATGGCTCGGTTACAGGCTATGCCGCAACCAGCATCAAAAGTAATCAAAGTAACAAAACTACAGCGGGCGTATTAAATCTTAAATCTCAAGCCAGTGTGAGCTATAAACGCTACCTTGAGTCAAAGCAGACACAAATTACCCAAAGGTTAAGCGGTAAACTTAACCGTACTTTAAAGCCAACACAACAGTATCAAGTAGTTGCTAATGCATTTGCACTGCAGCTTGATGCCAGTGAAGTTAAAACCATCCAAAAAGATCAAGATGTATACAGTGTTGAACCTGTCGGTATGCATTATATTCAGACTTCTACAGGACCTGAATTTATCGGAGCCAAAAAAGTTTGGCAAGGTGTCAATGATATCCCTGGTACCAAAGGTGAAGGGATTATTGTAGGTATTATGGATACCGGCATTAACGCTACGCATCCCTCATTCAAAGAAGTGGGCGATGATGGCCATGTATTTGTTAATCCAAATGGCGAAAATCAATACTTTGGCGATTGTCAGCAATACCCTAAATTTTGTAACAACAAACTGATTGGTATTGTGAGTTATCCAGAGCTTGTTGATTATCGGGCAAGTGTTGCAGATAACCTAGATGACCCAAGTTATGATGACCTAGCGGATAAAGCTAAAGTGGGTTATGACTTCCACGGACATGGCTCACATGTGGCATCTACGGCAGCAGGTAACGTCGTTCAAAACGTTAATTATTACCTTCAAGTGGAAGAAGAAGATGGCAATATCATTGCCGAAAAAAGTGCCTTTGAGTTTCCTGAGATTAGTGGCGTGGCCCCCCATGCCAATATCGTCTCTTACCAAGTATGTGACGATGTAGGCTCTTGTTACCCTGAATTTACGATTCAAGCTCTTGAGCATGCCATTGAAAATGGCGTGCAAGTACTTAATTATTCAGTTGGCGGCTCTGCAACTGACCCGTGGGATTCAGTAAGCGCTGAGGCATTCCTAAATGCTCGTGAAGCTGGTATTCATGTGGCAACAGCAGCTGGTAACGCAGGACCTACAGCGAGCACAATTGGCTCTCCTGGTAATGCGCCTTGGGTAACAACCGTAGCAGCTTATAGCCATAACCTGAGTTTTGACGAGAAAGGTTTGACTGATTTCACCTCTGTTGGTGGCACTTCTCTGGCTGATTTATCGGGCCGTGGTGTTACCAAAGGCTTTACCGGTAAGGTGGTTCAGGCTAAAGATTATGATGAAGCCAATGCTATGTGTACTGAGCCTTTTGAAGCAGACACATTTACTAGCGATCAAATTGTTGTCTGTGAACGTGGCCTTAACGCTCGTGTACGTAAAGGTATTATTGTCAGAGACGCCGGTGCGGGTGGCATGATTTTGATTAACCTGGAAGGTGGTGCAGATACGGTAAATGATGATAACCACGTACTTCCAGCTATTCATTTAAATGATGTTGACGGTCAATTATTGACTGACTGGTTAGCAACTGGGACTGATCACCAAGCAACAATAGCTGCCAGTGTAACCAGCACTGATGATAGTTTGGGTGATATTGCCGGCGCATTTACATCTCGTGGACCAAACTTGCCATATCCGAATATTTTTGCTCCTGATATTGCTGGACCGGGTGTGGATATCTATGCTGCAAATGCAGAGGACAGAGTATTTGAAGGTGAGATTGGCCATATTCCTTATGTGTCATTCTCTGGGACATCCATGGCAAGCCCACATGTTGCTGGCGCACTTGCCTTGATCAAATCAGCTTATCCTCAATGGACGCCTGCGCAAGCGCAAATGGCTATTATGTCTACAGCTTATCAGGTGACTTACCAAGATGATGACTATGACGGTGTTAAACAGCGCTCTGATTTCTTCACTCAAGGTGCCGGTAGTATCCGTATTAATGATGCCCTAAAAGCGGGTTTATTAATGGATATCACTAAAGAAGAATATCTTGCAGCTAACCCATCGATTGACGGTAACCCAGGTGATTTGAATACAAGCTCGATGGTTAACAATGAGTGTATTTCAAATTGTACTTGGACACGTAAAGTCACAGCGACGAAAAGCAGTAACTGGACAGTGGGTTATGAGTACTTAAATGATGGGTTTACTTTTGAAGTGTCACCTTCATCATTTGCACTTAACGCTGGTGAGTCTCAAGTATTGACGATCAAGGCTATCGCTAATGCAGAGTTAGTTGATGAATGGGTGCATGGCTACATTAATCTAAAGAATTCAGCTGATGACATGAGTGATACTCACTTACAGGCCACTATTGGCTTTAAAGCGGGGCAAATCGTAGATAGCGTTTCAGCTAAGTTAAACAACCTAGATAATACAATCGAGATCAATGACATCGTTACATCTGGTAGTAATGATCTGCAAGTTAACGGCTTTGGTTTATTTAAATCACAAAGCTTTAGCGGCACAGCGATCGGTGCATCTAATGATGTTGAGCGTAACAGCCCTGCATACAATCAAGAGGTGTTATTTACCACAACGACTGTTGTTAAACCATATACCAAACGTTTAGTGGTTGAAATCACAGATACAACTTCACCTGACATGGACTTATATGTGGGTATTGATGAGAACAATGATGGTAAAGCGGATGCAAGCGAACTGTATTACTCATTAGTGTGTATCAGTGGTGAAATTGACTCTAACGAGCAGTGTATTATTCCAACACCTACCACAGGTAATTACTGGATACTTGCGCATAACTATGAAGGCACAGTCGCTGATGAGGCTGATGACGTTACAGTGCGAGTGACTCATGTTAGTTATTCTTCTCAAGCAAGTTTCGACATTGATGCGCCAAGTACTGTTGCCCAAGACGAAGAGTTTGATGTCAGCATGACAGTTAATGGCTATCTTGATGACAGTCAAACCTTAACTCCGCTAGAAGAAGGTGAGGTTTACTACGGCTTACTAGAACTGGGGACAACGTCAAATTTAGTGCGTAACATTGGTGGCACACTGATTAAAGTTGAAGGTTTGGCTCCAGTTGAAGTACCTGTTAATACCGCTCCAACAGTGGCTAATCCACTTAGCGATGTTGAAACTGAGCTTACTGACTCAGGCAGTGTTGCATTCAGTGTTGATTTAACAGATGTATTTGCTGATGCCGAAAATGACACTCTGACTTATAGCGTGTCAGGCTTAGATACATTAAGCATTGATGGCATGAGCTTATCTGGCAGCTTGACTGAAGCGGGAACATTTGAAATTAAAGTGACAGCAACGGATGGTGAGTTATCAGCATTTAGCATGTTCACACTCACGGTTGCAGCCGCGCCAGAAGTTATACCTCCGGTAATCGAAGAACCAACTAAAAGCAGTAGCGGTGGTGCTATGGGTATGGGTTGGATGATGTTACTTATCATGGCTTGTATTCGCCAACGTAAACGTGTTCAGAAATAGCTTAAAAACTAACTGTAAACTCGCTGTTAATATCAGCCCGATGAATTATCAAGTCATATAATTAATCGGGTTTGTGGCAGTACTTCTTATTGTTTAATTACCTTTATAAGGCCAACAAGGATGTTGGCCTTTTTTTCCTTCCCGTTATCATTTCAGCTATTGCCTCCCCAACGCATCCAAAGTTCAACTTTTACAAAATGTTAATTATTGGTGTAAATGTGATTTAAATGTTACCGATAACATGGTATAAATCGAGCCATTAATAATATCGTCAGGTGTAAGCAGTATTGCTCGGGATAAAAAATTGCTACTTATATTTAATTATAATTTGCGTCCCATCGCTGAGTAGGGGAAAATATGTCCCCACAATTGCCCGCTAGACCTCATCATCAACAAGCAGGAGAGAGCATGTCATCTCGTAAAGAACTCGCCAACGCAATTCGTGCGTTAAGTATGGATGCCGTTCAAAAAGCAAATTCTGGACACCCAGGTGCACCAATGGGTATGGCAGATATTGCAGAAGTGTTATGGAATGATTTTTTAAAGCATAACCCAACCAATCCTAACTGGGCTGATCGCGACCGCTTCATTTTATCAAATGGTCACGGCTCAATGCTTATCTACTCTTTACTGCATTTATCGGGTTACGAACTTCCGATTGAAGAACTTAAACAGTTCCGTCAGCTGCATTCTAAAACGCCGGGTCACCCGGAATTTGGTTACACACCAGGTGTTGAAACCACAACCGGTCCATTAGGCGCGGGTATCAGTAACGCTGTCGGTATGGCGATTGCTGAAAAAACCTTAGCAGCACAATTTAACCGTCCTGGACACGATATTGTTGATCACAACACTTACTGTTTCTTAGGTGATGGCTGTTTAATGGAAGGTATCTCCCATGAAGCTTGTTCATTAGCGGGTACTTTAGGTCTAGGTAAACTTATCGCATTCTGGGATGACAACGGTATTTCTATCGATGGTCACGTTGAAGGTTGGTTTACTGACGATACGCCTAAGCGTTTTGAATCATACGGCTGGCATGTTATTGCTGATGTTGATGGTCACGACAGTGATGCTATTCGCGCTGCAATCGAAGAAGCTAAGTCAGTAACAGACAAACCAACAATGATTTGTTGTAAAACTGTCATTGGTTTTGGTTCGCCAAACAAGTCTGGTAGCCATGACTGTCACGGCGCGCCACTTGGCGATGCCGAAATTGCAGCAGCTCGTGAGTTCCTTGGTTGGCCACATGCCCCATTTGAAATTCCTACTGATGTTTACCAAGGTTGGGATGCTAAAGAAGTTGGTATTGCTAACGAAAAAGCATGGGATGAAAAATTTGCAGCTTATAAAGCGGCAGAGCCAGCACTTGCTGCTGAATTTGAGCGCCGTGTATTAAACGGTGACTTACCAGCTGATTTTGAAGCTAAAGCTCAAGCATTTATCCAAGAGTGTCAAGATAAAGCAGAAGGCATTGCCAGTCGTAAAGCATCACAAAATGCCATTGGTTTCTTCGGCGAAATGCTTCCTGAATTACTAGGCGGCAGTGCTGACTTAGCGGGTTCAAACTTAACCCTTTGGTCTGGTTCAAAAGGTATTCAAGACGACGCTGCCGGTAACTACATCTACTACGGTGTACGTGAATTTGGTATGAGCGGCATCATGAATGGTGCATCATTACATGGCGGTTTTATCAATTATGGTGCAACTTTCATGATGTTTATGGAATATGCGCGTAATGCGGTACGTATGTCTGCACTGATGGGCATTCAAAACATCTTTGTTTACACCCATGATTCAATTGGTCAAGGTGAAGATGGTCCTACTCACCAACCTGTTGAGCAATTAGCTAACTTACGCATGACGCCAAACATGACGGTTTGGCGCCCATGTGATGCTGCTGAAACATCGGTATCTTGGAAGTCTGCAATTGAAACGCGCAAGTCGCCAACCTCATTAATCTTTAGCCGCCAAGGCCTAAAAGCCCAGGCTCGAACAGCTGAGCAGTTAGCCAATGTTGCTAAAGGTGGTTACGTACTTGCTGATTGTGAAGGCACAGCAGACGTTATCTTGATTGCCACAGGTAGTGAAGTACAACTTGCATTAGACTCGGCAGCAGCATTGACTGAAAAAGGTCAAAAGGTTCGCGTAGTGTCTATGCCATCTACGAATGTATTTGATAAGCAAGATGCTGCGTATAAAGAGTCTGTATTACCTTCATCAGTACTTAAGCGTGTTGCGATTGAAGCAGCTCACGTTGATTTCTGGCATAAGTATGTTGGTTTCAATGGCGCAGTGGTTGGTATGTCGACCTTTGGTGAATCAGCGCCAGGTGGCGACTTACTTAAACACTTCGGCTTTACTGTTGAGAATGTCGTTAATACGGTTAACTCATTAGGTTAATCCCTAAGCGACTCAATTAAAGGGTAAACTTTTAGCCTTTTAATCTGTATAATGGCGGCCTGCAATCACTTGCAGGCCGTTTTTTTTCTAAATTCTGCTGAGTACTGTTAAGAGGAAGCTTAACCCTCAATGATCCGAGTTGCTATCAATGGTTATGGCCGAATAGGCCGTTCAATCTTACGTGCCTTATACGAATCGGGTAAACGTCAACAGATCCAAATTGTTGCCATTAACGAGCTTGCTAAACCTGCTGCTATCAGTCATTTAACCCAATATGACACCACCCATGGCCGCTTTCAAAACAGCGTTAAATTGCATGAAGACCAATTACATATTGGTGATGATGTCATCCAATTATTTCACCAAGCTGACGCCAGTAAATTACCTTGGGCCGAATTAGACATCGATATAGTGTATGAGTGCAGTGGCAGCTTAATTGAAAGGCAAGCCTGTGAAGCCCACATCTATGCAGGGGCCAAACAAGTGTTAATAAGTCACCCATCTTCTGCAGATGTTGATGGCACTATCGTATTTGGGGTTAATGACCACTTACTTCAGCCGCATCATACTGTGGTGTCAAATGCATCTTGCACCACCAATTGCATCGTGCCAATCATCGATGTACTGGATAAGCACTTTGAAGTAAAAAGCGGCGCAATTACAACAATTCATTCAGCGATGAACGATCAGCAAGTGATTGATGCCTACCATGATGATTTACGTAGAACCCGCGCAGCAGGTCAGTCAATTATACCGGTTGATACTAAACTTGCCCGTGGCATCGAGCGGATTTTACCGCACATGAAAGACAAGTTTGAAGCGATCTCAGTGCGTGTTCCAACCATCAATGTGACCGCAATCGACTTATCAGTCACCGTTGATAAACTGGTTGATATTGCCAGTGTAAATCATGTGCTAGAGCATGCCGCCAGCGGTCGTT
Organism: Shewanella sp. 6_MG-2023; assembly: GCF_030547195.1. NCBI lineage: Bacteria > Pseudomonadati > Pseudomonadota > Gammaproteobacteria > Alteromonadales > Shewanellaceae > Shewanella > Shewanella sp. 6_MG-2023. Next base: position 31,713 of record NZ_JAUOQU010000003.1, on the reverse strand, counting down.
TTAATGCTATTTTGGGTTATACTGATGAACCATTAGTATCGTGTGATTTTAACCACGATCCCCGTTCCAGTATCGTCGATGGTACCCAAACACGCGTCAGCGCAGGGCATTTAGTGAAGCTATTACTGTGGTGTGACAATGAATGGGGCTTTGCTAATCGAATGCTTGATACCAGTTTAGCGATGATTTGCGCTAAAAATAACGGTAATTAATTTATATTAATTGAGCGCTTTATCTTATGAGGTAAAGCGCTCAATTGTAACAGCAGCTTTGTTTTTAAATTAAAAGGAAATATCTCCATGGCTATTATCAATATGAGTGAGTTGGATTTGACCAATAAGCGTGTGCTTATTCGTGAAGATCTTAACGTGCCAGTCAGTGACGGTGTTGTGACCAGTGATGCACGTTTACGCGCTGCTTTACCGACAATTAAGCTGGCCCTTGAAAAAGGCGCCGCAGTGATGGTGATGTCTCACCTTGGGCGCCCAACAGAAGGCGAATTCAACGCTGAATTTTCTATGCAACCAGTGGTTAACTACTTACAAGCGGCATTAGACTGCCCAGTGACTTTAGCTGCTGATTACCTTGATGGTGTTGCTGCGAACATTGGCGAAGTGGTTGTGTTTGAGAACGTGCGCTTTAATATCGGCGAAAAGAAAAACGATGAAGCATTAGCTAAAAAATTGGCTGCATTATGTGATGTATACGTAATGGACGCCTTCGGCACCGCTCATCGCGCACAAGCATCAACCCATGGCGTTGGTCTACATGCGCCTATTGCTTGTGCTGGCCCGCTACTTGCAGGTGAACTAGCTGCATTAGGTAAAGCACTTGATAATCCAGCTCGTCCAATGGTGGCCATTGTGGGTGGCTCGAAAGTATCAACTAAGCTGACGGTACTTGAAAGCTTATCAACTAAAGTTGATCAGTTAGTTGTAGGCGGTGGTATTGCTAATACTTTCGTTGCGGCAGCAGGCCATCAAGTGGGTAAATCACTCTTTGAAGCTGACTTAGTTGATGAGGCTAAGCGTTTAGTGGCCAATGCACAAAGCCGTGGCGGCGATATCCCTGTCCCTACAGATGTTGTTGTTGCCAGTGAGTTTAGCCCGACTGCAGCGGCAACCTTAAAGTCAGTGGCGGATGTTGCTGACACAGATATGATTTTTGATATCGGCCCCGATAGCGCTGAAGCATTAGCAAAAATCATTGAAGCTGCAGGCACTGTAGTATGGAATGGCCCAGTGGGCGTATTTGAATTTGATCAGTTTGGCGCAGGGACTAAGCGTATCGCTCAAGCGATTGCCGATTCAAGTGCATTTTCAATTGCGGGTGGTGGTGATACTTTAGCGGCAGTGGATAAATACGATATAGCAGACAAAGTCTCTTATATCTCAACAGGTGGCGGCGCGTTCTTGGAATTCCTTGAAGGTAAAGAGTTACCAGCCGTTGCTATGCTCGAACAACGCGGCAAATAATAAGCACTAATAGCTTAAGCGGCGAATTTAATCGCGATTATCAGAGTTATCTCGGCACAACTGAGTCAAGATGAGTCGTGGTTTATCGCGAATAACGAGTAAAAATTGTAGTACGAAACCGATAATAATTAGAAAAAAACCGCTCTTATACTTGCTAGTTTACTGTTTGAGTGCTTGCTGACATAAGTTAACAAGCACTTTTACATCGGATATTAGCAAGATGTAAGGGTATAAAAATCAATCCAAGCGATAGCGACCTAGGTGAGTAATCACCCTATTTTTGGAGTAAAAAATGGCCTTAATATCTCTACGACAAATGCTAGATCATGCTGCAGAACACGGTTATGGTGTTCCAGCATTCAACGTAAACAACCTTGAGCAAATGCGTGCAATTATGCAAGCTGCTGAAGCGACTGACAGTCCTGTCATCGTTCAAGCATCTGCTGGTGCGCGTAAGTATGCTCGTCCACAGTTTCTTAAATATTTGATGGCTGCAGCGCTTGAGCAGTATCCAGATATTCCAGTATGTATTCATCAAGATCACGGTACTGATCCTGATATTTGTCAGCGTTCAATCCAGTTAGGTATGTCATCAGTGATGATGGACGGCTCTTTGATGGCAGATGGTAAAACACCAGCGTCATACGATTACAACGTTGATGTTACTCGTCGTACGGTTGCTTTTGCACATGCTTGTGGTGTGTCAGTTGAAGGCGAAATCGGTTGTTTAGGCAGTTTAGAAACTGGCGAAGCAGGCGAAGAAGATGGTATCGGTGCTGCTGGTATCTTAACGATGGAGCAAATGCTAACTACGCCTGAAGAAGCAGCGCGTTTTGTTTCTGACACTCATGTAGATGCACTTGCGATTGCGATTGGTACTAGCCATGGTGCTTATAAGTTCAGCCAACGTCCAACGGGTGATGTGCTGCGTATTGACCGTATCAAAGAGATCCACGCCCGTATTCCTAACACGCACTTAGTTATGCACGGTTCATCTTCAGTACCACAAGAGTGGCTGCAGATAATTAACCAGTACGGCGGTGAAATCCCAGAAACTTACGGTGTACCTTTAGAGGAAATCGTTGAAGGGATTAAGCATGGTGTGCGTAAAGTGAATATCGATACTGATTTACGTTTAGCATCAACAGGTGCAGTACGTAAGTTCTTAGCTGAAAACCCTGCTGAATTTGATCCACGTAAATTCTTAAAAGCGTCAATGGAAGCAATGGCTGACATTTGTACTACACGTTATGAAGCATTTGGTTGTGCTGGCATGGGTTCTAAAATTAAGCCTAAGTCACTACAAGCAATGTACAAAGCGTATCAATCTGGTGAGTTAGATCCGCAAATTAACTAACTTACTCAATAGTGCATACAAGATGTTCAATGGTTTTTTACTGCTGCTTTTTGTGTAACTAATTGATTAATAATAGTACTAAAAACCCAACCTTTCGCGTTGGGTTTTTTTATGGCTTTTTTTCTAAAACCACTTGTATCCCTTAGGTAAATAGCGCAATATCGCCGCCCTTAAAAACGGACTTAATTTCATATTGATAATAAGCTGGGCGAAATCTCATAAATTATTGTTAAGCTTTAGAAGGAACTGACTAACCTTTAACCTATATTGAATATGACGTATGCACGCTAAACCCAATGCCCAGTTATCGCTTTTCTCCCTCACTTGGCCATTATTTTTTGACTTTGCGTTGCACTTTTTGACCGCAGCTTTAAATACATTAATGATTAGCCGAGTTTCTTATCAAGGGGTTGCCGCACTGTCAGTGGGCAACATGGTATTTGAGCTATCGATTACGCTTTTTAGCTTCGTCAGTATTGGCGCCAGTGTGGTGATCACTCAATATCTTGGAGCCAATAATAAGGCAACGGCTAGCGACGTTGTTTACTCGTCGATAGGGTTTAATTTATTAGTGGGTGTGGTTGCGGCATTAGGGGTATTTAGTGGTGCAGGATTAATTCTACATCTAATGAATTTACCTGCTGAGCTGATCCCAGATGGTAAACTTTACCTGCAAATTGTCGGTATTTGTTTAATACCTGAGGCGATGGCAATGTGTCTTGCTGCAGGGATGCGAGCCCATGGCTTTACCCAACAAGCCATGTGGGTCACTTTACTGATGAATGTGATTACCTTTTGCGGCAACTTGCTGTTACTTTACGGCTGGTTTGGTTTGCCGCAAATGGGCGTTGCAGGTGTGGCTATTAGCACGGTTGTAGGGCGCTTAGTTGGCATGACATTAATGGCTTACTTATTTGTTAAGTACACCAAAATCCAACTTAAACTGCTTGAAATTATCAAACCTAAAAAGCAGCTTCTTAATAAAGTTTTTCATATCGGACTGCCTGCAGCGGGAGAAAATATTTCTTGGATGCTGCAATTTATGGTGGTGACCGCCTTTGTGGGATTAATGGGCGATAAAGCCCTCGCCGCACAAGCTTTGTACTTCCAAATTTGTATGTTTATCTTGTTATTCGGCTTATCTATTGGCATTGGTAATGAGATTATTATTGGTCATATGATAGGCGCCAAACAATATCAAGCTGCTGAAGCACAAATGTATAAAGCACTCAAGATAGGGCTAATCGTCACCACTATAGTGGCGGCATTAGCTGCTGCTTTTGGCGAGCATTTAGTGGCCTTTTTTACCAAGGACCAAGATATCCTTACTATGGTTGGTCAGCTATTTATTCTAACTCTATTAATGGAACCTGGTCGGACATTTAATCTGGTCGTCATTAATGCCTTAAGAGCCAGTGGCGACGCTCGTTTCCCATTTTTTATCGGCCTTTTATCTATGTGGTGTATTGCTGTGCCTGGGGCATACTTTTTAGGAGTACATTTAGATTTAGGCTTAGTAGGCATTTGGTGCGCTTTGGCTGTGGACGAGTGGGTTAGGGGCTTATTGATGTTATGGCGCTGGCGCAGTGGGCGTTGGCAGCAAAAGTGCCTAGTGATGGCTTAGTGATAATTTGGCAGCGCTAAGCTGATGCAGCACAAGAGATTATAGAAAATGGTTTTTAGGGTTTTGTATTAATCGCTTTAATAGGTGAGTAGTTTTTTCATTTTCGCTATCAAAGTGTTAGAATTCGGTTCGATTTTTGGGGTGAGTTTGAAACTATTGTAATTAAAGGACTTGATGACATGAAAAAATTGCTACTTGCTGCAGCTGTAACTATAGCTATGCCGTTTGCTGCCCATGCTGGTGCAGACTTTGTTGAAGGTGATAAAACCTTCGCTGGTGAGGCTGAATTAGGCGCAACACTAACAACGGGTAATACCGATACTTCTTCAGTTAAAGCGCGTTTAGGTTTGAAACAAGAATTAGGCAATTGGGAGAATGCATACCTGCTAGAAGGTTTGTATAAAGAAGATTCTGGTGAAAATACTGCTAAACGTTACTATGCCGGTGTTCAAGGCAACTATCAGTTCGACGAAAAAAGCTATATGTATATCACCGCAAACTATGAAGCCGATCCTTTTACTGGTTTTGATTACAAAATGATTGCTTCAGCGGGTTATGGTTACAAGTTTATTGATAATGAAAGAGCTTTTTTGAGTGCAGAAATCGGTCCAGGTTATATCTATAAGCAATTAGATGATGAGCAATCATTGGCATTAGGTTATGACACTGAGGACAGTGTTGTTGCTCATGGTATGATGAACTTTACCTATAAAATTACCGATAGCTCAACTTTTAGCCAACTGTTTGTTGCCGATTACGGTGACAACTTAGAAGGCCGCTCTGAAACTGCGCTAACGGCTAATATCATTGGTGCATTGGCAATGAAGTTTGCTGTTATTGTGCGTTATAACGATGCACCACTTGAAGATAAAAAGAGTACTGATACTGAAACCAATATGACTTTGTTGTATGCATTCTAATTAGTTTTTGGGGCAAGCGCCCTTAAAAAAATCGTCATATCAGAAACCGAGCTATGCTCGGTTTTTTTTTGCTTAATAATACAGCTTTATTGATACAAAATTAGCGCAAAAAAAAGCTCGCCAACTATTGAAAATGATTTTTATGTTCGCTAGGGGTGGTGGGTGGTGTTACTAAGTATCGGTTGATGTTGATCTGTGTTGGTTTCGGTGTGATTTTGATGCAACTTGGTTAACACTTGTATGCTTTTGCGGGCCGTTGGAGTTGATTTATGTCGAAATTTCGCGGCGTAGTTCACGAATTTTAATCTTGTCTGACTATCAGTTGTGTGGATCACAAATAACTATTTACTGCTCCGCTATAATCTAATGATATATAGAGCAATATGAGATGGACTAGGCATGCAAATTGGGTGTTGTTGGTTTGATGATAAGCAAAAAGTGCTTAGCAACCAATCCAAAGCTACCACATGGCAGCTCAATAATAACGAATTCTGGGTGTTGAGCTTATTAGCAAAACATCGCGGACAAGTTGTGCCTATCGAAAGCCTCTCTTTCCCCACTGATGGCCAGCATCAGCAGCAAATTTCAGAAGAAGATTTACAACAAATAATTGTGTTGTTTCAGGATTATTTAGGCGCTTCTCATAGCAGGCTAATAGAGTTAATCCCCAATCAGGGTGTCATTCTTTATACTAAAGTCGTTTCTGGTAAGAATAGCCTATTTGATTCACCTAATAAGGTGATTTCTTATGGTCAGTATATTGTGATTATTTTGCTAACGTTAATCGCACTATTTTTTGTTCATTCACACCTTAATAATCAAGAATCGGTGAAGCCGGATGCTAGCCGAGAGTTTTTAACTCAACAAGGCAATGTTTCTAACCTGTATTTATATGCCTCTAAAGCCAGTGAAATCGATTTAGATTTAAGCAGTATTGCAGACCGTATCTCTAATCAGTTAAGAAATTGCCCCATCATGCCTTGGGATGCTATTTCCGCCACTTTGGCTGAAGATAATAAAGCCGTCAGCATCGTAATGAAAAAACGCCTACCCGATCGCTGGCGTTTTTATAATATCAAGGTTTTGAGGGATCAAGCTCAGCATAGCTTTGTAACGCCTGCGTGGCTAAAAAAGGTAAATATTTGTGGTTAAAGCAGTAACAGATTTTTTGTTAACTAGAATTGGTCGTGTTGTTTTTACTGTCTGTTTCATCGTAGTTTCTTGTATTTCGGTGTTAATGTTAGAGCAGTTTGCTGATACAAGAGATATATGGGCCTTTGATTGCCAGAGTGATTTATATGAATTTAGCGCTGACAAAGAGCATACAATCGAGCTTGATCATGGACCACTATTTTTAGCATTAACAGTTAAAAATAAGCAAATTCAGTTGAATTATTACAATGCCAAAGGTTCAAAAAACCATGAATATGCAACATTCGATGGCGATTTGACTGAACTAGAGGTTGGTGACATGACCTATAAATTAGATTTAGTGTTAACCGATGCTCAGTTTAACCAAAATAATTCCTATTTGAGAAAGTACCTCGCCAAAGAGCTTAAAACCACAGCGGCTCAGTTGCAAACTCAAACACTGCTGCATATAGCTGTTCAAGTCTTAGAAATGGATATTGATAATAAATATATCTTAATGAAATTTAAGCCCTACAATATGCTTTGGGCATGCCGTTTACATGAATAATGGTATAGTTTTAGTTATTTACGCCTCCTTTATCTGCTGAAATTCGTTATAGTTAAGGCAAGGCAAACTCTGAGATAAAATACTTCCATAGTGGCTAAAGTCAAAGTAAAAAAAGAAGAATCATTATCGATTAAATTCAGCCATCAAATGGAGGCTGGGCAGCAGCGCAGCTTTGATTTATATTTTTACTTACCCACAGAAATGGGGGTTGGCGAAAAAACCCTAGACGAAGAAGAGTATTACCACAGCGCAATGCTTGGGCGGCGGTCTTATTACTCTCAAGGGTTACACCTACCATTAGTACAAAACCGTTTTGCCAGTATTAATAAACGCACTAAAGAAGAGTTCCGTTTATACCTCAACTTATTTGCCTATCAATTTGCCGTAGCCATTGAGACTGATGCAAAAGAATTGCGTCTTATCACTGACCCTGACGACTTTTATCCCGCATTAACTGAATTAGGTGAGTCGGTCACGCAGTTACTTAAAAAGTTTCGCCGTAACGAGCCCAGCGATGAAAAGCTCAAATCCTACTTCAATAATGCTGACAATTACCTGTCCTGGTTTTGTGAACAACAACTGTTAAAAACCTTAGCTTATCGGCCGCGTAGTGCTGAATATAGTGATGTTAAAGATCAACTGGTGGCGTTATGCCGCGCTGAGCATCATTACCGTGAAGAGGAAAGAAAGTATAACTCATCCGGCACCAAGCAAGATGCTAATCGTATTTCAAATAAGATGCTGTTATTAAGGCGCTTAATACAACAAGGTGTGGTATTAAAGGAGGAGCTAAAACCTTTAGGCATAGGCTTGAAAAAGTTCGTGACGGGATTAGCTACGGGGTTAGTGATGATGGTGGTATCAGCACTGATCATTAAGGCCCAAGGGGTGTTTAGCGGCTTAACCATGAGTTTGGTGGTTACCTTAGCGGTGATATACGGTTTTCGTGAAATTTTTAAAGAAGATGTACGGGTTGCGATGTGGCGTTATATTCAGCGAGGACGTCCACGCTGGAGTCAGATTTTAAGGGATACCACCACCCAAGCCGTGATTGCTAAGCAGTTCGTATGGCTGGATTTTATCCGCACCCAGGATATTCCCGCTGCAGTCGCTGAGATAATGAAACAGCGGCATAGGCAAAATAAAGTCGATGCCGTGGTGCTGCATTACCGTATTGCTTCAAAGGTGACCAACAAAGAATTTGAAGCTGGCTACTCCAAAATCCAAGAGCAAGTAAACTTTAGCTTGGTGCCATTTGCCCGTCACTTAGAGCGTGGTAAGGCAAAAATCTATAGTGAACAAGATGGCAAAGTCAGTAACGAATCAGTAGAAAGGCGCTATCAAGTCAACCTTGTTGCAGTGCTAAAAGATGGCAAAGGCCCACTTGAATATGCCCGTTACAAAGTTATTATGAGCCGCTCTAGTATCATTGAAATTACTCAAAGCAAACTGCCAGGTGGGCTGTTAGAAATTGGCGAATAAGTTGCTTATTCGCCAATTAGACTTTAGCTGTAGTGATGATATAAGGCTGGCTATGATTAGCGAGCCTTACGGGTAAAGGCTTGGCAAATATTTTGGTTACCGGTTTGCTTTGCACGCCTTAATGCTACCTCTGCATTACTGAGATAATGTTCAAAAGACTGCTGCTCTAGATACCCAGAAATACCGATATTAATCCCTTCATTTAATTCATTTTGCTCCAATCTATCCATAATGCTCATGGCGTATTTGTGTGCTTGAACGGAATCACTTAGTGGCAGCAATATCACCAAAGAGCCTAGACGCCAATGGGCGATTTGAAAGCCTGTGGGTAAATCGATGAGTAACTGCATTTCAATGTCTTTTTGGCGTTGCTCTAAATGGTCTATATCACTGATGTGACTTATGAGCCCCTCAGGGTTAATGTCCATGATCAATAAGCAGGTTTGTTCACGGCTAGACTCTGTTAGGGTATTAAAATGTAGTTCTAATTCTGAAAGCTGCAATACCATTGAACTCAGTGGCGTTTGTTGATTAGGTAATTGTTTTAGCGCTGTTTGCGGCAATAGATTTTCAAAAGTACAGATAAAATACTCGTGTTCACCGTCGACAGAATGCTCCGAGCGAATATTGGCTTTTAAGCTAGTGGCAAAAGGGGTTTCACTGCTGGCGATTACTTGGCCCTTCCATTTCCCTTGCAAGCTGATGCGGCTATTGATATCGGCCCATTGTTTGGTGATGTCTTTACCTAACAGGCTTAAGATATTGACATTGCTGTCAGCAGCGAGGGCCATTAAGTTTTTAAATTTAAGGTTATATTTGAGTAATTGACCGCTGGAATCCGTTAATGCCGTGGCTACAGCGCTCTCAGATAATAACTGGTAACGGTATGCTTGATGCTTTGCTTGGGTAAGTTCGGTGATGTTTTCAAAGGTCACCAGCCAGTATTGCTCACTGTGTTTATTTTTATAGCTGGGCTGACAACATAGTGAAATAGTGCAGTTGTCATTATTTAAATTGACCACCTGCTTCCAAGTGACATTGTCACGCATGGCTTCAGTGAGCTGTTTATATTGCTCATCTTCTAATGACAATACGCGCTGTAAACTGCGCTCAAACAGTGATTCAATACTGGTTGATAGGGTATTAGCTGCTTGTAAATTGGCTTTGATGATGCGACCGCTAGTATTCACTATTAAGCAATTTTGATTACTGTTAAATAATACGCTGGCTAAATTAATACTATTGCTATTGGCGGTGCTTTCTAAATAGAAGCGATGCTTTAACACCAATAAACTGGAGGCTAACGCGGTAATGATCAAAGAGAAGCAAATTAACATATAGCGCCAGTGATCAAACTTTGCAGCGATATCCTCATGGCGAATATAAGACAGTAGATAGTATTCTCTTACCTCTGCATCTTGAGGTGCTACTTCAACCTTTAAAAACACAAAAGTGCCACTGTCAGTATGAAATTGACCAAAATGGGTGTTGGCCATGTGTTGCCATAATTCTGGGTATGACTGAATAATACTGCTGCCCAATGTATTAGGTAGTCTTTTCATGGGAAACTGCTGATTACCGCCCGCATAGAGCACGCCTTTAGAGCCAATAAGCAGTAATGGCGAGTTATGGTTAAAAAATGCCGGTTTGATGGATTCGAGTATTTCAGAAACCGAGTTGTAGGTCACTAAGTAACCGCGAATACTTTGGTCGTTATTTTCAATCCATGCCAACTGGTAAACATAAGGGGTTAACTTGCCATTTATTGGCACAAATTGAATATTGGAGTAGTAGGTGTCATTGCCTCCCATTGTATTGGAAGCTTCTAGAATAAATTCAGGGATAGTGACGTTACTAAAAGCATCTGTTGAGCTTATGCGTGGATTACCTTGGGGATCAAACAGGGTTAAACCTAATAACTCAGGAATATTGTTAAGCAATATGTCCCAGTTTTCTTCTAGCTTATGACGTTGCGCCTCAGATGGATTGGCTAAATATTGTTTCACAAGCTCTGCTTTCGCGAAAGCTTGGGTGCGAAATTGAAGGAAGTTAATTTTATCCGATGCGAGGGTGCCTACTGTTTGTATTTCACTATAACGCTTATCTGCCCAATCTTCTTGTAGGCGCCTTTCGCCTAACTTAAGCAGTAGCACAGTCAAAATGACAATACTTAACAGCATAACCAATAATTGACTAGACAGCGCTAATACATGTTGTCGCGCCCATTGAATATCTTGGGTGGAGATTAAAACAGACTTTGAGACGTTTTTATTAGTATATCTCTTAAACATTCACTTACTTATTTTTAACAGTCCCGGTAAGTGAATGTTAGCACGAATGCCCCATAAGGTTGACCTTAGAGACTGAGTTTTTCAGTAATTTTTTGTTCAAAGGTAAAAGTTACCATAAGGGCAAGTGGAGCCAATAATAAAGCTTAATCCAGAAGCCTCTTGGTTTAGTTAGCCAACAATATCCAGTTGACGACATTTAAAGGTTGCGCCTCGTTGCTCAACTAATATTTTACAACGGGCAATATCAACCCCTTCAAGGCCATTGATTGCCGACACCTGTACATCACTTATAAAAGTGGGCGCCATTTCGATAAAGCTGAGTACAGCAGCAAATGCGTGTTTCAATTTGGGCTGACAATGCTGAATATACAGGGCTTCAGTATCGGCATTGAGCGATATTGACAAGCTATCAATACAAGATGCTAACTCAGGTAATATATTGCGCCGATGGAAAAGGTTAGCTAAGCCATCGGTATTTAAACGCACTTTCGCACCTGATTTTTTAAGCTGCGTAGCGACCACTAATAAGGTCTCAAGGTTTAAGGTTGGCTCGCCATAACCGCAAAAAACATACTCATCAAAGTCAGCAGCATTGCCTAATAAAGGAATAATATCGTCAGGCTTCACTTGCCTATCAAGAGATAATTCATATTGATGAACTTGTTTTGAGCCATTATGTTTGGGGCAAAACTGGCATCTTAAGGTGCAGCGACCAGTAATATTAAGGTAGCGACTGCCGCGAATATCATAGACTAAGGTGTTGGCTGCGGTATCATTTGTCGCCGTTGCTGTGGTATTCGTTTTTGACATTGTGGTTTCAGGCTTCATCTGAATATCATTATTGCAGTGTGATTAAATGATATTAACCTAAGCCAATATTGATATCTGTTTGTGAGTTCGCATTATTGGCTAAAGCGCCAATTTCATGAGCTTTAGGCATAAAAAAGGGAGCTAAGCTCCCTTGTTAATGTACTTGGACTAGGCGCTAATAATAAGCTTCATCGTCTTCTTTTTTCGGTTGCCACCACCAGTTAAATATCCGCCGCGTTAACTGCTTCACATCATCTAAAATGATGTACAGCACAGGCACTAAAATCAGCGTTACTACAGTGGAAAACAAAATACCAAAGGCTAATGATGTTGCCATCGGAATGACGATTTTAGCTTGCAGGCTTTTTTCTAACAAAATAGGTACTAAGCCAACAAAGGTCGTCATTGAGGTTAAGATTATTGCTCTGAAGCGATAACAGCCCGAGTCGATGGCTGACTCCATTAACGAGAAGCCTTTGCGGCGGGCGCGGTTAACAAAGTCCACCAAAATCAGTGAGTCATTGACCACAACCCCAGCCAAGGCAACAATGCCACAAAGGCTTAATACACTCATGGATATCCCAAGAATGAAGTGACCCACCAAAGCGCCAATCATGCCAAATGGGATCACCGACATAATGATTAATGGCTGGCTATATGACTTTAATGGAATCGCCATCAAAGCATATATGGTAAACATGGCAAAAAAGAACCCTTGCAAAAGGCCCAGCATGGCATCTTGTTCATCTTGACTGCCACCATCTAATGCGGCGTTGACCTCTTTGTAGCGCTCAGTCAATTGCGGTATAAATTCTTCTTGGATTTCACCAACCACTTTTGATGGCTCAACGGTGTTTTTGTTCACATTAGCGCTAATGGTAATCGCTCGGCGACCATCAACACGAGTAATTGATGCAAAGGATTCACCTAGCTCAATATCTGCCACCGTTGAAAAAGGCACAGCAACACCTTGTGGGGTGCGAATTAACATGTTTTCAAGGTGACCAATGGTGCGGCGCTGCTCTAATGGGTAGCGCACCATCACTTTGATCTCTTCTTTGTTACGAAGAATTCGCTGGGCTTCATAACCATAAAAGCCATAACGCACCTGACGGGCTAGATCTGACAGGGTTAACCCTAGTGCTTCGGCTTCTGGGCGAATGTTGAGTCTGATCTCTTGGCTACCAGATGAAAAGTTATCCGAGATATCGAACACACCTTCATAGGTGGCAAGTTTGGCTTTTAACTCTTTTGAGGCTTGGGCTAGTTGCTCTAAGTTACTTGAGGTTAATCTAAACGAAATATCGCCGCCGGCATCATTGGTACTGGCAGAAATATTAAGCTTTTTCACTGATAATAATTCAGGTAGCTGTTTACGCCACTCTTCAGCTATTGTGACACCGTCAATTTCACGATCTTCACCTTTTGACAGCTCAGCAAAGATAAACCCAGAGCTACTGGAATTTATCGCGATAAAGCTGTGCTTTAACACGTCAGAGCCAGTCTCTTCGACAAACTTTTCATTCATGGCGTACAGCGCTTCTTCAACTTGCTGTACCACATATAAGGTATTGAGCTCGGAGCTGCCTTCTTCCATCTCAAGGTTGACTTGAATAAAGTCCGACGGAATATCAGGGAAAAATACCCAACGAACTTTGCCACTGGCAACCAGTGCGATAGATAAAATCAGTACCCCGACAAACACCGCCACAACGTTGTAGCGATTTTTAATACAAGTACCTAAAAAGTTGCGATAATTGTTGTGAATAAAGTATTGCAGCTTCTCATTAATCCATAGTTTAAATTTTGAGAATATGTTAGTTGGCGGGCGCTTTTTCTTCACTTTCATATGAGCTAAATGCGCCGGTAAAATCAATTTTGATTCGATAAGTGAAAACGCTAACGCTAGGATCACCACCATACCGATGGACTTCCAAATTATCCCCATAGGTCCTGACACCATGATCATCGGTATAAAGGCGGCAATTGTGGTGAGTACGCCGAAGGTTGCGGGCATGGCGACCTTTTGCACCCCTTTAATGACATTCTCTAAGGAGTGACCGTTGTTTTCTACTTCTGTGTAGGCACTTTCGCCGATGACAATGGCGTCATCCACCACGATCCCCAACACCAGAATAAAGGCGAATAGGGTTAACATGTTGATTGACATGTTAAAGGGCTCTAATGGCATCAATAATAAAGTGCCAAGAAAACACACGGGTAAGCCGACCATAACCCAAAATGCCAGTTTCAAGTCGAGAAACAAGGCTAAGATCATAAACACCAATAATGCACCATAAAACATGTTTGATAACATCATGTTTAAGCGGCCTTCAAGGTAATGGGTTAAATCTCCCCAGGTATCTAGCTCGACATTGGCGGGTAGGGTGGTTTTCTTATCGGCGATATAGCTTTTAACTTGCTCTGAAATCGTCAGCGCGTTTTGATCGTCAATGCTGGTGATTTCAATAATCGCGGCAGGTTTACCATTAAAGCGGGTGTATTCAATGCGCTCTTCGAAACCATCTTTAATGGTGGCAACATCGGGTAGCATGATACGGCTGCCATCTGGGCGGGTGGAAACCACAATGTTGGCAAAGTCGGCTCCAGTATAGGCCTGGCCTTTAGTGCGCAGCAAGATATCACCATCTTGGGCTCTAATTGAGCCACCGGGTAAATCTATCGAAGAGTTTTGTACCGCTTGTGCGACTTGAGTGAAGGTTATTTCATATTCACGCAGCTTATCTTCTGATAACTCAATGCCTATTTCATAATCTAGCACGCCATTAACTTGGGCACGTGTGACAGCAGGTAAATCGGTAATATCATCACGGATGCTTTTAGCCATTTCTTTCATCTCATGGAGACTTAAGTCGCCATAGACAGAGACCCAGATGACATTGTTTTCAGGTTTTATTTGGAAAATATTCGGCTTTTCTATGTTGTCAGGAAAGGTTGAAATCGCATCGATACGCAGCTTAGCCTCATCTAAAACTTGCTGAACATCATAACCGTCTTCAACCTCAATGGTGACTGTTCCTACGCTATCACTGGCAACTGAGGTGACCTTGGTAATACCATTAATATCTTGAATGGCCTCTTCGATTTTAATATTAATCCCTTCCTCAATCTCTTGAGGTGCAGCGCCAGGGTAGGCTACTGAGATCGTCAGCAAATTAAGTTCAAAGCTAGGGAAAACTTCCTTATTAATTAATTTGGCGCTGAATAAACCACCAATGAGCAGGGCTGCCATAAGTAAGTTAGCGGCAACACTATTGCGAGCAAACCAAGCAATAATGCCTTTGTTGTAATCGATATCGTTATCGGAGGCTGAGTTTGAATTAGTGTTATCCATTACAGATCACCTGCTATGGTTATTTCATCACTGTTTTCTGCTGGCGCTTCTAGTTCCTCATCTGGCGCGTCAGCTTCTTCACCTAACAATTTCACTTTCTGGCCTGAGGTCATATTATTGATATCGGTGATCGATACGCGCTCACCACTTTTCAGGCTACCCTTAATATAGACATGTTCAATATCGGTGCGCACGATATTAACTGGGCGTATTTCAATGGTATTGTCGTCTTTAACAATGGCAACTTGATTGTCTCTTACCACATAGCGGGGTAGCTTCACTATGCCATCGACAGTGCGACCAGTGATAACGGCAGTCACAAAGCTGCCATATTTAAGTGGGAGTTCATTTTCGCCGCGCTGCTGTCTTAGGTAAGGATCTTTAACTTCTGCGACTAAGTAAACCATACGGTTTTGCTCATCAATGACGTTTTCACTGCGGACAATATTACCTTGCCAAGTAAATGAATTACCCGCCAAAGAAGCGCTTAAAGTGACTGAGGTATCAGGGTTATCCACCGACTCTAAGTAAGCTAAATCATTGTTGCTTAACGGTAAGCGAACTTCAGCAATGCTGATATCGTATAGCTCACCTAAATTTGTCCCTAAAGAGACATATTGGCCTAAATCGACGTTACGCGCTTTAATGAGGCCATCAAATGGGGCTCTTATCACTGTGCGCTCTAAATTTCGCTGAGCACGGGCAAGTGCGGCTTTAGCGTATTTGACATTGGCTTGTTCTTTTTTCAGTTGCGGTATACGCAGGCCTAACTCTGGCGGTAGGCCATCATCAAAATCTTTAAATTCAATTTTAGCGACTTCACCACGGGCGACTTCTTCATTAAGCGCTGCATAGGCTTGGGCAAGGCTAGCTTCTGCTTGGATAAAATCAGCTTCATAATCTGAAGGTTCAATTTGTGCTAAAGCTTGACCTTGTTTGACTATACCGCCGGCGACAAAACTTGGATCTAGGCTAACTAAACGGCCTTGTACTTCGGTGACTAACTGGGTTTTGTATTTAGGGCTGACAACACCATACGAAGGCAGATTTAACGAGACTGTTTGTAGCTCGACGTCAATGACATCAACAATAGCAATTTTAGCTTGTTCTTGTTTTTGCTCAGGAGCTTCTTTGGTACTTAGCAGCACAAAAGCTAAGCCTGCGAAAATGATCAGGATAAATAAAGGCGATAGGATTCTTAAGATTCGTTTCATTGGTAACTGTATCCATACAAAATATTACATCAGAGAGTAACTCTATTTTTTCATGACTTTTAGAGTCTTATACCCGCTAAATTAGCAGAGTTCGTCAGCGAGCTAAAGCGATAGATGTAAATTAAATGTTTCATAAGATTTTTTCATCTTTATTTAGGGTTTTACACTATAAAACTGATTTTTAGATAAAAAAAAGCCCTGAAGCATTATATTGATTCAGGGCTTAAACAGTTTTTTAATCGCGAGAGAAAGGCTTACTTTTTCTTTTTCGCTTTTGCTTTTTTAGATTTTTTCTTCGCAGCGATTTTCACTTTGTCTTTTTTCTTGCCAGGCACTTTCGCTTCTTTGTGCGTTGGTCGTAAACCGTCGATGTAACGACGTTTTAGTGGCTGCTCAATATAGCGCTCAATTTTATTAACGATGCGCATATCATGGGCTTCAATTAATGAAATTGCAGTGCCTTTCGCGCCAGCACGAGCAGTACGTCCAATACGGTGAACATAGGCATCGGCAGAGCGAGGCATATCAAAGTTAATCACGTGGGTGATACCTTCAATATCAATACCACGGCCAGCAACATCAGTTGCCAGTAAGATATTAACTTCGCCTTTACTGAATTTGCTTAAGGCTTGGAAACGTTTTTTCTGTTCCATATCGCCACGTAAGAAAGCGCAAGGAATACCTGCTTTAAGCAGCAGGCCTTCAAGACTTGCAACGATTTCACGGGTTTTTACGAATACGATAGTACGCTTAACTGACTCTTGCTGAAGAATGTTACATAGCAAGGCAAATTTATGGGCTTGGTTATCGGCAAGGTGAGCCCATTGGTGCACTTTGGCTTTTTCACTGCGAGGTGAATCAACGTCAATAGTGACCGGATCATTCAATAGGATTTGGGCGAAGCGCGATACACCGCTGCCTTCAAGAGTGGCAGAAAATAACATATTCTGCTTACGGCCTTGGGCTTCAATTGCGATGGTTTCTACCACTGACGAGAAGCCCATATCTAACATACGGTCGGCTTCATCAATAATCAGGATTTCAACTTCAGTCGCTTCAAATTGACCTTTGTCGAGGTATTCCATCAGTCGACCAGGCGTTGCAATTAATAAATCGACATTATCTTCAAGCTGTTCTTCTTGCGGACCGTATGGCACACCACCGGTAATGATGCCAACATCTAGGTCTAAACCGGTGGCAAGGTGGCAAGCATAACGATGAATTTGGCTAGCAAGTTCACGGGTTGGGGTAAGAATTAATACCCGCGCTTGACCATTAAATCGTCTTGGGAAATCAATCAAGTGTTGTAATGCAGGCAGCAAAAAGCTAGCCGTTTTACCAGTACCTGTTGGCGCTTTAGCTAAAATATCCCGTTGTTCCATTGCCATTGGCAATGTTTGTTGTTGAACAGTCGTTGGGGTTAAATGTCCCATCGCTTTTAACGAATCTAAAAGCATCGGGTCTAGGTCAAAATCTTCAAATAGCATGCGCTGTAGGTCTCACTGATTGATAGCCGAGCATTATAACCTAAGAAGCTCAACTCAGCGAGAGCGATATCTATACAAAGCTTAAAGTTTTAGATAGAACTCACGACAAAGGGTGATCATTTGTTGACTATATTGGCCACTGTTATCGCTTATCACTAAACTTGAGTGCTCAATAGTATCAATATTCGGCTGATGTTTAAGCTCAAGCAGCAATCGTCTAGCGGGTTTATTGATCACCGTTGAGATGCTGACTCGCTTAGATATGGCCAAAGACGTTTGTGTTAATGCGTCGGTAAAGCGCGCTTCACTTTCAACTGGAAGAATTAAGCTCGCCGCGCCATTTGGCGCCAGTAATAGCGCGATATTTTTCAGTAACTCGCTAAAGCTTAAGCTCTCGGTATGTCTTGCGGTTGCTCGCTGCTGCTGCTTTGATTGCGGCCCATTGTCAAAATAGGGCGGGTTACAAATTATGCTATCAAATAATGGGCTTAGCTTAGCTTTATACTGAACTAAGTGCTGGGCACTAAAGTCTTGTATTGCCCCATGGTGAAACTCAATCATCTCAGCCCAAGGGCAATTGGCGATATTGTGTAAACAATCTTGGGCAGCTAAATCATCGAGCTCAACAGCGACGATTTTAATCGCTTTGCTTGATAACCCTACTGCTGTTTTTGCCAATTGCTCAGCTCGCTGAGCAGCCATGAGGGTTAATAGTCCACTGCCGGCACCGATATCCAAAATCGTTCGGCTATGTTCGATATTAGCCCAAGCGCCTAACATCACCCCGTCAGTACTTACCGGCATACCACAGCGGCTATCATCAATATGAAATTGTTTGAAACTAAAAGGCATAGGACTATAGATTGAGAAATGGCCGATTATGGTAACTGTTTTTGCAATTTTTCCCAAACGGATAGTAGGTTGATTTATTGTTGCTAATATACTGGCGACTTAGGTGCTTGTGTTGTTATTGTAGCGCTAATGTTTGGCTGTTTTTAAGCTTGTTTTCAGATGATGGTTGTTTTTGCTTTATGCGGGTTTTGCGCTTGTGTATCTAAGTGCTATTTGCTATTAGTTCCTACCCGTTTGAGCACATTATTGCGGTTTAAATGGGAAAAATGAAATCAGCTTCACAAATCGGCATAGGTATTACGAAAATACGCTGAATTTATCAGCAATATTGCAGTGATTTTAGTGAGCTTAAGTGTAATTTAAAGTTTACAGGTTTGTCGGGAGGTTAGATTAGCGATAGCTAATTGGTGACTATTCCCTTAAGTTTGTAAAAAAACAAAACAACAAGATGGGGCAATGTGTGCAAAACAATAATATGAGTATTGGCGATACGATAGGCTTAGGCTTTATGACGTTCGCATTTTTCTTAGGTGCTGGTAACCTAATTTTTCCACCGTTTGCAGGTATGTTAGCTGGTGAGAACATGACACTAGCAATGTTAGGCTTTCTTATTACTGCCGTGGGTTTACCCCTTGCTGGACTTATTGCGATTGCAAAAGCAAATGGTAAGGTCATGGCGATGTTACCGGCATTTGCGGCAACTGCTTTAGCGATTTCTATCTATATTATTATCGGCCCAGCCTTTGCTGCTCCGCGTACAGGCTTGGTGGCTTTTGAAATTGGTGCTCGTCCATTTTTAGATAATGCCGATGCAATCATCCAACTTGGTGCACTGTCACTTAATAAAGCACAATTGTTTTATACCATTGGCTTTTTTGCCATTGCGATGTTGTTGTCGTTATTCCCAGGTAAATTATTAGACAGCGTTGGTAAAGTATTAACCCCTATTCTTATTTTCCTATTAGTCGGTTTAGCATTATCTGTGATCATTACCCCTAGCGCTGCAATTCAAGCTGCAAGCGGTGATTACATTAATAGTCCACTTTCTAAAGGTATTTTAGAGGGGTACAACACTATGGATACGCTAGCATCATTGATTTTCGGTATGTTAATCATTGATATTTTGCGTAAAAAAGGCATCACTGATTCAAAAGCGCAAACTCGCTATTTAGTACGCGCTGCTATCATTGCTGCATCGGGTTTAGCTTTTGTTTATGTGTCATTATTCTATTTAGGCGCTACCGCTGGTGATATTGCTTTGGGCGCTGAAAATGGTGGCCAAATTCTAACAAACTATGTGACTCATGAGTTTGGCACTATGGGGACTATCTTATTAGCAACGGTAGTGAGCATTGCCTGTTTAACAACTGCAGTTGGGTTAATTACCGCCTGTTCAGAGTTTTTCAATGAGCTATTGCCTAAGATCTCATACAAAGCGTTTGTGATTTTCTTCAGTTTGGTTTGTGCCACGGTTGCCAATGTGGGCTTAACGCAGTTAATTAACATCAGTATTCCTGTGTTAATGACTATTTACCCAGTGGCAATTGCATTGGTAGCGATTACTTTCTTAACTGAGCGTTTCCCTCGTCCTGAATTTTCACATCGTTTAGTGTTATCTGTTGCTTTGTTCTTTGGTATTTTTGATGGTCTTCAAGTTGCTGGCGTAGATACAAGTTTCCTAAGCTTTATGCCACTTCATGCTGAAGGCATGGCATGGTTATTACCAGTAGGGCTTGCGATTGTTGCTTGTTTATTTGTTCCTGCCAAGGATCAAGCTTTAGCTGCAAGCTAGGTAACCTTTGTCAAACTAAGCTAACTTTAGTTACACTAACGGCGTTATTTCATCTTGAAATAACGCCGTTTTTTTAGGAATTCATGTGACAGATAAGTATCAAGCCGATCCCATTATCGATGCATTTTTAGATGACCTTTGGTCTACGAAAGGACTTAGTGACAATACACTGGCTTCCTATCGTACTGATCTACGCCATTTTGAACGTTTTGTGCTAACGAAAAAACGCCAGTTGATTAATGTCGATCAGTTGCTGATCCGCGATTACTTAGCCTTTCGAGTGGAACAAAATTTTGCAAAAAGCAGTACTGCGCGGTTATTGAGTAGCTTGCGGCGTTTGTATGGTTATTTGTTGGTTAATGAGCAGATAGCTGTTGATCCCACCGCGCTGGTTGAGTCCCCTCAATTAGTTAGGCAATTACCCGAGGCACTCAGTGAAGCCCAAATAAACAGCTTACTGGATGAGCCCAATGTTGATGATCCGCTAGAGTGCCGAGATAAAGCCATGTTGGAGTTACTTTATGCCACTGGGCTGCGGGTAACCGAACTGGTTAGCTTAACCCTTGAGCAAATAAGCTTACGCCAAGGCTTAGTGAGAATTGTCGGTAAGGGCGGTAAAGAGCGCTTAGTTCCCTTAGGTGAGTTAGCGGTGACAGAAGTAGATCAATACCTTGTTGCGGCAAGAGCTGAGCTACTGGGTAATAAGCAAAGTGATGTACTGTTTCCATCAAAGCGCGGTCAAATGATGACAAGGCAGACCTTTTGGCACCGAATTAAGCTATATGCGTTACGGGCAGGAATACACAGCCATTTGTCGCCCCACACTTTGCGCCATGCTTTTGCGACCCATTTATTAAATCACGGCGCAGACTTACGGGTAGTGCAGTTGCTACTGGGCCACAGTGATTTATCGACTACGCAAATTTACACCCATGTAGCTAAAGCGAGGCTGCAACAGTTGCATAGTGAGCACCATCCAAGAGGTTAGTGCAAAATGAATGTTTATTATTGCTTACACAAAATGAGCGCTGTGTAGTTGCTTTCATGAAATATTGTCTGTAACTTTTGCGCTGATGAGCGGGTCTATATAGTGAGTAGACTAATACAGATTGACCAAATAGGATTTTAAATGAAGTTAACCAAAGCATTCTCTTTAGCGATAACGCTTGCAGTAGCCCCGTTATTACATGCCGCTTCTGCCTCTGATATCCCTAATGAAGCAGAACTCAAAAAACAAGTTTCAGATACCTTAGGTGTGAATGTTTTGAGCATTGAGGCATCGCCAATTGATGGTCTTTATCAAGCGCTTACTGACCGTGGTCTGCTATATGTGTCTCCAGATGGCAGTAAGTTACTTCACGGTAATATGTATGATTTACAAAAGGGCATGAAAAACTTAACCGAGGCAGCACTAGCAGGCCCTCGCATTGATATGCTAAAACCTTTTGAAAAGGATATGTTGGTTTATAAAGCCAAAAATGAAAAACATGTGGTGACTATTTTTACCGATGTTGATTGTGGCTATTGTCGTAAGTTGCATCAGCAAATGGATGGCTATAACGATTTAGGAATTACCGTAAGATATTTAGCTTATCCTCGTGCGGGTATTCCGTCAGCGAATGCCGATGAAATGGAAGCTGTGTGGTGTGCTAAAGATCCACTACAAGCGATGACCGATGCCAAAACTGGTCGTAATGTAAAAGCGGCAAAATGTGATGCTAATATCGAAGGTCAATACCGCTTAGGTGGCTCATTTGGTATTAACGGTACCCCAGCAATTGTGTTAGAAAATGGCGTATTAGTACCAGGCTATCAACCGCCTGAAGCATTATTAAATACCATTAAAACCAATCTTTAATCTACAGTGAGTTAACGGATTTAGCCGCTAAAGCGCGTTAAAAGACGTTAATTTATAACAAAAGGTGAGCCCAAAGCTCGCCTTTTTTGTTATGGTAAATTCAGTTTCAATGATTCATTCCCACTTCATAATTCGATATTTTCTTAAGGTGTTTTTGTGGCCCATAAAATTGTTCGCCGACCTCTAGTAGACGATAGTCATTTACCAGCTAGTATTCCTGCTATTTTAAAGCAATTGTATGCCCGTCGAGGCGTCGACCTTTTGGGCTGTGATCTGAGTCTTTCAAAGCTATTACGCCCAGATTCTATGATGGGCTTGGCTGAAGCTGCGCGTATTATTGCCGATGCTATTATGGCGAAAAAGTCCATTTTGATTGTGGGCGACTTTGACGCAGATGGCGCTACCTCAACCAGTGTGTGTTTGTTGGCATTACGGATGATGGGTGCTCAGCATGTGGATTATCTTATTCCTAATCGATTTGATTATGGCTATGGCTTAAGCCCAGAAATTGTAGCTGTGGCGCAGTCAAAAGGCGCTGAGGTATTAATTACCGTAGATAATGGTATTTCATCCATAGAAGGCGTAGCAGCGGCTAAAGCGCTGGGGATGACCGTAGTGGTGACAGATCACCATCTACCGGGTAAATCATTGCCCATAGCCGATGCCATTGTTAATCCAAATCAAGCTGGCTGTGAGTTTGCCAGTAAATCTATTGCAGGTGTGGGCGTGGCATTTTATTTGATGTCTGTACTGCGCAGTGAATTACGCGCCCGCGATTGGTATCAGCTTAATCAATTAGCCGAGCCGAACTTAGGCAGTTTATTGGACATTGTTGCACTGGGGA
Source organism: Shewanella sp. 6_MG-2023 (assembly GCF_030547195.1). Lineage (NCBI taxonomy): Bacteria > Pseudomonadati > Pseudomonadota > Gammaproteobacteria > Alteromonadales > Shewanellaceae > Shewanella > Shewanella sp. 6_MG-2023. Next base: position 8,653 of record NZ_JAUOQU010000003.1, on the reverse strand, counting down.
CTGTGGCTGATGTGGTTTCCCTTGATAGTAATAACCGCATTTTAGTGCAAGCTGGCTTACAAAGAGTACGTAGTGGTCGCTGCCGTGTTGGGATCACAGCTCTGCTTGAAGTCGCTAAGCGAAACCCGCAGCGCATTGTCGCATCAGATTTTGGTTTTGCAGTAGGCCCAAGACTTAATGCCGCAGGACGCTTAGATGAAATGGCCTTAGGGGTCGAAACCCTACTTTGTGAAGATATGATGCTCGCCAGACGCATGGCAGGTGAGCTTGATGGTCTGAATGCTGAGCGCCGCGAATTAGAAACCGGTATGCAGCAAGAAGCCCTAAAAAGCTTACAAAAACTCAGCTTGGATGAAACTAAATTACCTTGGGGATTAGCCATTTTTCAAGAAGATTGGCATCAGGGCGTGATTGGTATTTTAGCATCACGCATTAAAGATAAATATCATCGCCCCGTGATTGCTTTTGCCGATGCGGGTAACGGTGAGATTAAAGGCTCCGCTCGCTCGATTAAGGGCTTACACATGCGTGACTTATTGGAGCTAATTAATAGCCGTCACCCTGGGATGATCCTTAAGTTTGGCGGACATGCGATGGCAGCAGGACTATCCCTAAAAGCTGATGCCTTTAGCGAGTTTGAACAAGCCTATGACAAAGCGGTGCGCGAGATATTAAAACCTGAGCAGCTTACCGGTGAGATTTTATCTGATGGTGAATTGCCAGTCGCGCTGATGAACCTCGATACTGCCTATTTGTTAAGAGATGCAGGCCCATGGGGGCAAGCATTTGAAGAGCCATTATTTGATGGTTATTTCAGTGTCATTCAACAGCGCATTGTCGGTGAAAAGCACCTAAAGCTGGTGTTAGAGTCTGAATGTGGCGCTGTAATGATGGATGCGATTGCATTTAATGTTGATTTAACCACTTGGCCTGATGCAAGCATAAAACATGCTCGTGTGGCTTATAAACTGGATGTGAATGAGTTTAGAGGTAATCAAACCGTACAAATGCTGGTGGATTACATTGAGCCAGCTTAATGGGTATTGTCTGTGAGGTTAACTTAAGCCAAGGGTGACTTTGTGTTAGTTAGCTGCGGCGCTAATAAGTTGCGCTTTAATGAGCTGGTATTACTCAGGTGTGCTTGCTCAAGAGGCTAGTACAAGGAGCTAGTAAATGAGTCAGAGTACTGACTCAAAGTCGTTAAGGCGCTTTATTGATGCAATGGTTACCGCATGAATGATAAATGACAGAAACAAAAAAGCCTCGCATTGCGAGGCTTTTTTGTTATTTGGTCGCGTTAGCCACCAAATCTAAATATGGTGCCCGAACCCGGAATCGAACCAGGGACACGAGGATTTTCAATCCTCTGCTCTACCGACTGAGCTATTCGGGCGACGGGATGCAATTTAAGGTTTTAAGCCGTTTGAGTCAACCGTTTTTTTAGCATTTAAGCTGAAAATGTGTCAACTGCATATCTTTTGTACCTTTTGTGATGTTTTATTCTACATGGCGTATAAATAAAAAATGCCTTCAAATTGAAGGCATTCTAGCGTAGTTAAGCAGTAAGGCTAAACATTAGTTACTGACTAACTCATTATTCGGGAAATTCGCCGCCATCACGGTTACCACGTTTTGCTTTAGCTGCTCTTGACCTAATTCTTCGTAAGCCTGAGCCATGATTTCAAGGGCATGTTCAGTTGATGGTGTTCCTGGGAATTGCTCCATCACAGTTTGTGCTCTTACCGCTGCAGCGCTCCAAGCGCCCATTTTAATATAATACTCAGCTACTTTGATTGAGTATTTTGCTAAACGGTTTTTTAGGTATTGCATACGATGTTGTGCATCTGCTGCATACTTACTATCTGGGTAGCTTTTGATTAAACGATCAAAATCTTTAAAAGCATCTTGGGCATTTTTAGGATCGCGATCGGTGCGGTCAATATTCATCATATCGTGAAAAAGATAATTATCAGCCTGCATATTAGTCAAACCACGCATATAATAGACATAATCAATATCTGGATGGGTTGGGTTTAAGCGTAAAAAGCGGTCAATGTTAGCAATACCTGATGCGACATCATCCATCTTATAATAGGCAAAAATCATGTCCAATTGGACTTGAGTTTTGTGGGGGCCGAACGGGTAACGCGAGTCTAACGCTTCTAGGGTTCTAACGGCTTTTGAGTAGTTCCCAAGTTCCATTGAGGTTCGTGCCTGAGCATAAAGTGCTTCTGGCGACTTGTTACTGACAACTTCTTCTTCAAAACCTTTAGAGGTGCTACAAGCCGTTAAAGTCAATGAAAACAATACTAGGGCGGCGCCTTTGGCAAAATTATGCATATGTAAATTCAATTCTTTTATAAGTTATTGTTAAGAATTTTTCCATTTCACTGTAAAATAGAAAACAATCCGATTGTAACAGATAGTTCATTCACTTTGGACCCCAAAAAAGGGGTACGGTTCCTATGACACAAGAGATTAATCTAAAAAGCGAAATCACAGCAAGTCAAACGGGTCTAAGATTAGACCAAGCTTTGGCTGAATTGTTCCCTGATTATTCCCGTACACGCATCAAAGAATGGATTTTATCTGGTGCAGTTTCAGTTGATGATACTGTCGTCGATATACCTCGTGAGAAGGTACTAGAGTCGCAGTTAATTGCTGTAGAAGCAACGCTTGAAGAAGAAGTTAAAGATAAAGCGCAGAAAATCCCACTAGATATCGTCTACGAAGATGACCATATTTTAGTGGTAAACAAGCAAGCGGGCTTGGTTGTGCATCCTGGTGCAGGTAATGCTGATGGCACATTATTAAATGCGTTATTACATCATTGTCCTGAAATCGAACATGTACCACGTGCTGGTATTGTGCATCGTTTAGATAAAGACACCACAGGTTTAATGGTGGTGGCTAAAACGGTTGAAGCACAAACTCACCTTGTTGCGGCGCTTCAAGCCCGTGATATCGTGCGTGAATACGAAGCAATTGTGATTGGTACTATGACAGCTGGTGGCACGGTTGATGAACCTATTGAACGCCATGAAACTCGTCGTACTCAAATGGCAGTGATTATGGGGGGCCGTCCTTCAGTCACTCATTATCGCGTTGCTGAAAAATTTAGAGCCCATACTCGTTTAAGACTGCGTCTTGAAACAGGTCGTACTCACCAAATTCGTGTTCATATGGCTTATATTGGCCACGTGCTAGTTGGTGATCCTGTTTATGGTGGTCGTCCACGTCCGCCTAAAAAAGCAAGCAAAGCGTTTTTTGAACTTTTAAAAGGCTTTGAGCGTCAGGCGTTACATGCGGTGCGTTTGGAGCTTGCACATCCGTTTACCCAAGAAATTATGACTTGGCATGCTCCTATCCCTGAGGATATGAAGATGCTAACCAAAGCATTGCGCGAAGACACAGAACTAAATCCAATAGAATACCTATAGGTGTTAGTCTTGCGTAAGCGATGGCATAAGGATTGATTGTGTTTAAAGCCAGTTGGCCATTACCTGATAATGTTGCTATCGCCATGACAAATCGTCATGGCGGTGTCAGCAAACCACCTTATGACAGCCTGAATTTAGGCTTGCATGTGGGGGATGTTGTAGCAGATGTCATGGCCAATCGGGCTTTATTACAAACAGCGCATTCAATCCAGTCGCCACTTGTTTGGCTTGAGCAAGTGCATGGCACTGACATCATTGATTGCTCTAGACTGACGACAGCTGATATTGCATCTCCTCTCATTGGCGATGGTAGTTATACCAACTCCCCCAATACTGCACTGGCGATTATGACCGCAGATTGCCTTCCTGTATTACTGTGTAATAATGCGGGCACTGAAGTTGCTGCAGTCCATGCCGGCTGGCGTGGCTTATGTGATGGCATAATTGAAGCCGCAGTTAGCAAATTTTCCTCTCCAACGACTGAACTCATCGCCTATTTAGGTCCTGCAATTGGCCCAGGTGCGTTTGAAGTTGGCGCAGAAGTACTTCAATATTTTACCGAAAAGCATCCTCAAGCGACTGACTACTTTAAACCGCAAGCTGAAAAGTATTTAGCAGATTTAGCGGGCTTAGCTCAAATGAGACTGGCGTTATTAGGTATTCCCCAAATATATTGCGCTAATCGCTGCACTTTTAGCGATAGTGATTACTTTTCTTATCGCCGCGAACAACAAACTGGCCGCATGGCGTCGCTTATCTGGCTTAAGTCCTAATCTGTTTTTTAGATTTGATCTACATCATTTAACCTAACGGTTTATTTTTAAATTCGCCTCATTAGATTGAAAAATCCATAAACACCCCCATATTTTACTTATCAAAAACATTCCCGTTTTTAAATTAATTGTTTAGGAGGCCGTATGAGACTCGATCGTATGACCAATAAGTTTCAAATCGCCATTTCAGATGCACAGTCACTGGCGTTAGGACGAGATCATCAGTTTATTGAACCTATTCATTTGATGATGGCTTTGTTAAATCAAGATTCAGGTTCAATTCACCCATTACTGACCCAAGCGGGCATTAATGTCAGTGCGCTGCGTTCGTCAATTAGCCAAGAGCTGGAACGAGTATCGCAAGTGCAAGGCACCGGTGGTGATGTTCAGTTGTCACAAACCCTGATCCGCTTGCTGAACTTATGCGATAAATTAGCCCAAAAGCGAAAAGACAAATACATTTCGTCAGAGTTGTTTGTATTAGCGGCGTTAGAAGGCAATGACCCGTTAGCTAAAAGCCTTAAAGCGGCGGGTGCCACCAAAGAAGTCTTGGAGTCGACCATAGATCAAATCCGTGGCGGACAAAATGTCGATGATCCCAATGCCGAAGATCAACGCCAAGCGCTAAAGAAATTTACCGTCGATCTTACCGAGCGAGCAGAGCAAGGTAAATTAGATCCGGTTATTGGCCGCGACGAAGAAATTCGCCGTACCATCCAAGTACTGCAGCGCCGTAGTAAAAATAATCCAGTATTGATTGGCGAGCCCGGTGTGGGTAAAACTGCCATCGTTGAAGGCTTAGCTCAACGGATTGTCAATGGCGAAGTACCTGAAGGCATTAAAAACAAACGGGTACTTTCCCTTGATATGGGCTCGTTAATTGCGGGCGCAAAATATCGCGGTGAATTTGAAGAGCGCCTCAAAGCAGTATTAAGTGAGTTAGCCCAAGAAGAAGGCCAAGTCATCCTGTTTATCGATGAGCTGCACACTATGGTTGGTGCAGGTAAAGGCGAAGGGGCGATGGATGCAGGTAATATGCTTAAACCCGCTCTTGCTCGAGGCGATTTACATTGTGTTGGCGCTACCACGCTTGATGAATACCGTCAGTATATTGAAAAAGATGCCGCACTTGAGCGTCGTTTCCAAAAAGTGCTGGTTGATGAGCCAAGTGTGATAGATACCATTGCGATATTACGGGGTTTAAAAGAACGCTATGAGCTGCATCACCATGTGGAAATTACCGATCCTGCTATTGTAGCCGCAGCCACTATGTCACACCGCTATGTCTCTGACAGAAAGTTACCTGATAAAGCTATCGATTTGATTGATGAAGCAGCCTCAAGTATCCGTATGCAAATTGACTCAAAGCCAGAGTCATTAGATAGGTTAGAGCGTCGCGCAATTCAACTTAAGCTAGAAGAACAAGCACTAGCGAAAGAAGAAGATGAAGCCAGTCGCAAACGTCTGAGTGATTTACAGGCTGAGCTTGCTCAAGTTGAAATTAAAGCCAACGAGCTAAACGAAATTTGGCGCACTGAAAAAGCCGCATTGGCTGGCACTCAACATATTAAAGCCGATTTAGAACAATCGCGCATGGATATGGACGTGGCGAGAAGGGCAGGCGATTTAACGCGAATGTCTGAACTGCAATATGGCCGTATTCCTGAACTTGAAAAGCAATTAGATTTAGCTTCTCAGGCTGAAATGCAAGACATGACCTTATTACGCAATAAAGTCACCGATATTGAAATTGCAGAAGTGTTGTCAAAAGCCACCGGTATACCAGTGAGTAAAATGCTCGAAGGTGAGCGTGACAAGTTATTGCAAATGGAAGACGCACTACATCAAAGAGTGATTGGTCAAAATGAAGCGATAGAAGCGGTATCAAATGCGATTCGTAGAAGTCGCGCAGGTCTAGCTGATCCAAACCGCCCTATAGGTTCTTTCCTCTTTTTAGGCCCAACTGGTGTGGGTAAAACCGAACTATGTAAATCATTAGCGACATTCCTATTTGATACTGAATCCTCCATGGTGCGTATCGATATGTCAGAGTTTATGGAAAAGCATACCGTGTCACGGCTGGTGGGTGCGCCTCCTGGTTATGTCGGCTATGAAGAGGGCGGTTACTTAACAGAAGCCGTTCGTCGTAAGCCTTATTCTGTCATCTTGCTCGATGAAGTTGAAAAAGCCCATCCTGATGTATTCAATATCTTACTGCAAGTATTGGACGATGGTAGATTAACTGACGGCCAAGGCCGAACGGTCGACTTTAGAAATACCGTTATTATCATGACCTCAAATTTAGGCTCTGACATTATCCAGCAAGGTTTTGAAACCCAAAACTATGCTCAGATGAAGGCATCGGTAATGGAAGTCGTTACCCAAAGCTTTAGGCCTGAGTTTTTAAACCGTATCGATGAAACTGTGGTGTTTCATCCATTATCAGCTGAACATATTGCCTATATCGCAGAAATCCAGTTAGAGAACTTAAAAGCGCGCTTAGCAGAAAAAGACTTTAGCTTAACGATCTCTAAAGCTGCACTGGCATTAATTGCTGAAGCAGGATTTGATCCTATATATGGAGCAAGACCACTCAAGCGTGCCTTGCAACAAGAAATTGAAAATCCACTGGCCAACCTTTTATTACGAGGTGAGCTGCTGCCGGGTAAAGCGATCAATATTGATGTGAAAGATGGGCTGCTAACATTTAGTCAATAACGGTTTTAGCTGTTAGTAAATCAACAGCAGGAAAAAATATAAAGGGAGCATAGTTATCTATGTTCCCTTTTTTATCGAAAAAGTCACTGATAAACACCATCCTAGTTACAAGGCTTTTTATAAATTAGAAACCCCGTAGCAGCTAAGCTAACTTGCGAGTAGCAAAATTATAAACTAGCTTGAAAGTAGACTGTTTAATCCAATCACTCTGATTAACCCAACCACTCTGATTTTCGTCAAAGGATATAGCATGAATAAATTAGTTGTATTAGGTAGCGCACTTTTAGCAATAGCAGTGACTGGCTGCAGTAGCTCAGGCCCCCAAACCAATGGTGAAACCCCAGTTATTAAGGTTGGTAATGTTGATTACGACAGTATTTATCATTATGGCTATAACCGAGGTTGCCAAAGCGCACTATTGCAAAGCACATCAAATGAATCACTCGATTCAATGAAAGATAAAACATTAGATGGAATTAATGCATTTGAAGACGGTTGGCGTTCAGGTACGCAGACTTGTAATGATGGTGAGTTTCGCTCTATGTATACAGTAGGTATTGCGCAGCAATAGCTTGAGTAAAACGCGAGATAATAAAAGGGAGCTTATGAGCTCCCTTTAAACTATATCTTTAGTATTTGATAAATTAAGCCAATTGACGGCCTAACTTATCGCAGTAGTTGAAATGACACTTACTGGCAAAAAAGCTTTACCCTTTCTTCATTAGTTTCTAATTGAGCAAGTCTCTCTTCTTCTGTTACCTGCACCGTTTCACCAGTGGTGGGATCTTTGCGGTGTAACCGTTGGTAGGTACTTAAAACATTTAAACTGTGCTTGGCATTTTCACAAATAGATGCGGCTTGTTTAGCATCATTGGCTTTTATTGATTCTGCATTTTTTTCTGCATCTGATGGTTTATTTGTATTCACACCTGTTGAAGCATTTGTTAGGACCGGTAGATATCCCACTTGAGCAGGTTCGATGTCTTCACTATAGAGTTTGTCTGAATTCACATCAGTTGGTGGCTGCTGACTATAATGCTTAATGCCATTCTCATCGACCCACGAATAAATAACAGTCGCTTGGGCAAGTTGAAAGAAACTAAAACAGCCAATTAAACACAGTAAACGTAAACTAAGCATATATATTCCTAAATGGTGTATCCCAACTTTCCTTATTAAAAATAAAATAGGCGATTTGGAGCATAAAACCAATAGTTATTATCGAGTTTATTAAATACTTTGGCCCAATGCTCCACCTATGCCGACAAATAGCCGCAGTCAGAATGTCAGTTTACAGTCATTGATGGCGTTTTTAGTCGATAAAAAATACGACTTGTTCAGCTTTTGCGCACTCAATGCGTGTCAGTGATAAAAAATAGAAAAAGCCCTTGCAAGAAATCCTGATTTGCCTATAATGCGCATCCACTGACACGGCGACAGGCCAATAGCCTCAAGGTGTTAGCGTTAATTAAGACGCTTTTAAAGCGTCATAATTAACCGGTTGAAAAGCATTTTAAATTAACGTTAAAAATGACTTGACGCCAACAACGGGAGGTGTAGAATACGCATCCCTAAGCCAACGACCTAGCGTCAAATGGCTGCTGATATGAAAGATTATTTCTTGCATAATTAGCAACGCTCTTTAACAAATCAAACAAGAAATCTGTGTGGACACTCACAGGTGTTGAGTTAATCGAAATTGCTCATTCTTTCTCGTAAAGA